>CAZDJG010000083.1:0-8730 GCA_964505695.1 uncultured Ruminococcus sp.
TGCAAGCAGATTCGGTGCAAAGACGCAAGTCGCTCTTTGTTCGGTATTGCCTTAGGAAAAAATCCGCAGGCATACTCGCGTATGGCAAGGATTTTCGACGACAAATACGGCAAAATTTGCCGAAAAGACGTGCGCGGGAAGATTCTGAACAGGCTCTGAGGAAACACTGATTAAATCTGGCACGCAGATTGCGCAGACAGAATTTTCGTCAGATTATGCAAAAATTTCGCAGGCAGGCCGGGTAGTCTGCGGACAGCGCCTGTCAGGAAATTTTAGTGCAATATGACGGAAATTATGCAAGCAAGATGCGTTCCAAGCCGTTAGGCGGGATTTAATCAGTGGTTCCTTAATAATACTGCCGGATTTTACCGCAAATATTGCACGTTTTTTTTCCGGCTATAATGTTGACATAAAAGCAAAAAAGGTGTATTATTATATTGAGTATATGTGATTATTTGCGATATCCGTCAGGGAAAGGAGCGGATCCGGAATAAATCCCGGATCGGTATTTGTAATATGTACTTCGGAAGTGTAAAATTTTTCAGGCATCTTATTTTTACGGCAGTATTCGGCTGGCTGGGAATTGCTACGATCCTTGCCGTGTTTTTTGCCGTTAAATGCCATATGCTTTCCTCTGAATCGACGGACAGCTCCGCCGATAAAAAAACAGTTGCAGAATATGTTTCCCAAATGGAGCAGGAGGGTATCTCCGCAGATGAAATAATCGAATATATAAACTCCAAAGAACCTACAGTCATAACAGAAACGCAGAGCAGCGGTCAGACCCAAACAGAGCTTGTTGTTTCAGAGGATATTATCGAGCCTCCCCAGGAGGAATCTGCGGTATCCTCCGAGAATACCGAGGCTGTTTCCGATCTCTATGAGGATATGTATTCGGAAAAAGCGGAAAAGCGCCCGGCAGGCAGCAGCACGGTTTTTCTGACCTTTGAGGGTGATATTTCGGAAAACGCGTCGGATATTCTTATAATTCTTAAAAATCAGAATGTAAAGGGAACTTTTTTCGTTTCGGATATCTCCCCCGATTATGAGGACACACTGATATCCGCAATAAACTTCGGCTGCACGGCAGGAGTACTGGCAGGCGAAAATATAAGCTACCTGTCAGCCGAGGATTACCTTTCTGATTTTTACGGTACATATTCATTGCTTAAAAAGGTCACAGGCACAGCGCCCTCCATATACCGCATACCCGACAGCGCACAGATGTCCTCCGAGGTACGCAGTTCAGTAACAGCCGAGCTTGACAGACGAGGATTTACCGAAATCGGTTATAATGCCGATTCCGAGGATTCGGTTTCATACGCAGACTGGCAGAGCATTATAGATGCCTGCGGAAAAAATGTCTTTTTAAATAACATGGCAGGCAAATCAAGCGTTCTCCGCTTCCACAGCGGAAGGGATTTTTACACCACCGTCATAACCGCAGAGGACGTTATTATTACACTAAAGGAAAGCGGCTTCAGCTTCTCCGCCGCCGATAATACCACAGAAACAGAATAGCCCTACAAGGGAAAGGATGATATAAAATGAGTTTAAAGGATAACTTTAATCAGGCGATTAAAGAAATTCTGAAAGGCGAAGGCATGGTCGGAGACGACCTTTCCAAAAGCTCCGTAAAAAAAAGAACGGAAATAGATAAATTCATGGGCGAATCTGCTGTTCCCAAAAATGCCTCCGTGAAGGAAAGCCTTGCTCCCGACACGTCAGCGCAGAGCTACGGCACGTCATTCGGCGAATCGGTTCCCCCATCGGCAGACGATTTCAGACAGGCAGTACAGCACCGCAGTCCCGATCCCTTTGCAAAAGAGCCGCAGCAGGAACAAGAACCGGAACAGCCTGCAAAAACGAATAATAATACAAATTTCAACAGATTTGAATACCAGACAGCCGAAGATACATATACGGCTTCTCCTCCTCCGTCTCCTCCCCCGCAGAGAATACCCTCAGGCACTCCATACGGGGCAATGGGCTTTGGCGGCAGCGGAGCATCGGGAGGCTTTCCGCCGTCGGGAGGATATACTCCGCCGGGAGGAGCCTTCAGAGGCGGCAGACCGCCCGAAACACCGTATTATGAAACCGAAGAAATTACCGTTATTTCCAGAAATACGCGCATAAGCGGCGACATAAGCTCCTTTGCAAACGTTAACGTTGACGGCAGCGTTCAGGGCGATATCAAGCTTACAAAGAATATTTCCGTTTCGGGCAAGGTCGTGGGAAACATCGAGTGCAACAACGCTGTAATGACAGGCGCACAAATGCAGGGCAGCATTTCATCAAAGGGTCAGGTGCAGATCGACCACGACAGCGTTCTTCTCGGAAATATCGACACCCAGTATCTTGACCTTAACGGCAGGATCAAGGGAAATGTAGATGTTGGCGGAAAGGCTGAATTTAAAAACGACGCCGTTATTGTGGGCGATATTACCGCGTCAACCATTTCGGTTATCGACGGAGCGGTCATAAAGGGGTATGTAAACACAACATTTATGCAGGAAAGCACATCAAATGTTTTCCCCGAAGCTATCACAGTGGGAGAGGTTTGATAAATTCCTGTCACTCAAGCATAACTTAATTGAAAGGACTGTACACAAATGCCCGATAACGATATACTTAATGCGGATATCCCCGATTTCGACGATTTTGAGCTGCCCCCTCTCCCAAAGCGTCCCGTAAAAAAGGAAGATAACCTTGACAGCGCACCTGAGGCGGAAAATGTTGACGGTCTGCCGCATCTGCCTGAAAAAACCATTGACGATACCCTTGATAAAATAGATGTTTTGCCCGATGAGGATATCCTGCCCGATATAAAGGCGAATGAAGCCGCAGAGGACGATGTTGATGAATTGGCTATCGACTATGATCATCCTCCGCTTAAACCGGTGTCCCACCGTACCGATACCAAGCCGGATGAGGAAGTTTTTGATTTTGAGGAGGAAGCTCCCGAGGAGGATAATTCCTCCGAGATCTTTGATTTTGACAGCGAATACGGCGAGCTTGATAAGGTCGATGAATCCAGCCTTGTGCTGGAGGATCTTACCGCCGCAGTTTCTCCTATCCGTACCCATGAGGAGGAAAGCTCCCGGAATATGAGGGAGCAGATCAAAATGAACGATCTTGCTATGGAGCTGGGCGGTTCTCCTGTTCTTGATGACCTGAGCGATGAATACACCGAACCGAAAAAGAAAGCTGCCACTCTCACAGAACGAGATCAGCTGGAGGAAGACGAAAAGCGCATACTGAAACAGCGTCTGGAGGAGGATCTCAGCAAGCGTCCCGAAAATTTCAACGCCCGTGCAAGCCAGAATATGTATAACCGCCTTATGGAGCAGAAAAAGCTGAAGATCGCAAAAAAAGGCTTTCTCATATCACTTATACCTATCGGAATGGGACTTGCCTCAGCGTTAATATCAGCTTTAAAGCTTAACTGGGGTTCATATCTTTTTTTCCAGTATGTTGCGGTATTCATGGTAGCTGCGGCGCTTATGCTTTTTATTAAATCAAAGCACGTAAAAATGCTTTCCACCGCAATGTATGCGGTATGCCTGCTTTTGTACGTAGGTCCGGGACTTATCCTGTTTGTCATGAACAGCGAAATGCAGCAGGCTCCGGATAAAATAGTACATATAGTGTTTGCGATCGCCGCCGCTGCGCTCAATATCATTTCAATAATACTTCTATCAAAGAATGAATCGGTAAATACCTATTACACAAGCGATTTTAAACGTAAATAATAAAAGGGACTGCTGCAGCAGGAAATTTTTGCTGTAACAGTCCCTTGATTTGTATACAAAGTTTATATCGCCGATTTATTTTGCTCTTTACCGTTAAAGAGTAACCAAAGGGAAAACCAATCGTGGGAGAACCGTTTTTTATGCAGTTTAATTTGCACATCGACGTTTCGGACTTAATACTAAAAACCATTTAAACTCAGGATATCTTTGACGAAAATCCGCACCGTTTTCTGCGTCAAAGAACCTTGCCAGGCACCAAGCCTGACTGCGAATTTTTCGTGCAACCTGACGAAAAATCTGACTGCGCATCTTCAGCGCAATCTTTATTCGGTATTGCCTTAATTTGTGAAGATTGGCTAATAAGTCCATGCGGTTGCGCTAAAGTGCGGGTTTTGAGTCCCCAAGCTTTAATGCGATCGAACGGCAGGCAATAGCAAACCTTTGCAAAATAAGTCCGAAACGGCGGCAGAGCATATGAAATTGCGTAAAAATCGGAAAGGGTAAGTGGTTAAGGAGGGGGTTAAAAAGGAGAAACCAAGTGTGGGAGGTGTCACCGTAGGTAACAGAGGAAATGACCAAGGGTGGCTCTGCCACCCTTGACCTAAACTTTACTGCGACCTATTTGTGCAGATTTTTTTGACTGCTTTTTCAATATTACTCCTCGTCCCCCGCAAGCTCCTTATAAAGACCGATATAAAGCTTTGCAGAATTATCCCAGCTATAGTCGTTTTTCATTGTATCCGAAACGAGCTTTGACCATGCAGGCTTGTCCCTGTAATACTCGCACGCCCTGTTTACAGCGTTGAGCATATCATGAGCATTGTATGTTTTAAAGGTAAATCCGTTTCCGTTTTCGCCGCCCGCATCTCTTACGCTATCCCTCAGACCTCCCGTTTCACGGACAATGGGGAGAGTTCCGTAACGCATGGATATCATCTGCGCCAGACCGCAGGGTTCACTCTGCGACGGCATAAGGAACATATCCGCACCGCCGTATATCTTCCTTGCAAGCTCGGGAACAAAGCCCAGTGTAACGCTTACCTTGTCGGGACTGCGCCATGCCATTTCCTTGAAAAAGTCCTCAAACATCTTCTCTCCCGAACCGAGAACGGCAAACCGGCAGCCCATATTCAGCATATCCCCGAAAACATACTTGATAAGGTCGATCCCCTTATGAGAAACAAAACGGGTAACTATTCCGATAAGAGGCTCGTCACTCTTTGCAAGACCAAGCCCCTTTTCAAGAGCCTCCTTGCACTTAGCCTTTCCCGAAATATCCTCTGCGGAGAAATGCGCCGCCTGAACCGGGTCGTGTTCGGGGTCGTAAAGCTCTGAATCTATTCCGTTAAGGAATCCGCAGAGCTTATACTGCTTGTTTGCAAGCGCCCTGTCAAGTCCGTGAGAATACCACGGATCAAGTATCTCCCACGCATAGCTGGGTGAAACGGTAGTTATCTTGTCCGCCGTTTCAAAAGCGCCCTTCATCATGTTTATGCAGCCGTCATATTCAAGCAGCTTTGCATGATACAAAGGTATTCCCATAATATCATTGAGAACGTCCATACCGTATTTTCCCTGATACTGGATATTATGGATCGTAAACACGGTCTTGATATTGTCATAGCCGTGCTGATACTTATAATAAGTTTCGTAATAAACGGGAACAAGCGCAGTCTGCCAGTCGTTGCAGTTGATTATCTGCGGCTTCCAGTCAATATTCCTTATGAGCTCCATCACAGCCCGTGACAGGAAAACGAACCTTTCGCAGTCGTCGTAAAAGCCGTACAGACCGTCTCTGTTGTAGTAATATTCATTATCCAGAAGATAATAGGTAACTCCGTTTGCCTTACCCTCGAATACTCCGCAGTACTGCTTTCTCCAGCCCACATCAACGGTAAAATTCAGAAGAAACTTCAGCTCCTGACGCAGCTCGGGCTTAACGCTTTTATAAAGAGGCATTACCACACGGCAATCATGTCCTGCCTTGCACAGTGCCGCAGGAAGAGAACCGGCAACGTCTGCAAGCCCTCCCGAAGCCGCATAAGGCAGCGCCTCGGAGGCTGTGTATAGTATTTTCATATATTTTTCCTTTCCTAAGGCGGCGTTCCTAAAAAAGGCTGCTGCTTTAAAAATTTCTTTTCCGTACAGTATTCATTCCTTGGACATACTCAGATAAACGCCGTTTACACAGTCGTCATGATTATAGTCCTCTCCGAAATTATAGGGCTGTATCATAACGCTTCCGCTGTCATCAAAGCTTATATTCGCAGTATTATTGCCCTCGTCAACAAAAATTTTTTCGCCGGGCCACAGTCCTTGTATAAACTCGTCGTTTTCGTCATCCAAAGCAGTTCGCTCGTGCCATTTCGTGATCATGACCACATTATCCGAGTAATGATAGGTATGAACGGTATAGGGGATTTTCCCGTATAACGGCGAGGAGCTGTCACCGTAGCAGCTGCCGTCCGCATATTTATATTCAAAGTAATCCTTTCCGTTTTCCCTGGATATTTCCATATAATAACCGGAATCGGTATTTCCTCCCGGGTAATATTTCCCTGCGGGGATCTCAGGCTCGGTATAGCTCAGATCATGAGTGCAGACGCCTCCGTATCCGAGGCGCTGATTTATATAATAATCGGTATAGTCGCACTCTTCATGTATCCAGCCTGTTTCCTGCTTTTTCTTAAAAGCACCCGCCTTGTCAAGCTGAAGGAAGCCTGCCCACAGCAGCAAAAGCACACAGGCAAAGCCGGCTGCAACAACTGCAATATGTTTTTTAATCCATTGCATATGTTTCGCCTCCGTATCAATTACCGATAAGTTATAGCATTATTGCAGCCGCACGTAATACGACTGCAATAATAACCGTCAGATGATGATCAGATCTCGGCGCCCTTGCCGATATAAACGGGATAATTAGCGGAACCCGTAAGTATCTTGCGGTCGGTGATTTTAACTATCTTATCGGTGATAACGCAGCTTATCTCGCAGTTCTTGCCGATAACGGTGTCCTGCATGATCACGCAGTCCTTAACTACCGAGCCCTTGCCTACCTTTGCTCCTCTGAACAGGATAGAGTTTTCAACCGTTCCCTCAATGATACAGCCGTCGGCAATAAGAGAATTTGCGACCTTTGCGCCTATAGCGAACTTTGCGGGAGGATTATCCCTTATCTTGGTGTAAACGGGAGCGTTTTCGGGGAATAGAGCCTTCCTGCTGCCTGTGTCGAGGAGAGCCATGTTAGCGTCGTAATAAGATTTTATTGAGGTTATCTTGGAGAAATAACCGTCATGCTTATACGCCATTATCTTATAGTCGCCGCATCTCTGCTGGAGAATGCTCTTTGCAAAGCTGTAAATGCCGTTTGCGGCTCCGTCAATGATCATGCTCATAAGCAGCTCCTTGGAGATTATGTAGGTGTTGAGAGAAATATTGCACTCACCGCTTATCTGGGGATTGATCATAACGTTTGTGATACGTCCCTCGCCGTCAATTCCGAAAACGTTGCTGTGCTTGGCAGCCTTGAGATCAAGGTTTGAGGTGGAATAAACGGCTGTGATATCTGCGCCGCTCTTTATATGGTAATCGAAAACCTTATTGTAGTCAAGGCTTGTTACCACGTCGCAGTCGGCCATAATGATATAATCCGCATCGGAGCATTTGATAAAGTCGGAAATGCCGTAGAGAGCCTCAAGCCGTCCCCTGTACATACCGCTTGTAAGGTTGCTGAAAGGCGGCAGCAGGTGAAGTCCTCCGTTCTTTCTTGCCATATCCCATTCGCGTCCGCTTCCCAGATGATCAAGGAGCGACTGATAGTTGGATTTTGTGATGATACCTACCTCGTCAACACCTGAATTTGCCATATTGGAAAGGGTGAAATCTATAAGTCTGTAGCGTCCGCCGAACATAACAGAACCCATTGTTCTCTGTCTTGTGAGGTCGGGAACCACATCTTCGTGCATATTGGCGAAAATAACGCCGAGTATTTTTTTATTCAAGCTCATTTGAAATAACCTTCCTTCCGTGAAAACTCTTACTTCTTCTTAATATCCGGAACCATCTGCTTGGGACCTACAACACGGTTCTCCTCAATGGTGATCCTGTTGCCGATAACTGCAATGCCCCAGTCGTCACGGTTTTCAACGGTCTCGGGACGAGCGCCTATATGAGCGCCCTTTTCGATCACTGAATTTTCGCCTACGATAGCGTATTCAACAATTGCGCCCTCCTTGATAACAGAGCCGGGCATGATGATGGAATCTGTGACCGTAGCTCCCTTTTCGACGGTAACGCCCTCATAAATTACGGAAAAGTCGATATTTCCGTCAATGATACAGCCCTCAGCGATCATGGAGTTTTCAACGTTTGCATTGCTGCCTATGTACTGAGGAGGCAGAACAGGATTCCTCGAATACATCTTCCAGTCGGGATCGTAAAGATCGATGGGAATATTGGGATTAAGAAGATCCATGTTAGCTTCCCACAGTGAATCAAGGGTTCCAACGTCCTTCCAGTAGCCGTCAAAGGTATAGGCAACAAGCTTTTCGCCTGCATTCATCATATTGGGGATAATAGCCTTTCCGAAGTCCTTGTCCTCATCGGGATTGTTCTCATTGTCGATAAGGTACTGCCTGAGCTTGCTCCATGTGAAAATGTAGATACCCATTGACGCAAGAGTTGAGCGGGGATTTTTGGGCTTTTCCTCAAAATCCACAATGTTGCCCTCGTCGTCGGTGATCATTATTCCGAAGCGTGACGCCTCCTCCACGGGAACATCGAGAACGGCGATAGTTGCGGCAGCATTCTTTTCCTTGTGATAGCTGAGCATTTCGTTATAATCCATCTTATAGATATGGTCACCCGAGAGGACTACCACATATTCGGGATTATAGCGGTCAACAAACGCTATATTCTGATAAATAGCATTTGCCGTACCCTAGTACCATTCAGCTCCGAGAGCAGTCTGATAGGGAGG
>CAZDJG010000084.1:0-8698 GCA_964505695.1 uncultured Ruminococcus sp.
CCGAACGGGAGAGGTGAGAAAGCTGTATCTTAACGGAAACACGATTGTAATTGCTGTAGGTGCGGTTATCGGCATACCTGTTTCGAAGCTGCTGATGGACAGATTGTATCCGAGTCTTTGTGCCAACGTTGCCTGCGAGATAAATATTGCGTTTCCGTGGTACTATTACGCGCTGATATTTGCGGGGGATCATGGCTGTATATTTTGTTGTTAAGGCAATACCGAATAAAGATTGCGCTGAAGATGCGCAGTCAGATTTTCGTCAGGTTGCACGAAAAATTCGCAGGCAGGCTGGGTAGTCTGCGGACAGCGCCTGTCAAGGATTTTTTGTGCAAGATGACGGAAAATCTGCAAGCAGATTCGGTGCAAAGGCGCAAACCGTTATTTGTTCGGTATAGCCTTAATGTTGTATGTGTTTCATATGACGGATTTGATGAAACTGAGCAAACCGTATTTCCGGATATGATTACAGAAACGGAAATAATACAGCAATTCTATAAAAAATTGCCTTTAGGGAAACACTGATTAAATCTGCGCACGTCCTATTGTTGGATAGGCTCTTAAAACGGAATATATGAAAGGATGCCTAGGATATCCGGCATCGGCAAAAACGGTGTTGCAAGCATTTTGCAAACCCGCATATTGTGAATCATGATTTGCAGCATGAGGAGCTTCTTGTTTGCTATTCCGAAAAATGTGGGTGGAAGTAAATTGCTGCTGCTTCGGAAAGTAAAACAGTATATAATGCGGTATTCGGTGATGTTTATTTTTATTGAATACCGCATATTGCGTTTTACAGCTTTCAAACCGCCGTTAAAAATATGCGGTAAATTCTGTCCTGCATAATGCCGGATTTGTATATGGGTTGTAAACCAATCAGTATTATTGCAAGCCAGCCTGCGGTTCTCTTACTTCGTTCAAACAAAGATCAGAATAAGGGAACCTCTATAAACCTCCTTCACGGCAAATCCTCTATTGGTTCGGTCATCTGCTTCGTTATCAGACCTTGTAAGACAGCAAGTATTACTGCGGTCTGATGCCTTGCATCTGACCGAACCAATGGACGAGGCTTTGCTCGTGTCCCGGTTTATAGAGAACCCCATAATTTATTTTTTGCAGAGGTAACAATTTATTCACAAAAATTTACGAATACCGCGGATTATTATATCAAAAAGCGAAACATTAAATGAGTATAATTTTTATATAAGGTTATTTATTGTTTAAAATTATCTTTTTATATTTTAAAGGGGTGAAGATAATGTTTTTCAGTCGTTTTTCAATTGATATTTTTAGCATGGAAAGTAAAATTGAAACGGTTCTGCGCAGCGTACGGCAGCCGGAGGACAGCGCCTTTGAAATAAATGCATATTCCTCATGGGACTTCATTGGCAATACTGCACCCATCGGCAGTGCTGTTATTATCGACTGTGCTGCTGCCAGAGATAAGATACCCGAAAAAGCGTTCGAAACTGCGGAGTATACTGTTTTGCTGGCGTCTGCCGACAGACTGCCCGATGCCGGAATACTTGAAAAGGCAGATGATCTGTGGATAATGCCCGACAGCGGTGTATATGACGGAAAGCTGCTTGAGATCAATTTTAAAAGACTTATGAACAGCATAAAGATCAAGGATGACAACCGCAGACTGGAGATCTGCTTTATGACCGCAATTGACAGCATACCCGACCTTGTGTGGTTCAAGGATTCAAAAGGGGCTCATCTTATCGTCAACAACAGCTTCTGCAAAGCGGTGGAGAAAACCAAACAGCAGATCTACAAGCAGGGACATTACTATATATGGGATATTCCCAAAAGCGAGTACGAGCAGGGCGATTATGTATGCCTTGAGTCGGAGGACGACGTTGTGTCCGCACGCAAAACCCTGCTCTTTGACGAAAAGGTCAAGACCAAGGGAGGTATGCGGCAGTTCAAGACATATAAATCTCCGCTGATATACCCCAACGGTGATATATTCGGAACCTGCGGAATTGCGCATGACGTTACCGATATACAAAATACCAACAACGAGCTGGATGTTGTGCTTGAAAGTATGCCGTATGCGGTCATTGTGGCGGATAAGCATAACAATGTCATAAGCACCAATTCCAAATTCAGCAGGTATTTTCCCGAAAGCGGCAGCATAATAGGAAAAGATTTTGATCAGTGGAGGGAAAAGGCTCTTGCGGAGCATACTATAGATTCTGACGGATATATCGAGATAACCAAAATGGCAGGAGACGATGAAAAGATCCTTGTTTACAGACAACAGCCGATCATTGATATATTCAATGAACAGATAGGAAATGTAAACATTTTCACGGATGTAACAATAGAACGAAAGATGGAGCAGCAGACCCTGCGAAACGCAAACACGGACTTTTTAACGGGGCTGCACAACAGAAGAAGCCTGTTTTCATATCTCGGTATCGTGAAGAGCGAGCCGCAGATCTCGCTTATAACGGTAGATCTTGATAATTTCAAGAAGGTAAACGACAGCTACGGACATCAGGCAGGTGACAAGGCGCTTGCCGAAACCTCCCGTATGCTTGAAAAATGCTTTCCCGATGACTTTATCGCCCGTCTTGGCGGCGATGAATTCCTGGTGGTAATAAGCACAAGATGCTCTGAGGACGAACTGAAAAGACGTACAGAAAAACTTCTTGATACTTTGTGCGGATACTACAAGTGCCATGAGGAATTTGCTATGATGACCGCCAGCGCAGGAATTGCCTTTGAGGTGATCGAAAGCGGCCGTCATGATATTGAAAAGCTTATGATCAGCAGTGACAGTGCACTTTATTGTGCAAAAAATTCCGGTAAAGCAAGGTTCCGTATGTATGAGACAGACGAAAAATAAATACAGCTTCATTATGCATTATACAGTACGCAATCCGTAAAAATCATCTCTGCAAGCGAGGAGAGAGGTCATGACGGAGGAAAAACGAAGGGACGTAAAGGGGGTGCATAGACACCGGGGTTTCCATAACATAGGAATTGATGTATCCTCACGTATAAAAATGATTTTGCGATCAAATCCTGTTAAACAGAAATTACGTGAATTATTTCTTTTCTGTTGCAAAAAGCACAGCCAACTGCTGACATACACAAAATACGGCGGCAAGAGAATATACCTCTGCCGCCGCAGTCTTTACACATTCGCATCCTTCATAGCGGGATTATTTCTGAGCTTTCCGTTCTTATCAAACCGCGAACCGTGACAGGGACAGTCCCAACTGTTTTCCTCGGCGTTCCATTTAAGCGCGCAGCCCATGTGCGGACACCTGCGGACAGTTGGGATAACAAAGTTTGAAACCGTCTCACCCAGATTCACGAAAAGCTGCTTGCGCAGGATCGTTCGGTTAGGTGCAAAAAGCTCGGAAAATTCATTTTCTCTCCCCGAAATAATATCGGTCAGCAGCTTGGCGGAGATCATCGCCGAGGTCATTCCCCATTTACCGAAGCCGGTGCTGACGCAGAGATCTTCCGAAAGCGGCGAATACTTCCCGATGTAAGGTATTCCGTCCAATGTCATGCAGTCCTGCGCTGCCCATTTTGCTGCGGTTTTCGAGTTCGGATAATGCTTTGCCGCAAATTCCCGAAGCTCGGAAAAGCCGCAGCTTTTTTTGCCCGTTCTGTGACCTGCTCCGCCGAGGAGAAGATATTTCCCGCTGTTTCGGAAGGACAGTCCTGTTTCGTTTTCGTCGGCATACATACCGTCATAATCGGCTGCATTTTCCAAAGCCAGCTCGCAGGAACGGCTCTGATAAAGCTTAATAAAATATGCTCCGTAGCGATTGATAAAGGGAAAATGCGCTGCACATATGATATGCTTTGCCGTTATGCTGCCTGTGTCTGTGTAGGCGGTGTGACCCTTTACCCGTCTGACAAAGGTATTTTCGCAGATGTGCAGATTTTTTGCTATCACGGCGGCAAATTTCAGCGGGTGAAACTGAGCCTGCGACGGAAATTTTACTGCCCCGGCTGTTCTAAAAGGCAGCGGCAGCGTATTTACAAATTCGGCAGGATACTTTAATCTGTCCAGTATGCGCAGCTCGTCATCAAGCTTTTTTCGGTCGGAAACGGAGTATATAAAGCTGTCCTTTTCCTCAAAATCGCAGTCGATCTCCTTGCAGAGGCTGCGGTATTTATCAAGCGCAAGCAGATTTGCGCAGAGGTACTGCCCCGCTGCCTTTTCGCCCAGTTCTTTGGCAATGCGGCTGTATATAAGCCGGTGCTGAGCGGTAATTTTTGCGGTTGTAAGTCCCGTAACTCCGCCGCAGATCCGTCCACCCTCGCAGATTACACAGCCGATCCCCTCGTTTCGTAAAAAATATGCGGCAAGTATCCCCGAAAGACCTCCGCCGATAACAAGCACGTCGGTTTCTGTACTGCCCGAAAGCTGCGGAAATTCGGGCATTTCACAATCATTCTGCCATATTGACGGCATAAAGCTCCCTCCGTTTCGGATAATGTTTTTTAAACTATTATCCGTTAAACGGGGGGATTTTATTCAGCAAGGTGAAGAATGTTTATTTGGCGGACAGGCTCTAAGGCTATATATGGCAATCCACAATAATAAACTGACAAGTTCAGCGGCAGAGAATGTGAATAGTGTCGTGCTTCGTCCTTGACGGGTGACAAGCTCGTCTGCGGATTCATTCCTAACTCTTTCAATCCTCTGCCGCTTCCTTTTGTTATTCTATTTCTGTTTCTGTGTCCTGCTATAATACTGAAAACGGTTTAAGGCAATACCGAATAAAGACTGCGCATCTTCAGCGCAATCTTTATTCGGTATTGCCTTAAAAATAATGTTCGTTACTTTTGCTATAATTATTATAGAGGTTCCCATAATACTTTTCAGCCTGTTTGTCAATGGTTTTGATAGATTTTTATATAGGTTATTTTTAATATAACATTGATTTGTATGGAAAAATATGATATAATAATTATAATAATACTTTTTCCAAAAGGAGCAGAATGTATGCCGTTTCGTACAATAACAGGGGATATATTTGAAATTGAGGCGGAAGCTATCGTAATTCCTGCGAACATTAAACCTAAAGACTGCGGAGGGCTTGATACCATTGCTTATAAAAAGGCAGGGTATGATAAAATGCTTGCCGCCCGACAAAAAATCGGAATAATAAATCCTGGCTGCTGCGAGGAAACACCTGCTTTTGGTATGAATGGGAAATATGTTTTGCATACTGTTACTCCTGCATATATGACATC
Source organism: uncultured Ruminococcus sp. (assembly GCA_964505695.1). GTDB lineage: Bacteria > Bacillota > Clostridia > Oscillospirales > Ruminococcaceae > Huintestinicola. The sequence goes on from CAZDJG010000084.1 coordinate 5,233, forward strand.
GGACTGGTTAAAACTTCTTGAAAAATGTTATTCTGAAGCAGTTTTGCTTGCGGAGGACTTGAACGTCAGATCAATCGCATTTCCGCTGCTTGGAGCGGGCAAGATGGGAATACCTGTACATATTGCAACGGGTGCGGCTTTGGCGAAGCTTAACGAGGAAGCACAGGTATCGCCCCTTGATATAACCCTTGTAATAGCTCCGAAACAGGAGTATCTGTACGAAAACAGCTATGCGGTATTTGGCGAGGAGGACTTTGACAGACGTTATACGGACGAAGTTCGTGAACGGGTGAAGTATTATGAATATCTTTGCTCGCAGTATCAGCAGAAAATGGCGGATAAAAGTGCGCAGGAGGCTTTTATGGAGGAGCAGGCGAAATACCTTGAAAGCAATCCTCATCTGAGTGCACAGGTGTACCGCCGTAATAAATTTGTGGGATATATCAAGGAAAAAGTCGGAAGAGGAAAGAAGTATACCCAACAGGAATTTGCCAATCTGAGTTTCATTGACATAGGCAATCTGAACAGAATATTAAACGGCGGCAGAGTTAAAATAACAAAGGAAACCGCTCTGAAAGCTGCAATCGCTCTGGAGCTGCCAATTAACGATTTTAAAATGTGTATATTCTGTTCGGGTTCATCGTTTCCCTGCGATGAAACCGACCTCGTGATTGAAAAGTGCGTGAAAAAAGGGGAATATGATTTTTTTGAAATTCAAAAAAAGATAAACCTTAACGCAAGCAGGAAACAGGAACGGGATAAATAATGGGAACCTCTATAAACCTCCTTCACGGCAAATCCTCTATTGGTTCGGTCATCTGCTTCGTTATCAGACCTTGTAAGACAGCAAGTATTACTGCGGTCTGATGCCTTGCATCTGACCGAACCAATGGACGAGGCTTTGCTCGTGTCCCGGTTTATAGAGAACCCCTAATGATAATGAAAAGGAAATTTATCAGCAGCAGTTTGTATAAGACCCCGTATGGAGAGAATTCTTCATACGGGGTCAAATTTTGTCTGTCGGACAATGACGGACAGAAAAATATGTGATATACTCATTAAAGAAAGGGTGATTTAAATGAGTTTATCTTATATTGAAGAAAACGCAAAGGATATAACAGTAATACCTTTGCGAAGCAGGCTTCTGACCGACAGGAAGTTTTTTCTCACAGGCAAGATAACCGCCGATACCGCTAACGAATTTGCACAGCAAATGCTCTACCTTGCCGCTGAAAACGCCCCCATTGACCTGTACATCAACAGTATAGGAGGAGAGGTAAATGCGGGGCTTGCGATTTACGACATTATTCAGAGCTGCCCCTGTGAGCTTAATATGTATTGTGTGGGACAGGCTGCAAGTATGGCTGCGGTGTTGCTGGCAAGCGGTCAGAAGGGCAGACGTTTTCTGCTTCCCCACAGTAGGGTCATGATACACGAAGTGCTTTTGAACAGCAGCGTAAGCGGCTCTGCAACGTCCATTTACAAAATGTCCGAGAGCATTCTTGAAATACGTGACCTTGTGAACGGCATACTTGCAGAGCATACAGGCAAGACCCTTAAAGAAATAAACAAGGCAACCTCATTCGATAATGTTATGAACGCCGATGAAGCCGTTAAATTCGGCATTTGCGATAAGGTTGTAAACGGTATAGAGATAAGGAGAATGTGAAATGGAGAAAATTACAAATAAGAATAATTCTATCGAGCTGATAGATTACGAAAAAATGCCAATGCTTCGGAATGACCCCAAAATAAAGAAAAGCCCCTTGTGCATTTATAATAATTTTTTTGAGGATTATTATGATGATACCGAATATGAGGGGCTTATTATTCCCGATGAGGATTTCAAAGAGAGCGAGCTGCTTATCGCCGAAAACTGCCGCTACAGCCTTGACGACCAAAAGACACGGCTTAATAATAATGTCATTGTGGTCGGCGGCAGCGGCACAGGAAAAACGTCAACGATCGTTATCCCCAACCTTAAACAGGCTGTGGGGAGCTATATCGTTTCCGATCCCAAGGGAACGCTATACCGAAAATACGGTGATTACCTTGAAGAACAAGGGTATGAAGTGTTTAATCTTGACTTTGTTCACCCCGAAAAATCGACGCACTATAATCCGCTGAGCTATGTCCTCACCACTCAGGACATTCTTAAAATAACAGATGTTATTGTAAATGAAAAAGCCACCCTTTCAAGCAAAGCAGACCCCTACTGGGATATGATGACAACGATACTGCTGTCAGCACTTATAGGGTATATGGCGGAAACAGATTACAAGCCCTTTAATTTCCGTGGGATATTGCAGCTTGTCCGTGAGGGAGAGCGAATATCCGAGGACAGCAAAAGGTCTGCACTGTCGCAAAGATTTAAGACCCACAAGAAAGATTTTCCCAATAGCTGGGCTTGTGCGCAGTTTGAAAACTTCGACCAAGCACCGTGGAAAACCTATGACACTATCAGAACCACTCTTGTTGCCAAATTTGCTAAGTTTGACACCATGGAGCTGCAAACTATGATGAGCGGGAATGACTTTACTCTGTCACAAATAGGCAACAGCAGAACAGCGGTTTTTGTGACTGTCAGCGACACAGACAGGTCTATGGACGCCCTTGCCAATATCTTCTTTACACAGGCAATGCAGCAGCTCTGCGATACTGCCGATAAAGCGGAGGATAGCCGTTTGCCTGTTCCCGTGAGATTTATCCTTGATGACTTTGCCACAAACTGCCGTATTGAGGAATTTCCTCGGATAATTTCAACAATACGTTCAAGGGGAATTTCCGTTATGCTTATGATACAGTCCGAAGCGCAGCTTACGCAGGGCTATGGCATTGACGACAAGACTATTATTTCCAACTGCGACACTTATGTCTATATGGGCGGCAACGACTGCAATACAGCCGAAGCTGTCAGCGTCCGCTGCAATAAGCCGCTGAAGAAAGTTCTGTATATGCCCGTGGGAAGCTGCTGGGTGTTCAGACGAGGTTCCGAGCCTGTGTATACCAAGATGTTTGACCCCAAAGATTATTCGCTTGAAAAGACAGGATAGTCTACAGCTCTCTGTCAGGGGTTTTGCTGCGGTCAAGATTTTTCTTCCGCAGCAGGCTTGCGGCGTGTTCCGGAAATTCAATATCTTCATCGGGAAGTCCTGTTACGTCAATAGTCTGCTGCTTTTTTTCAACGCCTAAAAGGTAGTCCGTTGAGACGTGGAACGCTTCAGCAAGGTTCACTATAACGTCCGTTGACGGAGGAAGCAGAGCGGGAGCTTGAACAGGGACTTAATGCTCTTGACAATACGGACGGAAATTCCGCTGCTGTGAATGAATCCAGACTGTTGACCCTTTTGAAAATTTAAGGCAATACCGAACAAAGAACGACTTGCGCCTTTGCACCGAATCTGCTTGCAAATTTTTCGTCATCTTGCACAAAAAATCCTTGACAGGCGCTGTCCGCAGACTACCC
>CAZDJG010000085.1:0-8633 GCA_964505695.1 uncultured Ruminococcus sp.
TCCATCTTCTTGTCTGGTGACCGAAGTGTACGCCTGCTTCAAGGAGCTGCTTCATTGATACTACGCCCATTTTAATTTTCCTCCCGGTTAATAAAAATATAAATTTTTCCTCCGCCGAGCTTAGCTTGACTGTAATCCCGCATTATACGGAACACCGACAGTCAAAAACTCAACGTGCGAATTACTCTGATATTATACCACAATATACCTGTGATTTCAATAGTCTGTTTAAACTTATCCAAACAAATTTGCTCCTGCATTTTTGTTTATTTTATACAAATCTTCATCTTTCACCGAAACAAGCACCGTATCTGTTCCGATCTTGACAATATCATCGCAGGATATAACTATATCCTCCTCTCTGCCCAGCAGCCCCATCATTTTCGGTCTGCCGCAGATAACAAAGGAAAGTATTTTCCCCGTTTCCGTATCGATCTCCATATCGTCGATAAAGCCTATCCTTGATCCGCTTGCGGTGCTGATTACCTCTCTGTCTCTAAGCTCTGTAAAGGTGCATTTCATAAAAACCCTCCTAAAGCAAAATACCGTTTCATACAAATTGTATGAAACGGCTGAGATAAATATGTATCAGAACATATTTTCGCTGTCGGGTTCCTTTCTTATTTTAAAAATAAGCCTGAAGATACCTGCCAGAAGCTTCGGACTCTTTACAACCACCATTTTCATAATAAAGCACCTCCAAATAATATATACTTCATAATATTCGCAAAATGCTTTTTTGACACATCATGTTTCCGGAATAACGAGAATTTTTCCGCTGTATACCTCTATTTCACCGTATCTTTCCTTAAATTCGTTGCTCACTCCAAGGGGAAACCCCCGCACTAAGGTCATATTTTCCCTGCCGTATCTGAGTCCTCTCATTGAAAGCTCCGCTTTATCGGTGAGAGAAAAAACGGAAATATATTTAAACGGAAGCACATCTTCCGAACCGGTGCTGTCCTCCGACATTATCCTGCAGGACGGATATTTTTTTACTCCTCTGCCCTGCACGTAATAATAGGAAAAGCTATCCATTGCAAAGCCGTCACCGCCATGATCGGCAATATATTCCAGCGTTGATATTGCAGCCATGGTATGACCCATGCGTCCGCAGCCCGTTGCGCCGCTGATGACAAAGCTGTCAAATCCCCTTTCAAAAGCCGTTTTCACCGCAAGCATGGTATCGGTATCATCCTTTTCCGGCTCTGCTTTTATTATCTCAGTGTCCTCCGGCAGTGAAGTCTTTACACTGTCCATGTCGCCTATAATAAGGTCGGGAGCTACGCCAAGCTCAAGACATCTGTCATAACCACTGTCGCAGGCGATAATATAAACGTTTTCCGGAATATGATCGGGCAGCAGACAGAACTCCGCTCCTCCTACGATAATACACTGTTTCATGCCTTTATTTCCCACTCCTTTATTCCCTTTGCCTCCTCAAACATTTCACGATAGCTTTGATAACGGCTTTGCGCAATTTCTCCCTTTTCGGCAGCCTCGGCAACAGCGCAGTCCTTTTCGCCTATATGATTGCAGTCGGCAAATCGGCATTTTCCCTCGTATTTCTCAAATTCTCTGAAGCAGTACTTAAGATCCTCCTTTAAAATTACCGCATACTGCATCGTTTCAAAGCTTGAAAAGCCCGGAGTATCGGCAATATATCCCCCGAAAAGCTTGTAAAGCCTTGATACTCTTGTGGTATGACGTCCTCTTCCCAGCTTCCGGCTGATCTCGGCTGTTTTAAGCTCCAGTTCGGGGGCAATGTGATTTAAAAGCGTGGATTTTCCCGCTCCCGTATTTCCCGTAAATGCGCATATCCTTCCTCTGACTGCCCTTTCGATCGGCTCAAGGCTTGCAGGACTGTCATAATCGCAAACAACCGTTTGTATTCCTATTTTTCCGTAAATTCCGGGAATATTTCCGCATTCTTTAAGATCGACCTTTGTCACCGCAATCATGGGCATTATGGACTTGTATTCGCATACGGCAATAAACTTGTCGAGAAGGGTAAGGTTGGGCGCAGGCTCACAGGTGGATACAACAAATATCATCGTGTCGAGATTTGCAAGCGGTGGACGGATAATACTGTTTTTTCGCTCTTCAATGCTGTCAATGACTCCCTCCGAAACAGTACACCTGTCTCCTGCGCAGGGAGAAAAGCCGTCCTTGCGGAAAATACCCCTTGCTTTGAGCTGAACCGTATCTCCGTCTTCTGTTTCAACCGTGTAAAGTCCTCCCAATGATTCAAGAATCAGACCCTTTTTCATACTTAAACTTACCTTTCCGCCAAAAAAGCGTCCGCAAAATCTCACGGGAAATTCTGCGGACGCTCCGATCAGTAATTATTGATAATGCTGTTCCACCAGTCCTCGTAGTCGTTTCCGCCGTCTATGATCTCAGGATCATCGTTAAATGGATCGCTGAATGCGGTTGTGACGAAAGGATCCGATTCGACTGTCGTCTCGGTCGTCACAACAGGAACGCCGAACATTTCCCTCAGAAGATCCCTGTCAAAGCTTATTTCATTTACAGTCTTGGCGGTAAAGTCAATGGTGTATTCACCGATTATATTCGTATTGCCGTCGCTGTCCGCAGCTTCAAGAATGACCTTCTGTGAGTCGCTGCCCTCTACGGGAACGGAGATAGTGGAAACATATCCGATATTGTCAACAGAAACCGTTCCTGCCTTATTTCCGTTTACATAAGCATTGAACTCCGCTTTTCCGCGCAGTCCGTCGGGAACCGCAAAGGTAATGCTTACCTCGGAGGTAGGCAGCTTTCCGCTGCTGTAGGTAAGGAATACCGTCTGGTCGGTGCTTACTACATTCGGCTGACCGTCCTCGGTAAGAGCGGGAATGCTCTGGGCAATGATAACATCGGCTTCCTCCTCTGAATCCTGCTCCTGGAGCTGAACCTTAAAACCCTTTGCCTCAAGCTTGCTCACAGCTTCGGCTTTTTTCATGCCAACAACGTCTATCATATATTCGTCCTCGATAAACGGACCCATGCTTACATACATGATAACGGTTGAATTCACCTCAGCCTCGGTATTTCTTTCAGGCTCTGTTTTTATTACAGTATTCTTTTCTGCGTCGCTGTTCTGCATGACAATGCTGACTTTAAGCTGAGCAGAATTTATCATGCTTTCGGCGGTATTTGCCTCAAGGGAATAGACATTGGGTACAACTACCATTCTCGGTCCCTTGCTGACCACCGCCTTGACCTGTGTGCTGCCCACAACGATAGGCGTTCCCGACTTGGGCGTATGAGAAATTATGCAGCCCTTGGGAACCTCGGAATCATATGTTTCGGAATCAAGCACAAGCTCAAAATAATTTGCATAGGTACTCTTGCAGTACTGATACTCGTATCCTCTCAGATCGACCATAGGCTCGGTAGCGGTGTCGGGTCCTATATTTTTAAGGATAAGCACAGTGATAAAAACTACCGCAATGATGATCACAGCCGCAGCAATGGCAGTCAGCGCAACTACGAAGTAGGAAGATTTTGAGACCTCCTCTTCCTCTATGTCGTCGTAATCCTCATCGTATTCAGGCTCCTGTTTCTTCAGCGGTTTCGTTTTTCTCACCTCTTTTTTTGGCGGCTTTTCCTGCTCAGGCTCCTTGAATCTGGGACCCGAAAGAGCCTCCGCCTCCTCCTGACGTTCCTGACGGGCAGGCTTTTCAAAATATCTTGTGCTTTCATCTCTTGCAGAGGAAATATTATATTCAAAAACAATGCTGGGATTGCGCTTAAATTCCTCAATATCCTTTATCATTTCCGATGCGGACTGATATCTTTTGGAAGAATCCTTCTGCATGGCTCTGAGAACTATAGATTCAAGTCCCTCTGGAATGGTGTTGTTTATCTGCCTTGGCGGCTTCGGCACGTTCTGCATATGCATAAGCGCCACTGCTATGGGAGTATCCGCGTCAAACGGCTTTACGCCCGTAAGCATTTCGTAAAGCATTACGCCCACAGAGTAAATATCGCTCTTTTCGTCGGTAATATCACCTCTTGCCTGTTCTGGGCTTATATAATGAACGCTTCCTATAGCCTTGTCGGAAATGGTCTTGCCCTCTTCCCTTGCAAAGCGTGCAATTCCGAAGTCCATGACCTTTATTGTTCCGTCCTGGAAAAGCATGATATTCTGCGGCTTTATATCCCTGTGGACGATCCCCCTGTCATGGGCGTGCTGGAGAGCTCTGAGTATCTGGATTATGAAATGAACGGAATCCTTCCATTTTAGGACTCCCTGCTGCTCCATAAATTCCTTGAGAGTAATCCCGTCGATATACTCCATTACAATAAACTGGATCTTGTCGCTGAATCCGACGTCGTAGATCTTAACGATATTCGGATGGCTCAGAACGGCTATTGCCTTTGATTCATTTCTGAATCTGCGGACGAAATCATCGTTGTCGGCAAATTCATTTTTAAGTATCTTTACGGCAACAACCCTGTCCTCAGCAACATCAACCGCCTTATAGACATCAGCCATACCGCCGATGCCGATAAGCTCGGTTATCTCGTAACGGCCGTCAAGCTTCTTGCCGATATTTTTATCCATCAATCAAATTCACTCCAATTACATTGTACTGCATTACTTTATCAGCGCAGCAGTTATATTATCCGAACCGCCGTTGTCGAGGGCAATTCTCACGAGAGCCGCAGTGACTTCCTCCGGAGGGAGATCCTTAACTGCCCTGAAGATTGATCCCTCATCGCAAAAATTTGAAAGACCGTCCGAACAAAGCAGGACAGCTCCGTTGGGAGGAAGCTCGTTTTCAAAATAATCCGGCTCGACATCCTCGGAAACTCCAACCGCCCTTGTAATAATATTTTTCTTGGGATGATTTTTTATCTGTTCCTTAGTGATATCTCCACGTTCATAAAGATTCATTACCATGGAATGATCCTTTGTTATCTGCCTGATCTCATGGGTTATAAGATAGGCTCTTGAGTCTCCCACGTTTACCGTGTGAAGGATATTTCCTCTCACAAGTGCGGCAACACAGGTAGTACCCATGCCGTGCCATTCCGGAATCGTTGATCCCAAGTCGTAAACAACGGCATTTGCGGTTTTCACCGATGCAACAAGAAGATTTCTTATTTTGTTGCCGTCGTAGTCGCTGCGGTAGCTTTTCTGTATACGCTCGCTTATAACGGAAACCGCACGCTTGCTCGCTTCACTTCCGGCATTTGAGCCGCCCATACCATCGCACACCACGGCAAAAACTGCGCCGTCAAGAACAGCAAAAGAAGAACTGTCCTGATTCTCGGAACGCTTATGACCGATATCTGTGTAAGTATAGACCATCATAGCAGCCGTCATTCCTTTCGAGGAAAATATGGTACAGACCTTTTTTCCAATCTATAAGGGGTGCGATCCCCTCAGCCTTATATTTCATACTCCCGTCTGAGCTGACCGCAGGCAGCGTTTATATCCGCCCCGAGAGTTCTCCTTACAGTAACGTTCATTCCCAGCTCCTCCAGCCTTTTGGCAAACAGCGCAACGCTCTGCCTGTCGGCGGTGAAGCTTCTTTCCTTTATTCTGTTTACGGGAATGAGATTTATATGACAGTTCATGCCCCTGAGGAGTCCCGCAAGCCTGCGGGCGTCATCGCATGAATCATTCACACCGTTTATCACCGCATATTCAATGGATATCCGCCTGCCCGTATCCCTTATGTAATCACGGCAGGCATTGACAAGCTCCGTCACGTTCCATGAATTGTTCACAGGCATAATGCCGCTTCTTTCCGCATCATCGGCGGAATGAAGAGAAACGGACAAGGTAAGACCTGTTTTCAGCTTTGCAAGCTCCCTGATCTTCGGCACAATGCCGCAGGTAGAAAGGGAAACATGGCGCAGGCTCATATTCCTGCCCTTCGGGTCTGAGAGCAGTTCCAGAAACCTTATAACATTTTCATAGTTGTCCAGCGGCTCGCCTATACCCATAAGAACAAGGCTGTCCATATGCCTGCCGCTGTCCCTTTCGGCAAGGTATATCTGCATAAGCATTTCCGACGGAAGCAGGTTCCTGCGGAACCCTGCGATAGTTGAAGCGCAGAATTTGCAGCCCATTCTGCACCCTACCTGAGTTGATATACAGATGCTGTTGCCGTGCTTATATTCCATGACCACGGTTTCGATATGATTGCCGTCGTCAAGCTCATACAGATATTTTATCGTATTATCCGTACAAGATTCAAGTCTTTTAGCAACATTTAGTCGTTTTATATAAAATTTATCAGACAATTTTGTGCGAAGTTCCAGTGAAATATTAGTCATTTCATCAAAATTTGTGACTTTTTTTACATGAAGCCATGAAAAAATCTGCTCGGCACGGAATTTCTTTTCACCCATGGAATCGAGAGCGATGATAATTTCTTCAAGGCTCATGGATAAAATATCTCTTTTTTCCATCAGATTTTTCCTTTCCTCATACGGCAGATAAAAAAGCCGTCGCCGCCTGACTGCGCCGCAAAAACTGCGGTCATATATTTTCCCCGGAAATATTCGCCCATATCTTCGGGAAAATCCTCACCGCAAAAATCGATGTTGTGTTCCAGAAAACGTTCTATCACCCTTTCGTTTTCCTCGATATTTACAGTGCAGGTCGAATATACCAGCAGTCCTCCGTCCTTCACATATTCTGAAGCGGACTGCAATATCGAAAGCTGTATATCAGGAAGTTCCGATACCTCCGAAAGGGGCTTGTACTTTATTTCGGGCTTTCCCCTTATAACTCCGTAGCCGCTGCACGGAACGTCGCATAAGACCTTATCCGCCTGCGGAAGAGCGGGATTATACACTCTTGCGTCATTTGTGATTGCATTTATACAGTCTATTCCCAGCCGCACGGCACCCTGTCTTATAAGCTCAGTGCGCTTTTCGTGAAGCTCGCCGGAATAAATTTTGCCCCTGCCGTCCATCATCTGCGCCATAGTAAAGGATTTTCCGCCGGGAGCCGCACATATGTCGATAACAGTTTCTCCCTCCATAGGACGAACCGCTTTGCAGCAAAGCTGAGAAGAAAGATCCTGTGCGTGATAGTTTCCGAGAATAAAATCCTCGTCCTTTTCAATGTCCCTGAGATCTTCGCATATGACCGCATTTTCATCGTATACGCTTACTTCAGCCGATATCCCCCTTGAGCCAAGCGACCGTGCAAGCTCGCTGCCGCTTGTTTTAAGTGTATTCGCCCTGAGAACCGTTGCCGACGGGAGCAGCGACGCTTCAAGCAGCGATACTGCATTCTCTTCGCCGTAGCCTGTGCAGATCCTCTCGCAAAGCTCCCTCGGACAGGAATATTTTACCTCCATCTGCGCATATCTGCCACCGTTTACGGGAGGAATCCTTTTACCGTCCCTTATGATATTCCTCAGAACTGCGTTCACCATTCCAGAAGCGGAGCTTTTACCCAGCTTTTTTACAAGCTTTACCGATTCGTTTACCGCTGCACTGTCAGGAACGCTGTCCATGAAAAAAAGCTGATATGCGCCGAGCATAAGGGCTATGCGCACCTGTCTGTCAAGGCTGTAAAGAGGCTTTGAAAGATATGCTCCGAGAATATGCTCAAGCGTGAGCCTGCGCTCGGTAACTCCGTAAAACAGTCTTGCGGCAAATGCCTTGTCCCTTTCGGAAAGAAAACCGTCCCCCGAAAACATACTGTTTAAGGAGATATTGGAATAGCCTCCCTTTTCCACTTTTTCAATAAGCTTATATGCAGCAAGTCTTGCGGACAAATTATCACATCCAAACAAAGGTTATCGTCTGTTTCTGTTTCTGATGAGCAGAAGCCTTGCAAGGCTCAGCAGCGCCGAAACAAGAGCCGCCACATAGGTAAGAGCCGCTGCTGTAAGCACGCTTTTCGCGCCCCTCATCTCGTCTTCTTCCAGGAAATTGCCCTCTCTGAGTATTCTCAGCGCACGTGAGCTTGCATTAAATTCCACAGGCAATGTGACCGCCTGAAAAAACACAACGGCACAGAAAAGCAATATTCCTGCGGTGATAAGGAGATCCCACGAAAAGATCAGCCCGAAAAGCACAAGCGGCGTCGAAAGGCTTGAACCTATCTGGGTAATGGGTATGATCCCGTTCCTGAGCTTTATGGGCGCATAGTTTACTGCATACTGTACCGCATGACCCGCCTCGTGAGCCGCAACACCCACGGCAGCAACGCTGTCGTTCCCGTAAACGCTGTCGGAAAGCCTTATTACATTCGTCCTCGGATCGTAGTGATCGGTAAGCTCGCCGCTCACTCTTTCGATGCGGACGTTTGACAGACCGTTTTCGTCAAGAATGGCTCTTGCGGCATCGGCTCCGGTAAATCCTCGGCTGTTTCTTACCCTGCTGTATTTTGAAAAAGCCGATTTTACCATTCCCTGTGCAATGAGGCTGAAAATAATTGCGGGAATAAGAATGATCATTGTTCTGTCCCAAAACATAAATTGTTCCTCCTTATACTAATCTTTCACCAAACTGCAGATAAATCCGCCGGCTATAATAATATCACTCGTCGTCAAACTCCCTTGCCGGGCAGCAAGCCTGCCTGCGGTCGTTTTCCCAGATTGACATTAGGGAACCTCTATAAACCTCCTTCACGGCAAATCCTCTATTGGTTC
>CAZDJG010000086.1:0-8581 GCA_964505695.1 uncultured Ruminococcus sp.
CGAACCAATGGACGAGGCTTTGCTCGTGTCCCGGTTTATAGAGAACCCCATAAAACATTATATCATATAAGGAAAATTTTTTCTATACAATTTTGAAAAATTGTCGTGTTTTTTTTACACTTGAATGTTTTTGTATATTGCATATTGACATAAATAATGGTAAAATATTTGTGTAAAACAGCGAAAGGAGTGCTTTGCTTGTCAAAACAAAATATTTCCCGCAGCGATGAAGAAAACGAATCCTTCATGTATAAGCTGGCAACATTTATAGTAGATAAAAGAAATCTTTTTTTTCTGCTGTGGATATTTGCTCTAATTTTCAGTGTTTTCGCAAGAAACTGGGTCAGTGTGGAGAATGATATCACCACGTATCTGCCCGATTCTACCGAGACTCGTCAGGGACTTACCCTTATGGACGAGGAGTTTACGACATACGGTTCTGCCTCGGTGATGGTTTCAAACATTACCTATGAAAGAGCTTTGGCAATCTCGGAAGAGATTGAAGCAATCGACGGGGTTTCCGAGGCTGCCTTTGACGATACCGAGGAGCATTATAAAAATTCCTCCGCCCTTTTTTCTGTTACCTTTGAAGGCGAGGCGGACGATCCGATAAGCATAGATGCAATGAATGAAATAAGGGAAATGCTTGCGGATTACGACCTTTACGTAATGGGCGAGGTCGGCGTAGATACCTCAGCTCAGCTTGCCGAGGAAATGAATGTAGTTACCCTTATAGCGGCAGGAATTATTATACTGGTGCTTGTTTTTACCTCCAAGGCATATGCGGAGGTTCCAGTGCTGCTCATTACCTTTGTTGCTGCAGCGCTTATAAATATGGGAACGAACTTCCTGCTCGGAACTATTTCCTTTATTTCCAATTCCGTTACCATTGTTCTTCAGCTTGCTCTTGCCATAGATTATGCCATTATCCTTATCCATCGTTACAGCGAGGAGCATGAAAAAATGGCTCCCAGAGAGGCGTGTATAACAGCGCTGAGCAAGGCGATCGTAGAAATATCCTCAAGCTCCCTTACAACGGTTTCGGGACTTATAGCACTGGCATTTATGCAGTTCGGCATAGGCGCTGACCTTGCAATGGTGCTTATAAAGGCTATTATGTTCAGTCTGCTTGCGGTATTCACACTTATGCCGGGACTTATAATGCTTTTTTCCGGTCTTATCGATAAAAGCGTACATAAAAATTTTGTTCCGAAGATTTCTGCTGTCGGAAAATTTGCGTTTGCTACCAAATATGTTATTCCTCCGCTATTTGTTGTCCTTGCCGCTGCCGGATTCATATTTTCAAATAAATGCCCCTATTGCTACGGAACGTCCGATTTGGAAACCAGCCGACAGAGCGAGCAGCAGATAGCAGACCGCAAGGTAAAGGATACCTTCGGTTCGACAAACCTGGCGGCTCTTATTGTTCCGTCGGGAGATTATGAAAGCGAAGAAAAACTTATCAGACGCCTGGAAGATTATTCTCAGGTGGATTCGGTAATGGGTCTTGCCAATATTGAGGCAATGGACGGATATGTGCTTACGGATAAGCTTACACCCAGGCAGTTTTCCGAGCTTGTTGATCTCGATTACGAGGTGGCAAAGCTGCTTTACGGCGCATATGCCGTGAACGAGGAAAATTACGGAGAGGTAATAAACGGACTTGAATCCTATGGCGTCTCTCTTATAGATATGTTCATGTTTACCTATGATGAGGTCGATAAGGGCTATGTCACCCTTGATGATGAGCTGATGGATACCCTTGAGGATCTCCACACACAGCTTGAAAAGGCGCAGCTCCAGCTTCGCAGCGATGATTACAGCAGAATACTCGTATACCTCGATCTCCCCGAAGAGGGTGATGAGACCTTTGAATTCCTTTCGGTAATACATGACGAGGCTGCAAAATTCTATCCTGCCGACGAGGTGTTCCTTGTGGGAAATTCCACAAGCGATTACGACCTTTCAACATCGTTTGTAAACGATAATCTTGTAATAAGCATACTTTCCGCTTTGTTTGTAATAATCATTCTTCTGTTTACCTTCAAGTCTGCGGGACTTCCCGTTTTGCTTATTGCGGTTATTCAGGGAAGTATCTGGCTTAATTTTTCATTTCCCTATCTTCAGGGGTCAAAGCTGTTCTTTTTGAGCTATCTTATAGTAAATTCCATTCAGATGGGTGCAAATATCGATTATGCCATCGTTATTTCCAACAGATACATGGAGCTTAAACAGGAAATGCCTATAAAGCAGGCAATCACCGAAACGCTTAATCAGGCATTCCCGACGATCATTACATCGGGAGCGATACTGGCTGCGGCAGGTGCGCTTATCGGCGTGCTTTCCTCCAACGGCACTATCTCTTCGATCGGAGTCTGCCTCGGAAGAGGAACGCTTATTTCCATAATCCTTGTTATGGGTGTTCTTCCTCAGATACTTCTTCTCGGAGATACGGTAATTGAGAAAACCTCGTTTACAATTAAAAAGCGTGAACGCACTCAGATATCGAGCGGAAAGATCGCCGTTACAGGCCTTGTTCACGGATATGTGAACGGACGTATCGATGCAGTCGTAAACGGAATAATAATCGGAGAAGTCGATGCGAAAATTGAAAGCAGAAATGCGGGAGAGCTTACGGATAATCCATCTGTACCTGAAAAGGAGGCAGTAACAAATGAGGCTGAATAAAAAAATTGCCGCTGCTGCGGCTGCCGCAGTAATGTGCGCAAATATCTGTGCCGCAGTTCCTGCCGTGTATGCGGACAGCTTTGAAACAAATACGTCTGCGCAGACTCCGGCAGATGTTATATATATAAATTCTGCCGATGATTTTGCTGAATTTGCCCGAAATTGCAGACTCGACAGCTATTCTGCGGGAAAAACCTTTATTTTAGGTGCGGATATCAGCTTTTCGGACAGAGAATTTACTCCCGTTCCCTCATTCGGCGGAGTATTTGACGGAAACGGTCATAAGATCAGCGGATTTTCGATTACGGAAAGCGGTTCTGCAGTGGGCGTTTTCAGATATATCGAAAAAACGGGAAGAGTCAGAAACCTTAATGCTTCCGGAAAAATATCCCCCTCCGGCTCGGCAGAAAAATGCGGAGGAATTGTGGGAGTAAACAGGGGTACCGTATACGGCTGTTCCTTTAACGGCGTAGTAAGCGGGAAAGAATATTGCGGCGGAATCGCAGGATATAACGAGGAAAACGCCATGATAGCCTCATGCAGCAGCATGGGACGCATTCAGGGCGAGCATTATACGGGAGGTATTTCGGGACAAAACGACGGCTATATCATGCAAAGCGAAAACGGATCTTCCGTAAATACCAACGTAAACGATTCGTCTATCGACCTTGAAAGCCTTGATATGAGCGACATTTACTCCACCGAAAACGCTATGGATATCACCGATGTGGGCGGTATAGCGGGATATTCTGTCGGAACTGTCAGCGGCTGCATTAACAGGGGAACTGTGGGATATCCGCATATCGGCTATAATATCGGCGGTGTATGCGGCAGACAGAACGGTTACATAAGCGGCTGTGAAAATTATGGTACAGTAAACGGCAGAAAGGATACAGGCGGTATCATAGGTCAGGCAGAGCCTTATTTTTCGCTGATATTTTCCGAATCGGGCATGGAAAAGCTGCGCACAAGTCTTGAGGACTTAAACAGTGTTATTGAAAAAACCATCAGTGATGCAGATGAATCATCTTCTCAGCTTTCAGGTGAGATCGACAGCGCAGTTGACGAGCTTCATGCTGTCCGCAGCAGCTCCGATGCCCTGCTTGACGAGGCTGACAGGATAATCGGCGTCAATATTGATTCTGTAAACGAGTTATTCAGCCGTATCTCGGAGCTTACCGATATGGCGGCTCCAGTTACGGACAGTCTTTCAAAAGCCTGCGATGAAATGGGCATGACGGTCGACAAGCTGTGGGAGGCAGGTGATATGCTTGCGGATTCCCTTGAAAGCACCGACGAGGCGTTTGAAGTCATTTTTCCGGGACTTGAGGATCTGTCATACTCCGTTTCCTCTCTCAGAGATGCAAACACAGCTCTGGGAAACAGTCTTTCGTCTCTCAGATCCGGTCTCGGAGACGAAGAAGCTATGGAAAATGCTCTTTATGACCTTCAGCAAAGAATATATGATTACAGAGAAATAATTTCGGATATTGGAAACGCTGCTGCGGATATTCTCGACGCGCTCAGCAGCTCGGGAAGTTCTCCCGAAGCTCAGGCGGCAATTGATAAAATAAAAGCGGCTCTTGAGGAAATATGCAGCTTTTCCGATGACTTTTCGGAGGATTTGAAAAATGCCGGGAATGCACTTGATTCAATAAAATTGCTTTCCGATGCGGGAATTAAAGACCCTGAGGCATACAGCGAATATATAAATCAGATACTGGATACTTTTTCTGCGGGAGCGTTATCGGGACTGTTCGGAGCATTATCCGATCTGTCCGAGGGTGTTTCGGAGCTTTTGAATATTGATACGGCATCTGAGCTCAGGGACGTGCTTGACAGGTGCTCGCAGGATATCAGAAATACTGCTTCTTCGGATCCGGAGGATATGTCATCTCAGTCAATTCCCGACCTTGGCAGCCTTTATGATGTACTTGAGTATCTCAGACAGTCGGGCGAAGGGATAGACGGAGCAGGTGAATCAACAGAGGATCTGATCCAAAGGATACAGGATTCATGGGATTATCTTGATGATGCGTCAGCTTCGGCGATCGCTGCGGCATATACGGCAGAGGAATCGGTTCAGTATGCGTCTTCGGCAGCAGCGGAGCTTTCGGACGCAATGGACGGTATCCGCGATATTGCAGAAGAATTTTCCGTCAAGCCGCAGATAAGCTTTCAAGGCGTTGACGACAGCTTTTTCTCATGCAGGGATAAGCTTTCTTCCGAGCTTTCAGACCTTACGGACAGACTTGACAGCCTGAACATGGTTTCGGGAAATACGACAGATATCCTTGCAGAGGATTTCAGGCAGATAAACGACAAGGCTTCGGAGGTAAGCGGCGCTATACTCGACCTTGCCGATGAGCTTACGGAAAGATCCACCGATCTTTCCGATTATACCGAGGATATTTCCGCACAGGACAATGGCGGAAGGGCTGACGGAAAAATCGCGGACTGCCGCAATTTCGGTCCGGTAAAAGGCGATGTCAGCGCAGGCGGAATAGTCGGAGCAATGGGAATTGAAAATTCCTTCGATCCTGAGGACGACATTGAGGAGATAGGCGAACGTTCCACGGATTTTATCTATCAGTCGAGAACAGTCGTGCGCGATTGTATAAACAAGGGCGAAGTCATTGCCAAAAAGGACGGAGCAGGCGGTATAGTGGGTGAAATGGATACGGGCTGCATTATCGGATGTATCGGCATGGGCGATGTAAAGTCATCAAGCGGCGGATATGTCGGAGGAGTTGCTGGCAAATCGTCTGCGGCGATATACGGAAGCAGTGCAATGTGCCGCATTGAAGGCGGCGATTATATCGGAGGAATTGCGGGAACGGGACACGATGTACAGAGCTGCGTCAGCTTTGCTGATATAGTTGATTTCAAAGAGTACTGCGGTGCAGTAGCGGGGACCTGCGACGGAGATGTCATTGATAATATTTTTACGGGAAGCGATATCGGCGGTATCGACGGTATAAGCTACGACGGAAAGGCATATCCCGTTTCATATGAGGAAATGCTTTCGGCGGAAAATACGCCTGAAGAATTCGGTACTCTTACTCTTATTTTTAAAAATGAAGACGAGATCGTTGATACTGTGGATTTCAGATACGGACAGTCGCTTACCGATGACATGATACCGGACGTTCCGCATAAGGACGGCTATTTTTGCCGCTGGGACAGGAACGATTACAGTGATCTGACCTGCGGAGGTATCATAAATGCTGAATTTGTGAAAAACATTACCACGCTTTCCTCCGAAGAGGTTACGGAAAAAGGCTTTCCGGTTTTAATGGCTGAGGGCGTTTTTACCGACGAGGATATCCTTAAGGCTGTCCGGTCGGGTGAAAATGAATGGCAGGTAAGTATTCCCGACGACGGAGCACAGTCGCATCTTGTGCGTTTCAAGCCGAGCGGGGATATCGGCAAGCTGCAGCTTCGCATTGACGGGTCTTGTATTGATTCGGAGAGGGACGGACAGTACCTTACATTTATTTCCGATAAGAATACATTTATGCTTAAATCCGAAAAAAAGCCTGTTGATTATAAGCTCATAATTGCCGTATCGGCAGCCATCGCTGCTGTGATCGCAGCAGCAGCGATTATTGTCTGGAAAAAGGCGAGAAAAGCGAAAAAATAAAAAAGATTTCTGTGAAAAAATGAAAAAACACTTGACAAATACAGAAATATGTGGTATCATTATAAAGTCGTGTAAAAGCGGCTTTGAAGCTATCATATTCTAAAGACAGCAGGTGATACTCAGTATCGTAAATCCTGCCGAGGAAAGATCGCTGTACATTATAAAATGTATGCCCTTTCCTGCAAGTCGGGAAAGGTTTTCTTTTTATGAATGGGTAGCATAATTTTTTAGCTTTATTCCGGAGGTGAAATTTTATGCCAAGCGCAAAGGTTCTCGAAACCAAAAAGGCAAGAGCAGCTAAGGTCGCAGAGCTTGTAAAGGGCTCTGTAGCAGGTGTTATTGTCGATTACAAGGGTATCACTGTTGAGGAGGATACCAAGCTCAGAAAAGAACTCAGAGAAGCAGGTGTAACTTACTTTGTTGAAAAGAACACCATGCTCCGCATTGCATTTAAGGATGCAGGTCTTGACAGTCTGTGCGACGTACTCGAGGGTACAACAGCCATCGCAGTAAGTGACAGCGATCAGACTGCACCGGCAAGGATCCTCGGCAAGTTTGCAAAGGATCACGACGACAAGTTTAACCTCAAGGCAGGCTATGTTGACGGTGTTATCTACGATGCAAAGGGTGTTGAGGCTCTTTCCAAGATCCCTTCCAAGGAAACGCTGCTTGCTCAGCTTGTCGGCTCTCTCCAGGGTCCCATGCAGAAGCTTGCCGCTACACTCAAGGCTCTCGCCGACAAGAAGGCAGAGGAAGAGGCTGCATAATTATATTGCTGCCTGAAATTTTCAAAATTAAAATATAAAGGAGATTATTATCATGGCTTCTGAGAAAGTTACAAACATTTTAGAAGAAATCAAGGTTCTTTCCGTTCTTGAGCTTGCTGAGCTCGTAGATACTATCCAGGAAGAATTCGGCGTTACCGCTGTAGTTGCAGCAGCAGGTCCCGCAGCAGGCGCAGGCGCAGCTGCTGAGGCAGAAAAGACTGAGTTTGATGTTGTTCTCGCATCCTTCGGCGAGAAGAAGATGGACGTTATCAAGGCTGTTAAGGACGCTTGCGGTCTTTCTCTCAAGGAGGCTAAGGAGGCTGTTGAGGCTGCTCCCAAGACCCTTAAAGAGGCTGCTCCCAAGGCTGAGGCTGAGGAACTCAAGGCTAAGCTTGAGGCTGCCGGCGCTACTGTTGAGCTCAAGTAATCTAAGCTTCTGAGTACATCGGATAAGATAAAAGCTGTATCTGCTTTATTCGGCAGATACAGCTTTTTGTATTATACTACCTTGACACCGAGCAGTCGGGCAAGCTCAACAGCCTGTTCGTAATTTACCGTTACTCCTTTAAGAGAGGATACGGTAAATCTTGCTCCGTTTATTACCGAAGAGGAAAAATTACAGCCCCCAAGTTCTGCACCGCCGAAATCGCTCCCTGTAAAATCGTTTTCTGACAATGTTATGCTCCGCAGCTTTGCGTCGGTAAATGAGCTTTGCGCAAGGTTATTGTTTTTATAAGAGCTTCTCTTGATATTGCAGCCGCCGAATCCCGCATACGCTCCCGTACATCCCTCAAACAGACAACTGTCGATAAGGCTTTCGGCAAATGAACTGCCTGTAATTCGGCACTTTTTAAAGCTGCACTGCCTGAGTGTGCATTCGTTCAGACGGATATTCGACAGGTCGCAGCAGGTAAAATCGACATCATTAAAGTACACCCGTTCAAAGGTGCATTTACTAAGGCGGCAGCTATTGAAGCTGCTGTTCCTGATATCAGTGCCGTCTAAGAAAATGCCTTCTGCCTTATCTTCGGTGAAAATTATTTGTTCAATATTATCTTCGTTTTCAGACGCATTTTGTAAAATTTCCTGCAAATTCAACGTATATGCGCTCCTTAAAAAATCAGACTGCCCGAAAAGGCAGCCTGACCGATATCTTATTCTTCATCAAAATTTCCGGGGATATGGAGCTGCTTTACAGGAATCCTTTTAAGAGGGGAGTATGAAAACTTTGGGCAGGATGCGTCGCCGTTTACCAGACCTCTCTTTTCGCACAGAACCTTTCCGCCGTCCTTTGCTCTTGTGCCGAATGCGCAGTACTGACATTGGGGCTGGATATCGTTGCCGAAATATTTTTTCTTTGACATATGAACGTTCCTTTCCTGTGAATGGGTTATCCTGCGGCATTTTCTGTAATTATGTATCGCCGCTGTTTATTATCTAATATTATATCATATTTTTTATTTTTTGACTATACTTTTTTGAG
>CAZDJG010000087.1:0-8500 GCA_964505695.1 uncultured Ruminococcus sp.
ACGGTGCGGATTTTTGTCAAAGATATCCTGAGTTTAAATGGTTTTTAGTATTAGTATAAGCAATGATTTGCACAATCAGCAGGAATACCTTTATTTTTTTTGCTATTCTATTTAAATTTTGGTTTAATATGCAATAAATTCTCTTTAAAATATGTAAGAATATACAAAAATATTTATTTTGCTTGTTTGTTTTATAGAAATATGATATAATAAAAAAAATATATTCAGGTAATTTATCCCTCAAAAAAACATGAAAGGAAAATCAAACATGATTACTGCTAAAAAAGGCGGAAGATTTCTTGCTCTCGTTTCTGCGGCTGTGATCTCTGTCGGATCGGCATTTGCCTGCATGGACGATCTTACTGCTTATGCGGCAATGAACAGTTCGGAATTTTCTTCGGGGTATTCCTATCCGACTCAGATGAGAGGTCTTAATGCTTTCCAGATCGTTTCCGATATGGGCGCAGGCTGGAATCTCGGCAATTCCCTCGAATCCTCCGACAGCGAAACAAACTGGGGCAATCCCGCAACCACAAAGGCGATGATCGACGCTGTTGCCGCAAAGGGCTTTACAACTCTGCGTGTTCCCGTAAGATGGGACGATCATTATTCAGACCCGTCAAGCTATACTATCAGCTCCGATTTTATGGACAGAGTCGAAACGGTGGTAAACTACGGTCTTGCAAACGGAATGTACGTTATTCTGAATATTCACCACAATGATATTCAGACACAGGTCTCTGCTTCGTCTTCTGTTCAGGCAAAAGTAACGGATGAGCTTAAAGCCGTATGGACTCAGGTAGGTCAGAGATTTAAAAATTACGGTGACAAGCTTATTTTCGAAACGATCAATGAGCCGAGATACGACGAGGACTGGACGGGAAATACCACTTTTTACCAGTGTGTAAATGTTTATAACGAAGCTGCCCGTTCCGCTATAAGAGCAACAGGCGGCAATAACGCCAAGCGTCTTGTTATGATGCCGACCTACTGCGCATCGGGAGATTCCGACAAGATAAACGGCTGGGCAAATTCATCGGGTGACAGCATGGTCGCTGTTTCCATTCACGCATATCTTCCGTTTGATTTTGCTTTTGAAGGATCAGGTCATAATAACTGGCTGACGTCCGACAAAACGGAGCTTGATGCCTTCTTCTCCAGAATCAATTCAACGTTTATAAGCAAGGGTATTCCCGTTGTTATAGGTGAATTCGGCGCCTGCAACAAGAATAATACCGATGCCAGAGAAAATTATGCGGATATATACGTATCATTGGCAAGACAGTTTGCAGAGCAGGATATACCCTGCGTCTGGTGGGACAACAACTGCTTCGGTACAGGCGCAGAGAATTTCGGTATTTTCAGCAGAGCAAGCAAAAGCTTTACATACGGCGGAATAGCCGACGGTATTATAAATGCGTATAAAGGCGATCCCGCATATGAAACAAGCACCACAGGGGAAAATATTCTTTTTTCGGGTTCGGCGTCATCCTCAAACTACGGACAGGCTGTTTCGTTCTCTGCCGAAAGCATTACGGAGCTTTCTTCCTCGGATAAGATTTATTGCTCGTATTCATCGAACAATTTACCCGAATTTATTCTCCAGAGCTTTACGGATTCAAGCAAGAGCTGGGTAAAGGTCGCTCCCGACAGTGCTTCAAACGGAACGGCAGTATGGTCTGTTTCAAATCTTGTGAAAGCATTCGGAGGCAGCTTTAATTCTCTCGGCAAAGCGTATATCGGCGATACCGGTGCAAGTCTTACCGTTACCAAGGTTTATGTCCCCGGCGGAATGGCTCATACTCATGTTTACAACGGTACTGCCTCCACCGCTCTTGAGGCGACTGCATATACCG
Organism: uncultured Ruminococcus sp.; assembly: GCA_964505695.1. GTDB lineage: Bacteria > Bacillota > Clostridia > Oscillospirales > Ruminococcaceae > Huintestinicola. The sequence continues at coordinate 1,857 of CAZDJG010000087.1, forward strand.
ACGGCAGACAGATAATAAGATGTTCTGTAAGCGGCTGCGACAGCTACAGAATAAAGATCATTCCCAAGGGCAGTCAGTCGGCTGTGGCAGGTCCGAAAATTACCAAGGCTGTACCGGGCGACGGACAGGTTGCGCTTAACTGGACAGAGGTTTCGGACGCACAGAAGTATGCCGTATATTACAGATATGCAGGCGCATGGAAAAACGCAGGAACTACGACCGCTCTGGGCAAATACGTAAGGGGTCTTACAAACGGCACGAGCTACGGCTTTGCGGTCAAGGCGTATGTAAACGGCGCATGGACGGATGTTACCTCCGCAGATATAGTTTACGCCACACCTTCAGTTCCTGTCGTAAAGCCTAAAATAACAAAGGCTGCACCGGGCGACGGACAGATAGGACTTAACTGGACAGCAACTCCCGGTGCATCTCAATATGCTGTATATTACAGATACGCAGGCGCATGGATAAAAGCAGGAACTACGACCGCTCTGGGCAAATACGTAAGGGGTCTTACAAACGGCACGAGCTACGGCTTTGCGGTCAAGGCGTATGTAAACGGCGCATGGACGGACGTTACCTCCGCCGATATTGTTTATGCCGTTCCCGGTGCAGTTACCGAGAATGCGGCGGCAGTTAATTACATCGATTCTGATGCGGATATTGACATTTCGGATAGTATAGATATATTTTATAAAGATTTCAATTGAGCAAATAACTCACATAATAAGTAAAAACGGTTCTGACGCAGTATGATCTGCGGCAGAACCGTTTTTCTGTGAAGATTGGCGTGCTTGGGTTATTACAGGCTTGAAATATGCTCAAAAACCTTATCCGTACTCCAGAAGAACATATTATAATTAAAGCGTTCCTGCTTTAATCCCGTTCTCTCAAACAGATCCATAACAGGCGGCTGAACACAGGAAAAATACACCATTCTTCCCTGCGCGATAAGCCTCTCGCAGTATTCGTGAAGAGCCTCAATGCCCGAAATATCCGCAACGGTAACTCCCCTCATTGAAAAAATGATGTTGTAGCTGTCACCTAGAGAAGAAACCTTATCCTCAAGCTTTGCGCAGGTACCAAAGTAAAGAGGTCCTGTGATATATACAACGCTTGTATATTTGATCTTTTCGGGATCTACAAAGTTCTCATCGAGCTTTTCAGTATCCACCCCGGCTACCGTCACCTGCATATCCGAAACCTTTACCACAAACAGTATAAGGGAAAACGCAACGCCTATAAGAATTGCCTTTGTAAGATCGAAAACCACCGTAGCCGCCATTGTTATCAGAAACTGTGCAATAGCTGTTTTCAGCTTTTTTGAAAAAATCGACTTTATAGTTTTCCACTCGTTCATTCTCCACGCCGTTACAATGAGCACGCCCGCAAGAGCGGAAAGAGGTATCTTCGACATTACTCCGCCAAGCACAAACATGGAAAGCAGCAGGATCACAGCATGGACAACCGATGTAAGGCGTGTTTCTCCGCCGCTTTTAATGGCAACGCTTGTTCTTGCAATGGCAGCGGTTGCCGGAACTCCTCCGAAAAACGGAAGAAGGATATTTCCTATTCCCTGTGCCGCAAGCTCAATATCCGCATTGAGCTTTTCGTTTTTCATTCTGCCTGCCGATGCTCCGCAAAGGAGTGATTCAATAAGTCCCAGTGCGGCAATGGAAATAGCAGGAACAATAAAATTGCCGATCTCGCCAAAATTTATCTGCGTAATATCCAGCCTGTCCTCAAGAAAGATCGTCTTAGGGATATTTCCCACAACATTTACATCAAAATCAAATATGAAGTTCGCCGCTGTTGCAAGAATTATCGCAGCAAGCGAACCCGGACAATACTGCCCCAGCTTATTCGGATAAAGAAACATAAACACAATAACGCAGACACCGATGATAAGCGATACGGTATTTATCGTCTGAGGCTGAGTAAAATAGCTTGCTATCTTTTCGATATTATTAAGCCCCGATGATCTCATTCCCGTAAGATTGTCGATCTGACCCAAAGCGATTATGATAGCAATTCCGCTTGTAAAGCCCGTAATGACCGGAGAGGGAAGATAGGAAACAAGCCCTCCCAGCTTGAAAATGCCGCATAAGAGCAGAAGTATACCCGCAAGCAGACTTGCCGTAAAAACGCCCTGCATACCGTACTGTGCGACAAGCGAAACAAGTATAGCAGTCATTGCTCCCGTAGGTCCGCTTATCTGATACGACGCCCCAGAAAGCGCTCCGATAATAATTCCCGAAATTATAGCCGTTACCAGTCCCGAAGCGGCAGTCGCTCCCGAGCTTACTCCGAAAGCCAACGCAAGGGGAAGCGCCACTGCCGCGACCGTAATGCCTGCAAGAACGTCCTTGCCGAATTTCTTTCCGTTATACCCCTGAAATTCTCTTTTGAGAATTTTAACAAATTGTCTGAACATTAAATTATCCTCCAAAATCAAAATAAAGCGGTATCCTTTTGGGATACCGCCCGATAAATCCTATGATATTATATTACCCTGTGAGAAAAAAGTCAATATCAAAGCTGTACAAATGCAGTGACGGTATGTGTCAAATTATGGCTAATATGTCACTCTATTGCCTTCAGCGACGTGGTCATATCTATCTTTTTCAGCCTGAAATAAAGGAGAAAATTTACAAACACCGTAAAGATAAGCATCACAGCCGCCGCAAGCACAAAGCAGAACCACGGTATTTTCGGCGAGAACATTACCTCGTCCACTTCCGCCATGCTGACAACGAATCTTTCAAGGAAAATTCCCACAACCAGTCCGAAGGTCATTCCGATAAGCGAGGAAACAGTATTTTCACGATACACATACGCTCCTACCTCCCCGTCAAAAAATCCCAACACCTTTATTGTAGCAAGCTCTCCCATACGCTCGTTGATATTTATATTGGCAAGATTAAAAAGTATGACAAGCGCAAGCGCACCCGCAAAAGCGATGATAACAATAACAATGATATTCAGACTTGAAACAAGCTTTCTGAAGCTGTCCGTTCCGTCATACATAAAGGACGCCGAAATTATTCCTCCGCAGGAAACAAGCTCCGAAGAGATTTCGTCCCTGATCTCACTTTCCGGTGTAGAATCTGTATTTATCATTATCATATTATTGTCTGTCTCACCGAAAAGGGATTCATAGGTGTTTTTCGTCATGTAAACATAATGGAAAGTGTAGTTTTCGGCAACAGCCGAAACCGTTACAGTCTTTGAAGCTCCCTCAACAGTAATACTGTCTCCCGCCGATACGTCCAGCATTTTTCCCAGCTTTTCGGTAATGACAACGCTGCCGTCCTCCGGGCGGATACGAGAGCCGCTCTTTCTGTCCCTTAATACGATGTACTCATCCATCTGAGAAGTGTCCTCAAGAGAAAGGATATAGCATTCCATATTTCCGCTTTCCGAAAAAACGTCCTTTGTTTCCTGTATAACACTCATGTGAGAAACAATGCGGCTGTCGCCGTTTATAGTGTTTTCAATTTCATCAAGGTCGGCTTCGCCGGCATCTCCGCTGAGGACTGCCAGAGCATCATACAAAAATATTTCGTCATACTGCTTGTCGGCAATGCAGGCGATGGACTCTTTAAGACCAAATGCTGTAAGCATAAGCGCGGTACAGCCGCATATGCTTATTACGGTCATAAAGAACCTGCTTTTATATCTAAGCAGATTTCTGAAGGTTACCTTGAAGCTGAAGGACATACGCTTCCATATAAAGGTAATGCGTTCAAGAAATATCCTTTTGCCGTTTTTCGGGGGCTTTGGACGTATAAGCATTGCCGGAACGTCTGTAAGCTCCCTTACACAGGTATATACCGCCGAAAGCGTCGTGCAGAGAAGAGAAACTCCCATACAGGCAAGAGCAAAGTACGGCATAAACGGCGCATGAAAATCGGGGAAATTGTACATTGTGGTATAGCAGCGGAAAATAACGTTCGGAAGAAGCGCAAATCCGAGAGCAGTTCCTATAATACTTCCCACAACGCTTGCTGCAGCCGCATAAAGCACATACTGCATAATGATCATTCCCGTGCCGAAGCCAAGCGCATGGAGCGTTCCCGCCTCGCCGCGCTGCTCCTCAACCATTCTCGACATTGTAGTGCAGCATACAAGAGCAGCAACAAGGATAAAGAAAAGAGGAAAAACGGCAGCAATTGAATCTATTCTGTCTGCATCGGCGCCGTATCCCATGCAGCCCGGATCAAATTCGTCCCTGTTCCAGATATACCATTCACCGTCGGATAATTTATCCTCAAGTTCCTTTTCTGCATCGGCGATCTTCTCGTTGGCATCATCTATTTCAGACTGAGCCTCGTCAAGCTCTCTTTTGGCGTCATCAAGCTCATGCTTTGCATCCTTCAGCTCGTTTTCATAGCTTTCGATGGTTTCACGGCTTTCCTCAAGGGTCTTGCCCGTTTCCTCAATTACAGCCTTCTGCTGCTCTATCTGATCGAGAGCGCCTGCCGCTGCGGCTCTTACCTGCTCGTTCACAGCGGAGATGGCAGCCTTTGACGCAGCCTTTGACTGTGCATCCTTCTGGGGATTTGTAATGATATAAACAGCAAGCAGATCGGAGATTTCTGCGTCTATTTCGTTTTCGTCATAGGTCTGCTGTATGCGTCTTGTCTGTTCAAGCAGCTCATCAGGCAAAACCTTTATATACGCCTTTTCATATATTTTAAGCAGATCATCGATCTGCACACGGTGACGCTAAGCTCCGTAAGTCTTTCCTCATTTTCCGCAAGCTCGGCAGCTCCGTCGTCAAGCTCCTTCTGCGCATCGTCAAGGGACTTTCTCTGCTCGCTCAGCTCCTTAAAGGAATCGTTGTATTCCTTCAGACCCTTATCATATTCTTCCTTGCCGTCACTGTATTTGCTTTCACCGTCTTCAAGCTCCCTGCGCGCCTCTTCTATCTCTTTCTCAGCCTCGGCTCTGATATCGTCCGCTCTGATATTAAGAAGAGATGCAGACATTTCCTCCGCATGATCCTCAGCGGCATTTACGATATCCATATATTCATCGGAAAACGGAGCGACCGAGCTGTCCATAGCACCCGTTACGGAAAGATATATATCCGTATAAACGTCATATGCGAAATCCTCCTCCGGAATATATACAAATCCGCTGAGTGTTCCCGTACCGATGGTCGTTGAGCCTCTGTCAAAGGAAACATAAAGGGGAGAATCTGCAATACCCACGACCGTATATTCAGTTTTATCAAGGTAATCGGCAATATTCTCGTTTCCGTCTGCGGAAAAGGTTATCTTATCACCCAGAGCATACGCCGATCTGTTTCTGAAATGGGAATCCACAACGCATTCTCCGGAGCTTTCCGGCAGGCGTCCTTCGGTAATGTGCAGCTTGTTGAGCGGCTGCTCTTCCGAATAAGATATCACCTTAACAGCCGCCTTTCCGCCCTCGTTATCCATAAGAAGATCGGCGCTGTAGCCTGCGTATCCCGCGTCAAAACGCTCGCTGTCCAAAAGGCTGTCCAGCTCGCTGCCGTCAAAGCCGAGAGTTGATTTAAGCTGAACATCCGCAAGGGAATAATTTTCAAAATAATCCCATGCCGATCTTTTAAGATCTGCCGGCGCAGCCTTGACTCCCGCATAAAAAGCGCAGCTTATGGCGATGATCGCCATGATGGCAATAAACCTTCCCGGATATTTCTTAACGCTTCTGACAGTATTATGTAAAAGCATATTTTTCTTCATAGCCTTGTTACCTTACCATTCAATAGTTTCAACGGGCGTTGGGTTGGGATTGAGAGAAATTTTGGCAACCTTGCTGTTTTTTATCTTTATTACCCGATCTGCCATAGGCGTTATTGCCTGATTATGGGTAATTACCACAACGGTCATGCCCTTTTCACGGCAGGTATCCTGCAAAAGCTTGAGAATGGTCTTTCCCGTATTATAGTCAAGAGCTCCCGTAGGCTCGTCGCAAAGCAGCAGCTTGGGGGATTTTGCAAGCGCTCTTGCTATGGAAACACGCTGCTGTTCGCCTCCGGAAAGCTGAGCCGGAAAATTATCCATTCTGTCCTCAAGACCAACCTGTCTGAGAATCTCGGCTGCGTCCTGTGCTTCCCTGCATATCTGAGTCGCAAGCTCAACGTTTTCATATGCGGTAAGATTCTGTATAAGGTTATAAAACTGGAAAACAAAGCCGATATCGTATCTCCGGTAAGCGGTAAGCTCCCTCGGCTTGAATTTTGCAATATCCTTCCCGTCTACGGATATCTCTCCCTCGTCGCAGACATCCATTCCGCCGATCAGGTTCAGAACAGTGGTTTTTCCCGCTCCACTGGCTCCTGTGATAACAACGAACTCTCCCTTTTCAATATCAAAGGATACGCCGTCGGAAGCCGCAATAGTGATCTCCCCCATTTTATAACGCTTGTATACATTTTTCAGTGAAACATAACTCATATAAAAACCGTCCTCTTTTTAATCAATCGGATACATTTAATCACTTTATATTATAACACGATATTCAGCTTATTTAAATTGACAAATTCTACAAATTACATAAAAAAGGGGTACATTTCTTGGCAAATGTACCCCACACTTTTATAATAGGGAACCTCTAGAAACCGGTTTGAAAAGAGAAAATGGGTGGAGTGCGTC
>CAZDJG010000088.1:0-8491 GCA_964505695.1 uncultured Ruminococcus sp.
GTCTATTCCCTCTACGGGGTATACCTTCACATCTTCATCGGAAGAGTAAATGTAATTCTTTCTGTGCTCAAGAAATTCCTCAAGTCCCTGAGAAACCCTTCTTTCGCTGAATTCCTTTTTACCCACTCCCGCAACGGCAACCACATGATCACGGTCAAAAACGACTGTGGGACAGTTTGCAAGCTTTGTCATCACCTCTGCGACCTGAGAGGCTGAGGCAGCCATTTCATTTATTGCAGAATATTTTTTGAAAATGACCTCTCCGTCAGAGCTGGTATAGATCTCAAGAGGGTCGCCTTCACGTATACGCATAGTTCTTCGGATCTCTTTGGGAATAACGACCCTTCCCAGGTCGTCTATCCTTCTGACAATACCGGTAGCCTTCATAGAATTATTCATCCTTTCATTATAAGCATAAGAAAAGCAATGCTTTTCCATTTAGCATTTTTTATTTGCTTTAGTAGTTTTTCACGTTTAAGTCGGAATATTCATTAGGTATATGCTCGTTTATCTGAACAAAATTTTATGTCGGATTATAAATTAAATTACGCCAAATAACAATTTCATTAACAACCGCCTTAATTCGTCCGAATTTTCAGCTCCTGTTCGGTAAAATTCAAGACAGCCGCATAATACTAAAAACCATTTATCTTTGGCAAAAATCCGCACCGTTTTCTGCGTCAAAGAACCTTGCCATATAACAGCTCCGCGGGAGCTGTTATGCCTGCGTTTTCTTCCCCCCAACCGGCACAGCTTTTCGCCAAATCTTATCCCTCGTTCAAACGTTTTTTTAGTATAACATAAGCGGTTATTGTCAAGAATATTTCCGAAAGGGATGATTTTATGAAAAAATTCATTTTTGCCGCTGCAGCGGCAGCCGCGCTTATTTTATCGGGTCTTTGCGCATACGCCGAGGAGGAATCTCTGCCTGTTCCCGATGTCAATACGGATTTCAAAACATATATGGATTACCGCACCATAAAGGACAAGGATTCGATCCAGTACGATCTTCAGCAGCAGGCATATACGGACAGTCAGGGAATAAGGCGCATTGACGACGACGTATGCGTGGCTCTGGGCACAGCCTATGCAAAAAACTGCGGCGAAAGGTTTGAGATAACCCTTGAATCGGGAAATACATTTACAGCGGTAGTAGGCGACATAAAGGCTGACTGCCATACCGACCCGACCAACAGCTATGTTGAACTGCAGAACGGCGGCGGTGATATGGTGGAGTTTATCGTTGATACCGGAGAGCTTGACGATTACATCAGAATAATGGGAAGTATCGGTGAATACGATGATTACAGCGGCAGCGTCGTTTCCATTGTAAGGCTGGAATGATTTCTGCAATTATCCGTATTATGCCCGTTTTGTTCCGCTGTGCATAAGTTTTGCCGATTTGTGAAAATTATCAAAATCCGCTTGAATACACTTGACAAAAGAGGTAAAGTATGGTAAAATTAGTTCATATCAGCCGGTGTGGCGGAATTGGCAGACGCACCGCACTCAAAATGCGGCGAAGCAATTCATGCCGGTTCAAGCCCGGCCACCGGTACCAAAAATAAAATCTGAATTAAAACGCAGCAACATCCCGGAAAGTTTGATAAATAAGAACTTACCGGGATTTTGCTTTAAAAGGGGGAAAAAGCTTTGAATATTTCGGAAATCGCACAGAAAGGCTCACCCAAAAGCTTTATGATATTCCATGAGGATACCGGAAAGCTTCATATCGGAACTCTTCCCGACCATGCCTATTTTATCCCGTTTGCAAAGGGACAGGATCCCTTCGCCGACAGGGAGGATTCCAAACTATTTGAGTCACTTAACGGATCGTGGGATTTCAGATATTACGACAGCATTATCGATCTGGAGGACGATTTTACGTCGGCTGAATTTTCCGAAAAAATCCCGGTTCCTTCAAACTGGCAGCTTCACGGATACGACAAAACTCAGTACACAAACGTTTTATATCCCATTCCCTTCGACCCTCCATATGTCCCCGATGATATCCCAGTTGGAGTTTACAGAAGAAAATATTTCTTCAAGCCCGACTCGATGAGAAGGATCCTTTCCTTTGAGGGAGCAGACAGCTGCTTTTATCTTTACATAAACGGCAGCTTTGTCGGCTATTCACAGGTTTCTCATCATACAAGCGAATTTGATATCACCGACTTACTTTGCGAGGGTGAAAATACTGTCACCGCCGCCGTGCTTAAATGGTGTGACGGAACCTATCTTGAAGATCAGGACAAGCTTCGTCTTTCCGGAATTTTCAGGGACGTGTACATCCTTTCCCGCCCCGAAAAGCGGCTTGAAAATTACCGCATAAAAGCCCTGCTTGACACGGATAGATCAAAGGCTGTATTTGAGTTTCGGGCAGAAGGCGCAGACGCAGAAATAATCCTATCCGACACAGAGGGCAGGACTGTTGTAAGCGCAAAGACCACAGCAGGAAAAACATTTTCCTTTGATGTAAAAGATCCCGTTCTCTGGTCTGCCGAAACGCCCTGTCTTTATGACCTTCAAATAATCACCGACAGCGAGTTGATCGGTGAAAAGGTGGGCTTTAGGGATATCCGCATTGATAACGGCGTTGTAAAAATAAACGGAGTTCCTTTGAAAATACGGGGCGTGAACCGTCACGACAGCTACCCCGATACGGGATATTATGCAAGCGTACAACAAATGCGCATGGATCTGGAGCTTATGAAAAAGCACAATATCAACGCCATACGCACATCTCATTACCCGAACGATCCGAGATTTTATAAGCTTTGCGACGAATACGGCTTTTATGTGATAGACGAGGCAGACTGCGAAGCACACGGCTGTGTAGAAATCTACAACGACCTTAAATGGAGCGGAGAAAACACCTACAACGGCATTGCGCTTATTGCAAAGGACGAACGGTTCAGGGAAGCGATACTTGACCGTGAAAAGCTCCTCGTTGCACGTGATATAAACCGTCCCTGCGTTATTTTCTGGTCGCTTGGAAATGAAAGCGGATACGGCGAAAATTTCCGCGCAGGTGCGGAATATATCAAATCTGCCGACGACACAAGGCTTGTGCATTACGAAAGCACCCACAAGCTTGACGATACCTCAGACGACGTTCTTGACATGGTTTCACAGATGTATCCGTCACCTCAGAGCATGAAGGAGTTTCTTGAAAACAAGGAAGAAAGGCGTCCGCTGCTCCTGTGCGAATACTGCCACGCAATGGGCAACGGTCCGGGTGATCTCGAACAGTACAGGGATGTATTTTACAGTAATGAGCGCTTCATCGGCGGACTCGTGTGGGAATGGTGCGATCACTCAGTTCCTCAGGGTACAGCCGATAACGGAAAAATAAAATACGGCTACGGCGGAGATTTCGGCGAACGCCATAACGACGGAAATTTTTGTATGGACGGTCTTTGCTATCCGGACAGGACCCCCCACACGGGGCTTCTTGAAGTAAAGCAGGTATACCGTCCCGTCAGAGTTTACAAGTCAGGTTCCGACGGAAAATATATTATAGAAAGCTTTCTTGCTTTTGAAAATGCGGGAAATATTCTTGAAGGACATTATGAGATCACTGCCGACGGGGATATCATAGGATCGGGTGATTTTGATTTCGATCTTCCCCCTCTCGGCAAAACGGAAATTACCGTTGAAACGGGAAATTTCCCCCTTGATAAAAACGTATATATCCGCTTTGTCTTCACCGCAAAAAAAGATGAAAAATGGTGCTGTAAGGGATATGAGATCTGTTTTGATCAGCTTATGCTAGGTGAGGCTCCCAAAAAAATCTCATCGGCTGATAAAGCTGCTCCCGTTATTTCTGAATCAGCTTTTGAGATAAAAATATCCGCAGGCAATGTGATTTTCATTTTTAACAAAAGAACGGGATATTTCACCTCCATAAATGCAAACGGCACGGAGCTGCTTGATTCTCCGCTGAAATTCAATTTCTTCCGTGCGCCTACCGACAATGACACCATGAACTGGGAATGGTACAAAGCACATCTTAATGACTATGATGCAAAGGTTTACGGCACAGCTTCGGAAACAGTCCGAAATACTGCAAGAATAACCGTAAAGCAGTCCTTCGGCTGGAATATGTATCAGCCCTTTGCCGTTGTTGAAACGGTGTACACCATTGACGGAAACGGCGCTTTAAACATCGTATGCGGCGGTGAAACGTCAAACAAGGTCGCATTTCTTCCGAGATTCGGCATAAGGCTTTTTATGCCCAAAGCCTTTGACAGGGTGCAATATTTCGGCTTCGGTCCCCATGAAAGCTATGCCGACAAGCACCGGTCAGCTTATATGGGGCGCTTTGAATCGAAAATATCCGATATGCATGAGGATTACATCAGACCTCAGGAAAACTCCTCGCATTTCGGCTGCAAGTATATGACTGTATACGGCGGAGATATTTCCGTTAACTTTACAGCGGAAAAGGATTTTTCCTTTAACGCTTCGGAATATACCCAGGAGGAGCTTTCCCGGAAACGGCACAACTATGAGCTTGAAAAAAGCGAAAGCAACGTGATCTGTGTCGACGCGATGATGGCAGGCGTAGGCTCTGCAAGCTGCGGACCCTCTCTCGACGAAAGCTTCAGACTTCCGCTGCCACATATTCATCTTGATATTACTATGACATTTTCATGCAAATAATACAAAACTCCCGATCTGATCATTCAAATCGGGAGTTTTTAAGATTACTTGTTTTTATTGTAAATTAGCATAAGCCCTTTCAGCAAAAGATCATCGTCAAGAATTATCCTGTTTCTGCACAGCGGAGTGACAGCCGCAGCAACACCGCCCGTCGCAATGACCGTACAATCGCCGATCTCATCTTTGATACGGTCGATAATGCCGTCAATAGCTCCCGCATTGCCGTAAAGGATACCGCTTTTGATACATTCAACAGTATTCCTGCCGATAAGCCTTTTAGGCGTCTCCAGCGCAACCTTCGGAAGCTGCGACGTTCTGCTGACAAGAGCATCGTGCGATACCACAACACCGGGAATTATCATGCCTCCGATATAATTGCTGTTTGAATCTATAACAGAAACGGTCGTTGCCGTACCCATATCAATAATTATAAGTGGAACCGGATATTCGTTTATTCCCGCAACTGCGTCAACAACAAGGTCGCTGCCAAGCTGAGCGGGATTGTCGATTATAATGCTCAAACCTGTTTTTATACCAGGTCCTACCGTCATAATATCCGCATGAATGATTTTTTCCGCTGCGGTTTTCAGCGTTTTTGTCACCGCAGGAACAACCGAGGAAATAATTCCCCCTGTTATTTTTTCGGCGCATACGCCGTTCATTTCAAATGCTGTTTTGAAAATAGAGGCATATTCAAGCGCTGTAGCGGTATGATTTGTGGAGATCCTTTCCCTGAAAATTATCTTTCCGTTTTCACAGCAGCCTATAACAATATTTGTATTACCGGCATCTATTGCAAAAATCATTTTATGAAAGTCCTTTCAATGGAATATGATATTTCGGACAAAAGCAGCGCAGAACCGCCAATTTCCTCAGACAGTCATTCGCAGCCTGCCACAGCGGTCTTCATAAGCCCCGACTTGCACAGAGCAGTACCCACAGCGCCCGAAATCACTGTTGAAGCTATCATTTCAAAAACAGCGTTGATTCCCACAAATGTACAAATGAACACAAAAACATTTTTTCCGTCCATCAGTTCCCTGATGTAATCCGTACTGCCGAAAAGCACGACCAGAGCCGTCATAAAGAAGGCTGTATTGAGAAACGCCGACAGAAATCCCGCAATAAAACAAGAAACAGTACTGCCAAGCTTTCTGCGGATACCCTGAAAAATAAGCCCCGTAAGGAATCCGTCAAGCACACGGGGAATAAACCTCTGCACAAAGGCAAGAAAGGGATTTATTCCAAAAAGAACCGCTCCCATAGCCGATGTGCCGCCGATACCGATACACTGCAAAAAGCTGGTGATACCAAATACCGCGCCGATGACCGCGCCTCCCGCAGGTCCGAGAGTAATTGCCGCTATTGCAACAGGTATAATGTTCAGAGTTATTGCAAGCGGACCGATGTTCAGATAGCCCAGAGGCGTGTACGACATCAGCATAAGGATTGCCGTCAGAAGTCCCAGAAGCACTATCTTTTTTGCTTCAACCTTTTTTTTCATATTCAATTTTCCTCCTTGTTATTATTCTCCTCAAGGGAGATACAATACAATATTAGCATTATAACACACAAATTCAAAGAAAATATATATAAATTATATATATTTTGTGTTTTTTATGATATAATACACTTAAGGGAATCTCCGGAAACCGGTTTGAAAGGAGAAAATCGACAGAGGGCGCATATGCGGAAAAGCCGGCGAAGCAAGGCTTGTTGACGCAGCAGACGGTGTGACGGTGTGCTATGACGATCTTATCTCAAACAAGGTTTTTAGTGGTTCCTTAATATTAAAATAAGGAGAACTGAAATGCTTGATAAAAAAACAGCGGTTCTTGGCGTTACAGGAAGCATTGCCGCATACAAAACGGCAAATCTTGCAAGAATGCTTAAAAAGCTTGGCTGCAATGTCCATGTTATAATGACCGAAAACGCAGCCAATTTTATAAATCCCATCACCTTTGAAACGCTAACGGGAAACAAGTGCCTTATTGATACCTTTGACAGAAACTTTCAGTACAGCGTTGAACACGTTGCGCTTGCAAAGCAGGCTGATGTGGTAATGATCGCCCCCGCATCAGCAAATGTTATCGGAAAAATATCAAACGGCATAGCCGATGATATGCTTACCACAACGGTAATGGCATGTACCTGCAAGAAAATAATCGCACCGGCAATGAATCATAATATGTATCATAATCCCATTGTCCGCGATAATATCGAAAAGCTTAAAAAATACGGATATGAAATTATCGCACCCGACAACGGAATGCTTGCAAACGGCGACACGGGAGACGGCAGAATGCCGGATGAAAAGCTGCTGCTTGAATACATTCTCAAAGAGATCGCATTTGAAAAGGATCTGACGGGAAAAAAGGTGCTTGTTACCGCAGGCGCAACAAGAGAGCCTATAGATCCCGTGAGATTTATCACGAACCGCTCCAGCGGAAGGATGGGCGCCGCAATTGCAAAAGCCGCAATGTACAGAGGCGCTGACGTTACTCTTATCGCAGCACATACCGAATGTGAGCTGCCGAAGCTTGTAAAAACCGTAAATGTCGTTTCGGCTGAGGATATGTTTAATGCTGTTGCGGCAATATCCGGCGAGCAGGATTATATAATCAAGGCGGCAGCCGTTGCGGATTACACTCCCCTGTCGGTGTCGGACAGCAAGATAAAAAAATCAGATTCCGATATGTCAATACCGCTGCGCAGAACAAAGGATATACTGAAATATCTCGGCGAACACAAACGCGAAGGTCAGATCATCTGCGGATTTTCCATGGAAACGGAAAATCTGCTTGAAAACTCAAGGAAAAAGCTTTTATCTAAAAACTGCGACATGATCTGTGCAAACAGCCTGAGAGCCGCAGGTTCGGGATTCGGAACGGATACCAACGCCATAACGCTCATTACAGCCGGCGGCGAAACGGAGCTGGTGCTTATGTCTAAGGATAAAGCGGCACACAGAATACTCGATGAACTGATAAAGCTGTGATTAAAAAAGGACTGATGCGGAAGGTTCTTTTCCGCATCAGTCCCATAAGGGAACCTCTATAAACCTCCTTCACGGCAAATCCTCTATTGGTTCGGTCATCTGCTTCGTTATCAGACCTTGTAAGACAGCAAGTATTACTGCGGTCTGATGCCTTGCATCTGACCGAACCAATGGACGAGGCTTTGCTCGTGTCCCGGTTTATAGAGAACCCCATAATGTAAAAATCATTTTTTTATAAGCTTCTGAAATTCCAGTGCCTTGTCAACACTGCCCTCTACTTTCAGCTTACCCGAAAGAAATGCGCCCACAGCGTCTGCCGAACCGTCAAGGATCTTTCCCAGAACATCGGCTGAGGCAATAAGAGTGCAGTCCCTGTCGTTATACTCGTAAGGCTGAACGTCCACCTTTCCGTCCTTTATCTCAACATATAATATTCCGCTGCCCTCTCCTGTAACATTGATCTGAACCGCAAGGTGTCCCTTATAAGAGCTTGCGTCCTTACTTGCGGCTATTTCCTTTGCTTTTGCTACGAAATCTTCATAGGTCATTCGGCTTCTCTCCTTCTAAAAGATAAGATTTATATCAATAGTATACCAGAAATTGTTTAAAAAGTCAATAAGCAAAAAATCAAATTTATGCAAATATTAGTTATAAAAATTCACATAACATTTACAAACAATCTCCATAAAAGAATATCCGCCAAAACGTATATAAATTAAAATATAAGGGGTTTTCTATAAACCGGGACGTGAGCAAAGCCTCGTCCATTGGTTCGGTCTGATAACGAAGCAGATGACCGAACCAATAGAGGATTTGCCGTGAAGGAGG
>CAZDJG010000089.1:0-8446 GCA_964505695.1 uncultured Ruminococcus sp.
GGCGATTCATCGTCTGTGACCTCCGAATAATAAAATTTAAGGTTTTCGGCGGTAATTATACTCTCCATGAACCGTTTGCTCCTTTCAGACTTGTCCGGATATAAACATTGCTGTTGATCCGCATGGAAGAGCAAAGCTTCCCGTCTCAACAGGCAGACCAATTTCGTCTGCGCTGACCCTGCCGTTATATCTTTTTCCCACAGTTTCGCCGACAATATATGCCATTACAGACGGGGACAGCCCCGTAGTATAGCTGTTTAGCAGAAAAAACAACGGATCGTCACTGAGTACCCCTACGCACAGGTCTGCAAGATCGTAAACACAATCCTCAAGCTTCCATACCTCCTGATTGGGTCCCCTTCCGTATGACGGAGGATCCATAATAACAGCGTCATATCTTCTTCCCCGCTTTATTTCACGGGCGACAAACTTTTCACAGTCGTCCACTATCCATCTTATAGGACATTCCGTAAGTCCCGAGGCAGCAGCATTATCCCTTGCCCATTGAACCATTCCTTTTGACGCGTCAACATGGCACACCGAAGTGCCTGCCGCAGCGCAGGCAAGGGTAGCGCCTCCCGTATATGCAAAAAGGTTAAGCACGTTTACTTCCCTGCCCGACGCCTTTCTTTCCGAGATCATCTGTACCATAAGATCCCAGTTCACCGCCTGCTCGGGAAAAAGCCCCGTATGCTTGAAGCCTGTGGGACGGATATTGAAATTAAGACGTTTGCCGTTTATAAGGTCATAACCTATCTGCCAGCTTTCGGGAATACGCTTTGAAAACGACCACTGACCGCCCCCTTTTTCAGAACGGTAATAATGACCGTCGGCTTTATCCCATACGGAGGTTTTCCTTTCAGTTTTCCAGATGACCTGCGGGTCGGGGCGCACAAGTGAAATATTTCCCCAGTACTCCAGCTTTTCCGAGCAGGTACAGTCAACAAGACGATAATCACGCCATCTGTCGGCACACCTCAACTTAAATTCCTCCCGTTATCAGATTTCAGGGCAGCATCTGCGGATAACGTCCGCAATTTCCACAGCCATAGCGTTTATAGTCTCAAAAAGTCTGCCCTCTATCATGACTCTTATAAGCGGTTCGGTACCGCTTTCCCTGACGAGTATTCTTCCGCTTCCGTCAAGCTCTTTTTCCTTTTTCTCGATCATCTCCTCGATTTCGGGAATATTTTTCCATTCCTCCCTCCATTTCGGAGATATTTTGACATTTATCATTACCTGAGGGTATCTTTCCATAAGTTCCGAAAGCTCCGAAAGCTTTTGGTCGCTTCTTTTCATAACGGACAAAAGCTGTATGGCGGTAAGCTGACCGTCGCCCGTAGTGGCAAAGTCCTTGAAGATAATATGACCCGACTGCTCTCCTCCGAGAGTATATCCTCCCGCAAGCATCTGTTCGAGTATGTATCTGTCACCCACCTTTGTTGTGATCATTTTTATGCCGTTCTCCTTTGCAAAAAAGGTAAAGCCGAGATTTGTCATGACCGTGACAACAGCTGCATTATCGGCAAGTGTTCCCCTTGCGCTCATATCCTTTGCAAATATTGCAATAAGCTTGTCGCCGTCTATCACCGCTCCGTTTTCATCAATAGCAAGACATCTGTCGGCATCACCATCAAAGGCAACGCCTACATCGCAGCCGTTTGCTTTTACGAATGAGGAAAGCTGATCAAGATGTGTAGAACCGCAGTTGTCGTTGATATTTACTCCGTTGGGATCACAGCTTAAAAGATATACCTTTGCGCCGAGTCCCGCAAAAAGTCTTTCGGCAGTTGCGCTTGCAGAACCATTTGCGCAGTCAACGGCTATTCTCATTCCATCAAAACTCTTTTCTCCCGTTGAGAGAATATAGCTTACGTATTCGCACACAGCGTCCCTGTCAAAGCAAAGCCTGCCTACCTCCGCTCCGTTTTTAAGCGACTCGGTAAGCTTTTCGGGAGTATCAAGAACAAGCGCCTCGATCTCTTCCTCTATATCGTCCGAGAGTTTGAATCCTGTTCCGGCAAAAAGCTTTATTCCGTTAAATTCCATACTGTTATGCGAAGCGGATATCATAACCCCCGCATCGGCATTCATATGCTTTACAAGATACGCCACTGCAGGCGTGGGAACGACTCCCAGACTTACAGCGTCTGCTCCTACCGAAAGAATGCCTGCCGTAAGAGCCGATTCCATAATATCCGAGGATACTCTTGTATCCTTGCCGATAAGTATCCTTGCTTTATGTCCCGATTTTCTGCAAAGAACGGAGGCTGCCGCTCTTCCTATCTGCATAGCTGTTTCACAGGTAAGCTCAGTTACCGCAACGCCTCTTGCGCCGTCTGTGCCGAATAATCTGCCCATAGTAAAAAACTCCTTTTTTATTCAAACATAGATATCTGCTGCACACCTTTTCCGTCGGGAAGAGTATATCCCATATGCTTGTAAGCAAGAGCAGTGGCGCATCTTCCTCTCGGCGTTCTTGAAATAAATCCGAGCTGCATAAGATACGGCTCGCACACATCTTCAAGGGTAACAGCCTCCTCGCCTATTGCCGAAGCAAGTGTTTCAAGTCCGGCAGGACCGCCGCTGTAGCCCTTTATAAGCATATCCAGAAATCTTTTATCAAGATTGTCAAGACCAAGTGCATCTATTTCCATTCTGTCAAGAGCGATAGACGCAATTTCGCCGTTTATCCTGCCCTGACCTATGACCTCCGCAAAGTCCCTGACACGCTTGAGCAGACGATTTGCTATACGGGGTGTACCCCTCGAACGCTTTGCAATTTCAAGTGCGCCGTCCTTGTCGCAGGCAATGCCGAGTATCACCGCAGAGCGCATTACAATATCCGTAAGCTGCTCATGAGAATACAGCTCAAGCCGCTGGATTATGCCGAATCTGTCTCTTAGCGGCGAGGTGAGCTGTCCTGCTCTTGTAGTCGCTCCCACAAGAGTAAATTTGTGAAGATCGACCCTGAGCGAGCGTGCGGAAGGACCCTTGCCGATAATGATATCCAGCGCAAAATCCTCCATCGCAGGATAGAGAACCTCCTCAATGGCACGGGAAAGCCTGTGTATCTCGTCAATAAACAAAACATCGCCCTCGCCGAGATTTGTAAGCAAAGCCGCAAGATCGCCCGGCTTTTCAATAGCGGGTCCCGATGTTATGCGTATATTTACGCCCATTTCATGGGCAATTATGGCGGAAAGCGTTGTCTTTCCGAGTCCCGGAGGACCGTAAAGCAGCACATGGTCAAGAGGCTCGCTGCGCTGTCTTGCAGCTTTTATATAGACCGCAAGATTTTCCTTTACCTTTTCCTGACCTATATATTCATTCAGCGTCCTGGGTCTGAGCGAATAGTCAATGTCGTCCTCGTCAGACGGCATTGCTTCGGGAGAAACCATGCGCTCTTCAAAATCAATATCGCTTTGTTCCAGCAAGCCTCAGTCATTCCTTTCCGGGCGTCTTCCCCCATCGGATATTTCGTCAAAGGATCTGGGGGTAATATTTTCATAAAACGGTCTTTTCCACTTATTTGTCTGCTTGGTTTCCGCAACACACAAAGGCAGGATCATTTCATCGGTGGTTATGCCGCCTCCCGCCGCCTTTACAGCTATTCTGTGCTTTTCGTTGAGCGCTCTGAATTTAATAGAACCTCCGCCTATTGCAAAGGCAGTATAATCTCCCAGAAAATCATATATGCGTTTGTTTGTCCTGCCGTTTCCGAAAAGCTCCCTGCGTAATATCTCGGCTCTGGACATAAGCAGGAATTCTCCCGAAAGCTCTCTTTCAAATATCCTCTCAAAGTCGCTTTTTCTGTCGTTCTTTACATAGAAATTTACTGCTCTTCCTCCGAATGTGGGGGGAATCACAAGACAGTCCCACAGCTCGTATCGGAGATTAAGCATGATCTCTCCCGTAATGTCGGTCATACCATGATTTGAGGTGATGATAAAAACAGTGTCAGTAAGGGTTTTGGCAAGTCCCTCTAGGGTATCGTTTATATCTTTGAGAACTCCTTTTATCTCATCGCTTCCGCAGCCGTATTTTGACGCAGCTTCCTCAGGTTCGTTCCATTGAACGTAGGTAAAGGTATTCTGATCGGTTTCTGCAATTTTCTTTATAAGCTCAAACATTCTTGCGGGGTTATCCGCAATTTTGTGATAGCTCTTGTTTTCGGCGATCTTAATGCCGGGCATTGCAATGGAAAACGGCTGAACTCCTCCGATTATGGAGTCGGCTATTTCACCGAAAAAATTTTCATAAGGAAGAAGAAAATCGGCAGCATTTGCAACAGAAACAGGCTGACCCGAATAAGGGTCAAGGTTTGTCGAAAGCTCCACCGTCCTGCAAAGCTCCTTGAAAAACATATTCTGACCCAGTCTGCCGTGCTCGTTGGGACAAAGCCCCGTAACACAGCTTGTATCGCAAACCGCAGGATATGAGGGACAAACTGAAGTTACCGTATCAGTCATCTGACTGACAAGAAAATCCGTGGGTTTCAGACAGCCTCTGAGCATATTTTCCCCCACACCGCACAAAACTATAAGAACAACATTCTTGTACATTTTGTTAAGCCTGAGATCAAGCTTCTGGATAGTGGGAACACTGCTCTGAACGCGGTAAAACCGCTTTATCGAAGAAACTATATTGACAACGGATTTTTTATAATTCGGAAAAACCAGCATTGCATATCATTCCTTATCTGAATTTGGCAAGGCTCTTCAGCGAAAGCCTTATTATCTCTTCCGCAGAAAGTGACGGATCCTGCTTTGAAACAGCGTCCTCCGCCTCGGTCTGGGAATAGCCAAGCACCAGAAGCGCATCTACAGCCTCTGCAGATGCGCTGCCGCTGACAAGCACTCTGTTTACCGCATCAGGTGCAGAGGTCTGAGCAAAGCTCATTTGCTCCTTTGATATTTTATCCTTCAGCTCCAGAACTATCCTCTGCGCCATTTTAGGCCCTACTCCCTTTGTTTTGGTAAGCAGCTTGTGATTTCCGGTAGCCACTGCAAGGGCAAAGTTATTTGGATCTGTATCCGAAAGAATTCCGAGCGCCGCCTTAGGCCCCACCCCCGAAACCCCAAGCAGCATTTTAAAGCAGCCAAGCTCCTGCCTGTCGAAAAAGCCGAAAAGCTCCGCTGCATCCTCCCTGACCTGCATTAAGGTATAGAGCATAGTCTCGCTGCCTATATCGCCGAGCCTTGAAAGAGTGTTATAGGTAGTACGGCA
The DNA here is from genome assembly GCA_964505695.1 of uncultured Ruminococcus sp. Taxonomy (GTDB): domain Bacteria; phylum Bacillota; class Clostridia; order Oscillospirales; family Ruminococcaceae; genus Huintestinicola. The sequence continues at coordinate 5,230 of CAZDJG010000089.1, forward strand.
GGCGTATCCGACTCCGCCGCATTCAATAACGGCAAGTCCCGCCTCTTTATGGATAAGAATACCCCTTACACTGTATATCATAGTTGAGCCTCCGCTACTTTATTTTCAGCGCCGACGAGCAGTGACCGTGACATATTGCCAGAGCCAGTGCGTCGGCAGTATCATCGGGCTTCGGAACAGCGGCAAGACCTAGAATCGTTCTTGTCATTTCCATTACCTGTTTTTTTTCTGCCCGCCCGTAACCTACAACCGACTGCTTTACCTGCAAAGGGGTATATTCAAATACGGGGATCCCCCGCCTTGCGGCAGAAAGAACAATTACCCCCCTTGCCTGAGCAACATCTATTCCCGTCTTTTGGTTTGTATTAAAAAAGAGCTTTTCAATACTCATTGCATCGGGCTTGAAGGTATCAAGAACAGTGTTCATGTCATTATAGATATCGGTAAGGCGAATGGGGAAAGCCGCTCCTGCCTCAGTAGTTACAGCACCGTATCCCAGAGGTCTGAATCTGTAACCGTCGTATTCAAGCACCCCATAGCCCACAATGGCATAGCCCGGATCTATTCCAAGTATCTTCAACCTCACACGACCTTTGACAAATCACTTCTTTTTATTATAACACAAACGCAGATATCATGCAAGTTTTTTTTATTATTTTTTTCCTACGGTCACTTTTCATACTGATCTCTCAGCTTTTCAAGCGCTTTCTTTTCTATCCTTGAAACGTAGGAGCGGGAAATATTCAGCTTGTCGGCAACCTCTCTTTGGGTAAGCGGCTTCTGACCGTAAAGACCGTAACGGCAAAGGATTATCTCCTTTTCACGTTCATCAAGGCAATTCTCCACAAAGCCGTAAAGCTGGCGTGATTTTATCATGGTATCTATCCTGTCGACCATATTGTCGTCTTCGGCTATAATATCCATAAGACTCATGGTATTTCCGTCCTTATCCACATCAACAGGCTCATCGAGATATACGTCCCTTGCGCTTTTCCTTGCACTTCTGAAATACATAAGTATCTCGTTGTCAATACATTTTGCGGCATATGTGGCAAATCTTGTTGATTTTGAATTATTAAAAGTCGATACTGCTTTGATAAGTCCTACCGTTCCTATAGAAATAAGCTCCTCAGTATCCGCATTTGAATAATAATATTTTTTAACCACATGAGCCACAAGCCTGAGATTATGCTCTATAAGCTCGGTTCTTGCCGATGCATCACCCTCTGCCATACGCAGGAATGCGTCCGCTTCCTGCTGTGCAGACAAAGGCTTCGGAAAGGACGCTGTATTTTCGAGATGAAGCGCAAAGTAAAGCATATGCTCCAAAAACCACGAAATAAGTCCGCCAAACATAATTCAACACCTCGGATATATTTTTAATAATATATTCGACAGGAAATTTGTCCTATTCTGAAAAGATTCATTCCGAAAAAGACACGGAAACAGCATTTACTTTTTATGGCGTATTGACACTATCCGAAATGCTTGGATTTCGGACAGTTTTTTTCAGTTCAAGGCGATTTTCCGCAGGAATACTGACGTATTTCAAGGAAGATCAACGTCCAAATGCAGACAATATGACCGTAAGACAGGCGATAATCGGTAGTGTCAGCACGCCCTAGAGAAAAGAAGTATAATAGAGCCATGAATATAGGGAACCTCTATAGAAAAATTTAAAAAAAGATTAAAAATATCAATGAGCCAAGGAGAAAAGGATATGGAAATATCCGCCATAAGCTTGAGGATATAATAATCTTTGGACTGTGTACCGTAATATGCGGAGGGGAAGATTTTGACAATATGGCGGCATTCGGCAAAGCGCACTGAACGAAGAGCTATAGCAATTGACGGAAAAACAATATGCGGCAGCGGAAATGATAAGCATAAGGCGTATCATGTTGTCAGTGCATTTGCAGCCTAAAATCAGCTTACCTTGGTAGAACTGACGGTAGAAACAAAGACCAACGAGATAACCGCCGTTCCTGAACTGCTCGATTTGATCGGTGTTAAAGGAGATATTGTAACAGCAGACGCTGTTGCCGTGAACACAAGAAAAAGTAATTGACAAGTAATGAAAAATATGTTATATTATAGATATAAAATTTTTTCGAGGTGTTTTTTATGATAAATCGCAAATTTCTTTCCGCAGTTATGGCTGCTGCCGTTTCACTGTCAGTCATGACCGCACTTTCCGCAGGCGTAAGCGCCGAATGGGTAAAATCAAGCAGCGGATACAGCTATAAAAGCGATGAAACGGGCAAAAAGCTTACAGGCTGGCAGACTATCGGCGATTCGACCTACTATTTCGACAAGAACGGTATCGCCTGCACAGGCTGGAAAAAAATCAGCGGTGACACATATTATTTCAACAGCGCAAAAAAAGGCAAAATGCTCACAGGCTGGGCTAAGGTAGGAGACGGAAAATATTATTTCGGAACAAACGGCAAAATGCGTACCGGATTTATTAAACTGAATGGTGATACATATTATTTCGGAAATGACGGCAAAATGCGTACCGGAAAGCTTAAAATAAGCGGAAAGGTTTATGATTTCGGAACTGACGGCATTCTCAAAAACGAAAACTCATCCAAAACCGAAAGCAAGCTTACCGCGCCGATGAAGGATCTTAAATGGGGCATGAGTTCCGATGAGGCAATTGAAAAGGGCGGTTTTGAAAAATATTTTGTCCTTGAGCCGATGCTGATGGTCTATGACAGCGAGCCTTATGTTTATTACATTTTTGATGCGGATGACAGTCTTTGCGCAGCAGGCTATGCCGAGGAATATTCGGCATCCGCTCTCAAAACCTACAAAGGATATTTCACAAGCGACGGCTGGAAGCTTATGGGAACATATACGGAAAACGATGCCACCGCCGTTATTTACCAGAAGGATGAGCAGATCGGTGCAATTTCCTATAACGATGAAACAATAATGACAATGATCTTTTCCGAGGAATACGGTGAAATGATCTCCGACGGAGATACAAGCTGTCTTGACGGTCTGCTTGGCTGATATCAAATATCTTTAGGGAACCTCTAGAAACCGGTTTGAAAAGAGAAAATGGGTGGAGTGCGTCGGATGCTAGGAAAGCCTCCTCGCAAGGCTTGATGCCTTGCGAGGAGGCTTGACGAAGCAGACGGCGTGCTCCGCACATTTTGAGGCTGAATATCCAACTGTGTAAATGCCAATAATAGCCATAAGAAAAAAATGG
>CAZDJG010000090.1:0-8355 GCA_964505695.1 uncultured Ruminococcus sp.
AAAAGCATATAGGCACAGGCAAGGGAACGGGAGCAAAGAACATCGACCCCGTCACCGATATCACTATGGGTGAAAATTCATACATGGAAATGGACACCTCACAGATAGGCGGCGTGACACGCTCATCAAGAGTCACAAATGCAAAACTCGGTGAGGGCGCAAAGCTTATTATCAGGGAAAGGCTCCTTACCGACGGAGATGAACAGGCAAGATCGGATTTTCATGTTGTCCTCGACGGTGACGGCAGCGCGGTGGATCTTGTTTCACGCTCTGTTGCAAGAGGAAATTCATATCAGGAATACAAGTCGGTCATAGACGGGAACTGCCGCTGCACGGGTCACTCGGAATGCGACGCCATTCTTGCGGAAAACGGTCGTGTAAACGCTTCTCCTGCCCTTAATGCAGCAAGCATAGACGCTTCTCTTATTCACGAGGCGGCTATCGGAAAGATCGCTGGAGAACAGATAATCAAGCTGTGTACCTTGGGACTTACCGAGGAAGAAGCAGAGAGAAAAATAATTGACGGTTTTTTAAAATAAAGAGCTTGAAAAGAGCCCCGAAGAGTTTATCCCCTCTTAGGGGGTGATGTCTTATACCAGAGCAAAACATAAAATTAAGGAAACACTGATTAAATCCGGTGCGCAGATTGCGCAGACAGAATTTTGTCAGATTGTGCAAAAATTTTGCAGGCAGGCTTGGTAGTCTGCGGACAGTGCCTGTCAAAAAATTTTAGTGCAATATGACGGAAATTATGCGAGCAAGATGGGTGCCAAGCCGTCAGGCGGGATTTAATCGGTGGTTCCGTAACACCTTTTTTGTTCTTTTCTTTTAACAGAAACCCTTAAACAGGTGCTTTATAGGTTTATATCCGCAGTTGTAATGAGTACTGCTATGCTTTCGGCAGGAGCCATAAATGCGAGTGCCGATAATGAAAACGGAGTGATTGATGTGAAAGTTAAAATAGACGGAAGCAAGGCTGAAACAAGAGAAAATTTTCTTTACCGCGGACAGGGAATGATAAGCTGCAACGGTTCCTCACGGCTTCTTCTTGATTACAAGGAAAACTATCCCGAAAGCTACCGGCAGATACTTGAATATATGTACGGCAAAAACGGCTTGAAATTCACCCATTTCAAGATTGAGATGGGTTCAGATGTGAATACCTCATCGGGTACAGAGCCTGCGGATATGAGATATGAGGGCGAGAAGGCAGACGTTACACGGGGCGCAGGCTTTCAGATTGCAGCAGATATAAAAAAGATAAATCCCGATGTTACTCTTGATATGCTATGGTGGAGCGAGCCGAAATGGGTAACAAATGCAGAGGACGTAAATGCCGCACGATACAAATGGTACAAGAAAACCCTCGATGCGGCTTATGAAACCTACGGACTCGAATTTGACTATGTGAGCGCCAACCGAAACGAGCGTGATGTTGACACAGAATGGATAATCTATCTTTCCAAAGCTTTGAAAAGCGAGAAGAATTGTCCCTACGACTATTCCAAAATCAAGATAGTTGCTGCTGATGAATGCGGCACATGGAACATCTCAAGGGAAATGGCAAACAACGAGAAGCTTTGCGGTGCTGTAGACGTTATCGGCTCCCATTACACAAGCTATGCCGACACATTTACAAAGCTGCTTGCCGAAAAAAAGGAAAAGGAGATATGGTTCTCCGAGGGCAGCTCTCCTATGAGCCACTCACAGTCCGTTTATCGCTTTGACGAGGGAAATTCGGGTCTTACGGGAGTAAACGGTGTGCTTGATGTTGCCAGCCGAATGATAACTATGGTCAGCGGAGGATATATGACGCTGTACGAATATCAGCCCGCAGCAGCCGCATATTATGACGGCGTTACCTATTGCCAGAAGCAGCTCATCACCGCAAACACTCCCTGGAACGGTTACTATGAGCTTGACAGCGGTTACTTTATGAATCTGCATTTTTCACAGTTTATGGATAAGGGCTGGAGCTTTATTTTTGATGCCTGCAATGCCGACGGAAAACCGGGCGGCGACGGTCACGCCATTGTTGACACAACCTATACATATATGACTGCTTGCAGCCCTGAGGGAGATTACAGCACTATTATCACCAATACAACTGCCGAGCCTGTTACTTACGAATTTGAGACAGCAAACCTTGCAAAGTCCGACAGCGAAGTGTTTGTGTGGGAAACGAGAGGTCCCGAAGGCGGTCAGGAATATAATGCGAACTATTTTAAAAAGGTCGGTACAATTTCACCGGAAGGCGGAAAATTCACCGTTACTGTGAAGCCCTATTCAATAGTTACGGTTTCAACTGTTGATATTCCCGAAATTGAATATACAGCTCCGTCAAAGCCGGACAATACCGTTCTGCCCCTGCCTTATGCCGATGATTTTAATTATTCCGATGAATTTCTTTCCGCAAGAGGCGGCGCGCCCCTTTATACTACCGATGAGGGCGGTGCATTTGAGGTCACCGAAAAGGACGGGAAAAAGGTTCTGATGCAGAAAATAACCTGTGACATAAAGGCTGATGAATGGGGAGGAACTCCCGAACCTACCACCAATTTCGGAGATGACCGCTGGTATAATTACAGCATATCTGCCGATGTTCTCACGGACGGGGAAAATAGCTATGCGGGCGTTGGTCTGAGGTACATTCTTGCAGACAGCGGAAAAAGCGGCTATGGCGTTACTCTTTACAATGACGGAAGATGGCTGTTTATTACGGGGAACAAGCCTGCGGAGGGCGGTATTATCAAAAACTTTGACTGCGCCAAATGGCATAATATAAAGATCTCCGCACTTTATGATGACGTTCGGATCTTCATTGACGGAGAAAAGGCGCTTGACTATAAATCGGAAAACGGCGGCTATTCGGCAGGCAGAGCGGCGCTTTACAGCTCCTATAATAACTGCTGCTTTGACAATATAAATATCAAAGCGACCGATAATGTTCAGCCCTATGTAAAAAAGCTTGATAATTTTGACCACGCATTTACTTACAGCAAGGACGGCTGGGAACATAAAACAATGGACAGCTTTAAAAACTACAGACGAACTCTTTCCAAGGGTGCAAAGGGCGCATATGCAGAGATAAAATTTTACGGAACGGGACTTATACTTACAGGGGTACAGAGCGGCGAAAGCGTTATTTCCATTGAGATCGACGGAAATGTTATCGAGGAAGAATACAAGCTTTCACCTATATCCAACAGGCAGTCGTTCTATACGGCAAGCGGTCTTGAGGACGGCAGGCATATTCTTGGATTCACGGTAAAAAGGGGAGAATGTACCGTTGATTCGGCGCAGGTGCTTTACGATCATAATGCGGCTATTGCTCCTTTGTCAGGAAAAAAGCCAAATAGTATCAACCGACAAATCTGAGATCGGTATTATACCGGAGCAAAAATCAAATTACCAAACTGTTCCTGTTTAAATAATTCAAGGCAAGAGAAAATATAAACTGCTGCCTTTCTCAGATTTTTATATCTGCATAAACAATTTGTATGGGTAATTTTGTGGATTTCTATAAAACCAATTTAAATTCAGGATATCTTTGGAAATCTCGTTTATCCTCAAACCTCAAAAAGAGATTTTTACAATTTTTTATACATAAATATTATAGCACATTTGAAAATAAACTGCTATACTTAAGGCAATACCGAATAATCCGCAAGCAGATGTGCGGCAAAGGCGCCAGCCGTTAATTGTTCGGTATTGCCTTAACTGTGAATTCAATAGTATTTGGGGAATAATATGAAAAAGCATAAAGAACAAAAAGAGCATATTTTTGCGGAAAAGCTTACCAAAGACGCTGATATAGACGAGGATGTCCTTCTTGAAAGCTTTCGCAGAAATGAAAATCACAGTCTGAAAATACTTATCGGACTTTACAAGGGACAGTACTTCAAGCTGTTTCTGTCCGTACTGATGTTTGCGGTAAAGCACACGCCCGTATGGGCTTTGCCTATAGTTACCGCAAACATCATAAATGCGGCGGCAGCTCCCGATGAAAATGCGTCAAGAACCATAATAATCAACGTTTCCGTAATGATAGTGCTTGTGCTTCAGAATTTGCTGACAAATTACCTGCATACATATTTTTACGCAAAGGTCGTGAGAAATGTGGAGTGCGGTCTGAGAAGCTCCATGATACGTAAGCTCCAGCAGCTTTCGATAACCTATCACAACGAAATGCAGTCGGGCAGACTCCAGTCGAAAATCATGCGCGACGTGGAACAGATAGAAAATCTTTCGGCGCAGATATTTATTTCAGTGCTGAGTATAATACTTAATATTGCGGTGTCGCTAACCGTGGTGCTGAATTCTTCCTTTACCGTATTTCTTTTCTTTGCTGCGTCAATACCCGTGGCGGTTATTATAAGAAATGCATTCAAGGAAAAAATAAACACACGCAACCGGAATTTCCGCAGAGAAATGGAGGAGACCTCCGTAAAGGTAATGGAAATGGTCGCGCTTATTCCCGTAACCCGCGCTCACGCTCTTGAGGAAACCGAAACCAAAAAGCTTGGCTCACAGCTTAAAAATGTTGCGGAGCACGGCTTCAGGCTGGATATGATACAGTCCTTTTTCGGCTCGGTAAGCTGGGCTTCATTTCAGATATTTCAGGTGATATGTCTCGGATTTACAGGCTGGCTGGCAGTGCAGGGAAAAATACTCCCCGGCGATGTTGTAATGTATCAGACTTATTTCGGAACGATAGTAAATCAGGTAAGCGGAATAGTTACTCTTATACCGATAATTTCAAAGGGACTGGAATCCGTGAATTCCGTAGGAGATATTCTTCTCAGCGCAGATGTTGAAGATACGGGAAATAAAAAGAAAATAAAAAATGTGGACGGAAATATCGAGTTCAAAAATGTGAATTTTCGTTTTAAAAATGCGGATTCTCCAGTGATAAACGATCTGAGCTTTTCGGTAAGCAAGGGTGAGACTGTTGCCTTTGTAGGAGCATCGGGAGCGGGCAAAACCACTCTGATAAATCTTGTGATAGGCTTTCTCCGGCCCAATTCGGGGCAGGTGCTTATTGACGGAAGGAATCTGAACGATATCGATCTGCGGAGCTACCGCCGTCACATTTCCGTAGTGCCTCAGACTCCCATATTATTTACGGGTACTATCAGAGAAAACATAACATACGGCTCGGAAAATATCAGCGATGAGCTTTTAAACGAGGTCATAAATGCCGCAAACCTCAGAGAGCTTATCGAGTCGCTTCCCGACGGACTTGATACTAAAATAACCGAACACGGCTCAAATCTTTCGGGGGGTCAGAGGCAAAGAGTTTCTATCGCAAGGGCTTTTGTGAGAGATCCTAAGATCCTCATTCTTGACGAGGCCACATCAGCTCTGGATACCATATCGGAAAAGAAAATTCAGGACAGTATAGAAAAACTGGTCAAGGACAGAACAACGCTTATTGTTGCACACCGTCTTTCAACTATAAGAAACGCAGATAAAATAGCGGTTATCGGCGACGGCGGTATGCTTGAATTCGGCACCTATGACGAGCTTATGGAAAAGCAGGGAGAGTTCTATAAGCTCAGATCACTGCAATTTTAAGAAAGGAATGTCGGAAAATGAGAATACTGATGATAGGCGGAACCGGAACGATAAGTACCGCCATTTCGCGGCAGCTTGCGGATATCGGGCATGATCTTTATATTATCAACCGCGGAAACAAAAACGATAAGCTACAATCGCACATTAAATTTATCAAGGCGGATATAAACGATGAGAAAGCCGTTTCGGAGACTCTCGGTGAAACGGCTTTCGACGCGGTATGCGACTTTATCGGATTTGTTCAGCCACAGCTTGAACGGGATTTCCGTATTTTCGGCGGACGGACTAAGCAGTTTGTTTATATCAGCTCCGCGTCCGCCTACAATAAGCCGTCTGCCGATTATATCATTACCGAGGGGACTTCCCTTGCAAACCCATTTTGGGAGTATTCGAGGAACAAAATACAGTGCGAGGAATACCTTATGAAGCTGTACAGGGAGAAGGACTTTCCCGTTACGATAGTAAGACCCAGCCATACCTACTGCGAAACCTCGGTGCCGCTTGGCGTTCACGGCAGAAACGGAAGCTGGCAGGTCATAAAGCGTATGCTTGAAGGCAAGCCGGTTATAATTCATGGTGACGGCACTTCCCTTTGGACAATGACCGACAGCCGGGATTTTGCCGAGGGTTTCATAGGGTTGTTGGGAAATCCTCACGCCATAGGCGAAGCATTTCAGATCACCTCTGATGAAACTCTTACATGGAATCAGATATATCAAACCATAGCAAGATGCCTTGGAGTGGAATTTAAACCGTATTACGTATCATCGGAATTTCTTGCGGCGGTAAGCGATTATGATTTTACGGGAAGTCTAATAGGCGACAAGGCTAATTCGGTGGTCTTTGACAACAGCAAGCTGAAAAGAGCAGTCCCTTATTTCAGACCGAAAATCAGCTTTGCAGAGGGAATAAAAAACACTTTGGATCATGTGCTTTCTCACAAGGAATGTCAGACAGAAGATGAAGGATTTGACAATTGGTGCGACAAAGTTATCGCCGCACTTGAAAATGCCAAAAAGGAGATTTTATAATGGTACAGGTAAAAGGAAAATGGGCGCTTATAACAGGCGCGGCAAGAGGAATAGGCAGCCTTACGGCAAAGTTCATGGCGGAGCAGGGCTGCTGTCTTTTGCTTCACAGCAGAAAAAAGGAACACTGCAAAAAGCTGCTTGATGAGGTGAAGGCTATGGGCGTTGAGGCTTGCACTGTAGAAGCCGAGCTTTCCGATTTGGACAGCGTACAGGCTATGCTCGATGAGATTGACCGAATGGGTATGGCGGTGGAAATCGTCCTTAATAACGCGGGAATGCAGATAGCGTACCGCACCGATTACTTCAAAACTCCCGTTTCGGATTACACAGAAAGCTTTAAAATAAATACAATTGCTCCCGCCATGATATGCTATCATTTTATGCCGAAAATGATAGAACGTGGCTTCGGCAGAATAGTAAACACAACCAGCGGCATACGGCTTGAACCGGAACAGGCAGGCTATTCGGCAAGCAAGGCTGCTCTTGACAAGATAACCATTGATTTAGGCTCAAAGGTGGAGGGTACAGACGTTATGATAAACCTTACCGACCCCGGCTGGTGCAGGACCGATCTTGGCGGATCTCACGCTCCGAACGCTCCCGAAAGCGCAATTCCCGGAATAACCGTCGGCGTTTTCGTTGACGACAAAAAATCGGGACGCTATCTGAATGCACCGTATTTTACAGGTCTTACTCTTGAAGAAGCTGTTGCAAAGGCAGAAAGAGAATTTGACAGTCCGTATGCACAATAAATTCCGGATAAAGCTTAGGAAACACTGATTGAATCCGGTATGCAGACTGCGCAGACGGAATTTTCATCAGATTGTGCAAAAATTTCGCAGGCAGGCCGGGTAGTCTGCGGACAGCGCCTGTCAAGAAATTTTGTGCAATATGACGTAAATTATGCAAGCAATATGTGTGCCAAGCCGCCGCTTCCTTTTGTCAGCAGTCTATTTCTGTATCTTGCTATAGCATAAAATATTATGGGGTTCTCTATAAACCGGAACACGAGCAAAGCCTCGTCCATTGGTTCGGTCAGATGCAAGGCATCAGAATGCAGTAATACTTGCTGTACGACCGAACCAACAGAGGATTTGCCGTGAAGGAGGTTTATAGAGGTTTCCTTATGAAAAAACAGCATGGCTTCTGCGGTAAGAGTCATTATCCTTTTGAATAAGCTCGCTTTCTACGGCGGCAAGCTGCTGTTCAAGCCGCTTTTTCTTTTTCTCGTCATCTGCAGACATGAGCTTTTGTTCAAGCTGTTTTTGCTTTTCCTTCAGCTGCTTGATCTCTGCATCGACCTTGTCGGTGTTTCCCGTGCAGCTTTCGGCTTTTTCGGATTTATTCCCTTCACTCTCGTCAGGATCCTTTTCTTTGGGAGCGTCAAAGCTTATTGTCGGATTGCCTTCATCGTCATATTTCATGCTGTAAAGTCCGATGGATCCATCATCATTATCGCCCGGAATGTACCTGTCGTAATTTCTTTCGGACGGCAAAATTTCTTCTTCTGAAAGCATATCCTTTGACCTTTCCGATGGCTTAACATTCTGCATGGAAATGACGCTGTTTATCCTGTCACTTTCATTTATTTTCATAAAATCACAGCCTTTCTGCTTTTATTATATCACCTTTGCTTGATTGTGTCAAGTTTTATTATAGGTCACCTCTAAAAACCTTGTTTGAGAGAAAATGTGCGGAGCACGCCGTCTGCTTCGTCAAACCTCCTCGCAAGGCATCAAGCCTTGCT
>CAZDJG010000091.1:0-8110 GCA_964505695.1 uncultured Ruminococcus sp.
CGTCGGCTTTCCTAGCATCCGACGCACTCCACCCATTTTCTCTTTTCAAACCGGCTTCTAGAGGTTCCCTTAAATGTTTATTTCGCCTGTGAATACCGTTTCGGCAGGTCCTCTCATAAGGACTGTTCCGTCTGATTTATAGGTTATGAACAGATCGCCGCCTCTGAGCCTAACGGTGATCTCCTTTTCATATTCAAAATAACCGTTCAGAACAGATGCCACAGCCGCAGCGCAGGCGCCTGTTCCGCAAGCCAATGTTTCTCCCGAGCCGCGTTCCCAGACTCTCATCTGCATTGAGCTTTCATCAATTATCCTGATAAACTCCGTGTTCACTCTTTCCGGGAAGAGATGGTGGTTTTCAAAGAACGGACCTATTTTTTCAAGCTCAAGACTGTCAGTGTCGTCTGCATATGTGACTGCATGAGGATTGCCCATGGAAACAGCAGTGATGCTTACTTCTTTTCCGTTTACGGATATGGGCTTGTTTATAAAGCTTTCGCCATCTGCTTTCATCGGGATATCCGCAGGACGGAGGATCGCTTTTCCCATATCCACAAGAACAGTTTTTACAATACCGTTTTCGGGGAAAAGAGCGAGCTTTTTTATTCCACTTTTGGTTTCAAGGGTAATATTTGTTTTGTCCGTAAGACGGTTATCATAAACAAACTTTCCTATGCACCGTGATGCGTTTCCGCACATATTTCCCTCGCTGCCGTCAGCATTGAACATTCTCATTCTGAAATCTGCCTTGTCTGAGGGCATGATAAGCACCAGACCGTCCGCACCTATTCCGAAATGACGGTCGCTGATCCTGCGTGAGATTTCTTCGGGATCATTTACTGTTTCCTCAAAGCAGTTTACATAAACATAATCGTTGCCGATGCCCTGCATTTTCGTAAATTTCATAAGTTTTTGCTTTCTCCTTTACCGGTATTCATATGTCTTGAGGATATCCGCCGCAACCTCTGTGAGAGTAATGCGCTGATCCATTGCACGCTTTTGTATCTGTCTGTGGGCTTCCTTTTCGCTGATCTTCAGGTATTCGATAAGCACGCATTTTGCGCGGTTCACAAGCTTCATTTCGTTTACCATTTCTCTGAGAGTCCTGTTTTCCGAACGCAGCTCGTCAAGCTTTTTTTTGTTGACAGCGGCGCATCGTATAGAGTTTACCGCAAGCTCTCTTGGAGATGATCTTGGCAGAATGATCGCTCCTGTATCCGAAAGCTTTTCACAGACATTTTCATAAACCTTTGTCGGAGCGAAAATGACCGGCTGTGCCTTGCACGATCTGCTTATATGGTACGCAGTATCTGCACCGAATTCGTTTTCAAGGGGAAGCACCATTATTATGACATCGTAATCGTTTGCTGCGCACAGCTCTCTTAAATTGCTGCCGTCGGTAACGGAAATATCGGTGATCTCCGCTTCACGGCTCATTACCGAAAGGCTTGCTTTTGAATCGTCGGAAACTGCGGCTATCAGTACTTTTGATGACATAAAATGCACTTCCTCTCATAAGGGACTTTGAAAACTGCCGCCCGGCAGATGTTCTGTATTGCCTTTATTATATTGCGCAGACAAATAATGCCTGCGCAATAATATTATACAGTAAAATCAGCAAATATGCAATAGCTGCGTCAGTTGTTTACATAGAGCTGCTTGTAGGGATTTTGCGTATTGGGAACAAGCTTGAAGAAATGAGCGGAAAGAATATCGTCTGTATTTCCTCCGAAAGCGGAGGTGTATTTGCTCACGTCTGCGCGTATTTCCTCCTTATCGGCGTCTGCTGCTTCTGTAACAGTTACCTGAGCGGGAATATGCGGAGTTTTTTCGCTGCGGATATATATTGCTCCGCCGTGCATACCTGTGCCGCAGAATGAGCCGACGGGACAAATATCCTCATAACCCAGACCGAGAACCACGATCCTGCCGCCTGCCTGATATTCCGCAAGGAAATCGCCGACCTTGCCGCCGATGACCAGCACGGGGATCTTTTCCATATACTGCTTCATGTGTATTCCGGCACGGTAGCCTGCGTTTCCCTTTATCAGGATCATGCCGTCTCTCATGCCGTAGCCGGGAGCATCGCCGCAGTTTCCGTGAATGGTTATCGTGCCGTCGTTCATGGTATCGCCTGTGGCGTCCTGAGCGTTGCCGTAAACGGTAATGTCCGTCCGTGTAAGGTATGCGCCCAGTGCATTTCCCGGAATGCCGTGAATTTCGATATTTTTGCCGATGCAGCCGCTGCCGATAAATCTCTGACCAAGGCAGTTTTCAATGACAACGTCCCTGTCGTCCGAATTTCTTATTTTTTGATTAAGGAGCTTATAATGAATGTCTCCGGCTGTGATTTTAGTCATTTCCGAAACCTCCTGCAAGCTTTTCGTTTCTTCTCGTCCTTGAGAATGCCATAAGCATGGGATTTTTTTTCAGAGCGTCGAAATCCACCTCGTCAAGAGGAATATGCTCCTTGATGAGAGAGGTATAGATACCCGCCCTGTCGATTTTATTACCCATAAGGATAAATCCCTTGAGAGCGTTGTCACGGGTAACGAGCTTTTTATAGTTTTCTCCGTCACGCTCCACATAAGCTTCGCCTTCATAGCAGCCTGCGGTGATGATGTGCAGACCGAAAAATCCTATGGCGTTCATAGGGATAGCGTTAAGATAATAGCATTCCCTGCCTGCCATATTCTTTCCTGCAATATTTCCCTGCATAAAAGCGTTGGGAAGAAGAGCAAGGATCTTTTCGCTGTCCGAGGAGATATCGTATGACTTTGTGCAGTCACCTGCGGCGTAAATATCCGATACTCCCTTTACAGCCTGACGGTTGTCCGTTTCTATTCCTCTGTTTACGCTGCCTCCCGCCGATTCTGCAAGCTCAGTGTTGGGACGGACGCCCACAGCAAGTATGACCATATCAAAATCAACCGTTTCTCCGTTTGTAAGAACCGCAGAGCCGCTTTCAAAATGCTTTGCGCTTGTTCCGAGAATAAACCTTACACCCTTTGACTCTATATGAGCCTTCATAATATCCGATGCGTCGTTATCAAGAATAGAGGGAAGTATCCTGTCTGCAAGGTCGATGACCGTCATTTGCGCGCCGTAATGCTCAAGCGCCTCGGCAGCCTTGAGCCCGATAAGACCTGCGCCCACTATAAGTACCTTAGAGCCTTGCTTTACGGTTTTTTCGATAGCCTTGACATCGTCGAGCTTCATAAAGGAGAACTTGTTTTTTACATTATCCAGACCGTCCATAGGGGGAATGAAGGGCTTTGAACCTGTTGCAATGAGCAGCTTATCGTAATCTGTCTTGTTCCCGTTTTCAAGGGTGATATTTTTTGCGCCGCTGTCTACCGAGACAACCTTTGTGCCGAGCAGAGTATCAACATTGTTTTTTTCATAAAAATCAAGGGGACGGTAGATCATATTTTCCTCTGTGACCCTGCCCTTGAGGAGATATGAAATAAGGGGACGGGAATACGTATGATATTTTTCATCGGAGATAAGAACGATCTGACCGTCCTTGTCAACCTCTCTGATACCCTGAATTGCCCCTATTCCCGCTGCGGAATTTCCGATAATAACGTATTTCATCAGTTTTCTCCCCTTTCCTCAAATACGATCGCCCTGTTGGGACAGTTTGTCGCACACGCAGGCTCGCCTGCGCTGTTTCTTGTACAGAGCTCGCACTTTGTAACTGTTCTGCCGTCATTTTGGGGATCGATAACAATGCAGCCGTAGGGGCAGGAGAGTACGCAGGTATAGCAGCCTACGCACTTATCCGTATTTATCTCAATAACTCCGTCATTTACCGAAAGTGCTCCCGCAATGCAGCCCTTTACACAGGCGGGATCCTGACAGTGGCGGCACTGTACGGCGAAATTTATATCCTCTCCTTCTTCTATTCTTATACGGGGAGCGGCATTTTTACCGAGCCTGAATGCTTTAGCCATATCCGTTTCGCCGCTGTTGGCGAATGAGCAGTAAAATTCGCAGAGATGACATCCGAGACACCAGTCCTCGTTTACATAAACTCTTTTCATTGGCGTATATCCTCCGATCGTGCGGCAGTACCGCAATATATTTATTCTCCTGCGTGCTGGATTCCGAGGATATCAAGTTCCTTTTGTGAAAGACCGATACCTCTGAGCATAAGGCGGTTGCCTCTGAGAGACTCGATGGAGTTTATACCCATACCGCCCATCATTTCCTTGATCTCGTGATCCCATGCATGAACAAGATTTACAAGACGCTTGTAGCCGACTTCGGGATTGAGCCGTTTTACGAGATCGGGACGCTGTGTTGCGATACCCCAGTTGCACTTGCCGCTGTGGCAGCTTCTGCAAAGATGGCAGCCCATGGCAAGCAGAGCGGGAGTACCGATGTAAATAGCGTCCGCACCGAGGGCGATAGCCTTGACAGCGTCTGCGGAGCTTCTTATCGAACCCGCTGCCACTATAGATACTTCGTTTCTGATACCCTCGTCCCTGAGCCTCTGATCCACAGCCGCAAGAGCCAGCTCGATGGGAATGCCCACATTATCCCTGATCCTTGTGGGAGCAGCTCCCGTACCACCTCTGAAGCCGTCGATGGCAATGATATCCGCACCCGAACGTGCGATTCCCGAAGCGATTGCTGCAACGTTATGCACCGCTGCGATCTTTACTATAACAGGCTTTGTGTACTCTGTAGCCTCTTTAAGCGAGAAAATAAGCTGACGAAGGTCCTCAATGGAGTAAATATCATGGTGGGGAGCGGGAGAGATAGCGTCCGTTCCCATAGGTATCATACGTGTCCTTGAAACGTCCTCCCTTATTTTTGCTCCGGGGAGATGACCTCCGATTCCGGGCTTTGCGCCCTGCCCCATTTTAATTTCAATAGCCGCACCTGTATCAAGATAATCCTTGAATACGCCGAAACGGCCCGACGCTACCTGAACAATGGTATTTGCGCCGTACTTATAGAAATCCTTATGAAGACCACCCTCGCCCGTATTGTAGTATGTACCCAGCTCCGTTGCCGCACGGGCAAGGGATTCATGAGCATTTTTGGAAATAGAACCGTAGGACATTGCCGAAAACATGATAGGCATACTCAGCTCAAGATACGGGTCAATGTGGGTATCTATCGAGCCGTCGGGATTTTTTCTTATGCCCGCAGGCTTTTTTCCGAGGAATACCTTAGTTTCCATAGGCTCTCTCAGAGGATCTATGGAGGGATTTGTTACCTGAGAGGCATTGATAAGTATCTTATCCCAGTAAACAGGATAATCCTGAGGATTTCCCATTGAGGAAAGGAGAACGGCTCCGCTTCCTGCCTGACGGTAGTTTTCCGTCATAAGCTGCTGGGTATAGTTTGCGCTTTTTCTGAAAGCGTTTGCGTTGGGAACTATTTTAAGCGCGCCTGTGGGACACAGACATACGCATCTCTGGCAGTCAACGCACTGATTGTCACGGGTGAACATTTTGTCAAAATCGGGGTCGTAAAAATGTACCTCGTTTGAGCATTGACGTTCGCAGGCACGGCATTTTATGCATTTATCCGTATTACGGATCACTTCAAATTCAGCAGGAAAGAAATTTACAGGCATTTCCTTTTACCCTCCTCGTTAAGTTCAACTATTACAGGCTCCCCGCCCCTTGGCGACCGGACATTCTGAGCATCGGGGCAGATGGCTCTTATGGCGCATTCCTCGCTGGCTATATAGACCATATCATTTTTCTCGGCAACTACCATTGAGCGAAGCTTCAGTCGGTCATTGAGAGCCATGATACCGCCTGTGTAGCCGAGAATTATGGAGAACGGCCCCGTAATAAGCAGGCTCGAAAATGCATTCCTGAAATATTTGAGCTTAGCAGCCTTTTCGGGATCGGTCTTTTCCATTTCGTCGATCTCGCTCCAGAAGGGCGCCGCAATTATTGAGGCAATGTCTTCAAGAGTAAGCTCCTGCTTTCTGTGAAGCCAGTCGAAAATGTATGTGATGACCTCTGTATCCGTAAGGAGGGTGCATTTGTATCCGAACATTTCGATAAAACGGCGGTTTGCATCGTAGGAGGAAATTTCTCCGTTATGTACTATAGTATAATCAAGGAGCGCAAAGGGATGAGCGCCGCCCCACCAGCCGGGAGTGTTTGTGGGATAACGTCCGTGACAGGTCCACGCATAGCCTTCGTACTCGTCAAGACGATAAAATTCGCCAACGTCCTCGGGGAAGCCCACTGCCTTGAAAACACCCATATTCTTTCCGCTGGAGAAAACGTATGCTCCGTCGATATCATTGTTGATCCTGATAACGCACTTTGCCACAAATTCCTTTTCGTCAAGCTGAGAAGATGCGATCTTTGTGGGCAGGGGATTAACGAAGTACCTCCAGATAAGAGGCTCGTTGGTGATAGACGGTATCTTTCTTGTGGGGATACGGCTCAGGTTAATAACGTCAAAATGGCGGTCAAGAAAACGTTCGGTCTGCTCTCTTGACTCGTTTGAGTTATAGAATACATGGAATGCGTAGTAATCCTTGTATTCGGGATAGATACCATAGCCTGCAAAGCCTCCGCCCAGACCGTTTGAACGGTCGTGCATATAGGAAATGGATTTTACGATATCTCCGCCGTTCATTCGGTTTCCGTCACGGCTGATAAAGCCTGAGATGGCACATCCGGAAGGGATCCTTATTTCGCCTTCTTTTAAAAGCATATACTCACTCTCCTAAAAATATCTGCATTGTTTAAGATGGTATCATTTTATCATAATCGTCGTATTTTGTCAATAGCTTTTTGCAGGATTTTTAGATAAAACTTGCAAATTTTGTATTAACAAACAAAATAAAATTATTTTTAACGGTTAAATATGACATTTTAAAAAGAGAAACTTGCGCTACAAGCGGCAGCGGTAAATTTTTTTTGAAAATACTCCCTGTGTTGACAAAATTCTTGTGTTGTGGTAAAATATAAAATATAAAATACGGAATACGATTATGAAAGGACGGGTATTATAACATGATCTGCAAAAAATGCGGCAGCGAATGTCCCGACGGCAATATCTTCTGCGAAGCCTGCGGAGCAGAGCTTGACGCTCCCGTGCTTCCCGAAAATATAGACGATAAGGGAAGAGTAAGGGCAAAGAAAAAGCCCAAAAAGGAAAAAATCCAAACGGAAAAGCCGGTGAGAAAGCAGCGTTCTCCCGAAAGCAGGGCAGCATTTGTAAAAAAAATAAAGCTGGGAGCTGTTTGTCTTGCTGTAATTGCGGTTATTATTATAATAGTAATGCTTATAAATGCTTTAAGCGGAAACGAGGGCTATAATGCCGCACAGCAGATACCTCTCGGCAGGGACGTTGAATTTGCACGTTCCGAAACGGGACTTTCATTTGAAGAAAAAAGCTCCAACGGCATGATAAACAGTATGTCCGATTTCGATTATATATGCATTTCGGAAAAAACAACGACCGTCAGCGGCTCGGAGCAGCCTCAGTGGGTGATAATGCTTACGGTCGGTGAGGATGACAGGATAACCGATGTTGAATATTACGATTTCAGGCAGCTCAAGCTTAACTGGAAGGGCAGAAAAATGCCCGGAAAGCTCGATCAGAATTCCCTTGAATTTGGAATGAGCATGAAAAATGTAAACAAAGCGCTCGGACTGAAGCCGTATTATATAAAGAGGAGCGTTTCCAACGATTCAATGTACTGCTACAGGTATTTCTATACCGATCCCGAGGAGGGTTACGACCGCTCTTTCAATTATTATGTCGAGTTTTCGGATATTGAGTTTGCGGTAAGAGGCGTTGACTACAGGGAAATAAATTATGCCAGAACGATACTTTCCGCAGGAACATTACCCGAGGCGGGACGTGACAGCGACCCTGCCGCAGAAACGGAGACTTCCGGGGAACCTTCTGAGGACGAGGAAAACAGCGGAAGTGATAATGCCGAGGAGTAGTAATCGGCTGTTCTTATAACGGAATTTGTCTTTTGGAAGATTAAAAATCATTATACTAATGAAAAAAATAAAACAGCCTCATTGCAAGGGGCTGTTTTTTGTGATATCCTTAGAGCATGTTCAGTATCTTTCAACGCACGTTTTTTCGGCAAATTTTGCCGCTGACT
>CAZDJG010000092.1:0-8080 GCA_964505695.1 uncultured Ruminococcus sp.
ACGAAAAATCTGACTGCGCATCTTCAGCGCAATCTTTATTCGGTATTGCCTAAAGGGAACCTCTATAAACCTCCTTCACGGCAAATCCTCTATTGGTTCGGTCATCTGCTTCGTTATCAGACCTTGTAAGACAGCAAGTATTACTGCGGTCTGATGCCTTGCATCTGACCGAACCAATGGACGAGGCTTTGCTCGTGTCCCGGTTTATAGAGAACCCCTAAAATAAAATTATACGGAGGTTATATAAATGGATCTGTCAGTAAGATGGCTCTCCGATTATGTTGATATCGGAGATATGAGCATAAAGGAGCTTTGCTCAGGACTTACCATGAGCGGCTCCAAGGTTGAAAAGTACGAAACGGAGGGCAGCGGGATATCCAAAGTCGTTGTCGGAAAAATCCTCGATGTAAAGCCCCATGAAAACTCCGACCACCTTGTTGTGTGTCAGGTGGACGTGGGAGAGAGTGAGCCTGTCCAGATAGTTACGGGCGCACCCAATATCAGAAAGGAAAATATCGGCGATTTCGTTCCCGCAGCCCTTGACGGTTCAACTCTCCCCGGCGGCGTGAAGATCAAAAAGGGAAAGCTCAGAGGCGAAGTGTCAAACGGTATGCTATGCTCTCTCGGCGAGCTGGGTCTTACCACCCACGATTTTCCTCATGCCATTGCCGACGGCATTTTCATATTAAAGCAGGAAACAGACAAGCCTCTTGTCCCGGGAATGGATATTCACGAGGCAATTGAATTTAACGATACCTCCATCGAGTTTGAGATAACCTCAAACCGCCCCGACTGCCTTTCCGTTCTGGGACTTGCAAGGGAAACGGCAGCTACCTTCGATCTTCCGCTGAATATCAAGGAACCGGATTACATGGGCATCGGCGGCAGCGCAGAGGAAAATCTCAAGGTAAATATCGAAAACAAGGAGCTTTGCTCACGCTATGTCGCAGGAGTGGTAAAGAACGTAAAGATCGCCCCCTCTCCCCTGTGGCTCAGAGAAAGACTGCGTGCCTGCGGGGTTCGCCCTATCAATAATTTTGTTGACATCACAAACTTTGTTATGCTCGAATACGGTCATCCCATGCACGCTTTCGATATCCGCTATATCGAGGGAAATTCCATAAATATCAGAAATGCGCATGAGGGAGAAAAAATAACCACTCTTGACGGCACGGAAAGAACCCTCACCGAAAAAATGCTTGTTATCGCAGACAGCAAAAAGCCTGTTGCGGTCGCAGGCGTTATGGGAGGCGAATACAGCGGTATAATGGACGATACCGTTGACGTGGTATTCGAGGCTGCCTGCTTCGACGGAGCAAGCGTAAGGACTACAGCAAAGGCTCTGGGCATGAGAACCGACGCTTCGGCTCGCTTTGAAAAGGGTCTTGACCCCAGAATGTGTATGCCTGCAATAAAAAGAGCCCTCGAGCTTGTTGAGGAGCTTGGCTGCGGCGAGGTCGTAAGCGGACTTATCGACTGCGACACTCACAAGGATACTCAGAAAAAGGCTGTATTTGACCCCGACTGGATAAACAATTTCCTCGGAACGGATATTTCGGAAGAGGATATGATAAAATACCTTAACAAGCTTGAAATCACGGTCAAGGACGGATATGCATACGCTCCGCCGTACAGGATCGACATCGAGTACAAAAACGACCTTGCGGAGGAGATCGCCCGTCTTTACGGCTACAATAACATTCCTCAGACCATTATAAGGGGTGTTGCAAGCGGTGAGCTTACCCCTGTCCAGAGGTTCACGAGAAAGGCTATGAACACCGCCGCTGCGCTGGGCGCAAATGAGATCACCACATTCTCCTTTATCTCCCCGAAATATTTCGACAAAATACGTCTGCCGAAGGACAGCGCGCTGAGAAACACCGTTGTTATCACAAACCCGCTGGGCGAGGACACCTCGGTCATGAGAACTACCCTGCTCCCCTCCATGTGCGAGATACTTGCAGGAAACTACAACAACAGAAATCCAAAGGTATGCTTCTTTGAAATGGGCAGCGAATATCTTCCTACAGAAGGCAGCGAGCTGCCTGCCGAGCCTGCAAGGATATGCTTCGGAATGTACGGCGGAGACTGCGATTTTTACAGCATGAAAGGAATTATTGAAAATCTCCTCGATACTCTCGGAATAACCGGAGCGCAGTACGAGCCGTGCAAGGGTCACTCGGATAATTTCGGCGAGGCGCCCGCATTCCATCCCGGAAGATGCGCCGAGGTATTCGCAGACGGCAAGCCCTTGGGCATTTTCGGAGAGCTGCACCCCGAAACCCTTGAAAATTACGGTATCGGAGTAAAGGCATATGCGGCAAAGCTTAATATGCCCGAAATGATGGAGGCTTCCGTCCAAAAAACATACAAGCCTCTCCCCAAATATCCCGCAACCACCCGTGACCTTGCCGTAGTATGCGATGAAAATATCCCCGTTGCGCATCTTGAAAAGGCAATTTCCGAGGGTGTGGGCAAGATACTTGAAAGCGTAAAGCTTTTCGACGTTTACAAGGGCAAGCAGATAGCCGAGGGCAAGAAGTCCGCCGCATTCAGCATTGTAATGCGCTCCCATGAGGGAACTCTTACCGATGAGCAGGCTGACGCAGCCGTCAAAAAGGCACTTAAAAAGCTCTCCGAGCTTGGCGCCGAAATAAGAAGCTGATAATAAAACTATAGAGGTTCCCTATAGTAAACAACATTAGAAATTTGACCCCGGCCAAGCAAAAACTTGCATATATGGTTTTTGCGCAGGCTGAAAGCGCAAATTTCAATGTCGTTTACTGTAATACTAAAAACCATTTAAACTCAGGATATCTTTGACAAAAATCCGCACCGTTTTCTGCGTCAAAGAACCTTGCCAGGCGCCAAGCCTGCCTGCGGTTCTTTTCCTTGAAACCGGCACGGCTTTTCGCCAAATCTTATCCTTCGTTCAAACGGTTTTTAGTATAAAAACGCTCCCGAAATAAAAACGGGAGCGTTTTTGCTTGTCTGAACAGCAACCGTTCCCGTCCTTCGCATTTTTCCCATCTCCTATTTCCATTATACACTTTTGCCGGGTGGTAGTTTTTTTATGGATTGCTACAGTATTATGCCGCAAGTCCGAATTATTTTCCAAAAATTACTCAGCATATTCACACGCAAATCACATTTGCGGTATAAAATAAACATGTATATGTCAGAAAAGCGATGCTTATTGCAGAAAAAGACGCAATTTTAAGCTCATAGTCTGCTTGTTAAGCTGATAATTATCTTTGAGAAAGGAATCCTGCCGATGAAGCAGCTGAAAAAAACCGATATCTGCCTTATAATCGCAGTTGCCGCGCTTCTGCTGTCGGCGGCGGCAATATCTGCGTCAATTATATATGTAAAAAGCGGACCGCAGCTATACGGCGGAACAGGGGACTTTTCCGCCGAGCCTGTGCGCACACCCGCTCCCGAAAAATGCTTTACGGAATATCTTCCTTCTGCGCCCTCGGCGGAAAATGAATTTTACACCACGCCCTACGGCAGCTTTGAGCTGATAGACAGTGTTGTGCAGATAAATGAATACCTTACCGAAAATCCGACCGTACCGGATCCCTCTCTCTGTACGGTGTACATTACCGAAAGCGGGGGCAAGGAACGGGCAGCCAAAATAATGGAAAAAGTACGTTCCATTGCCGATGAGGTATGCACCGGCTGTTCCGATGAATACAGCAAGGCATATGCGCTTGCAATGTGGACGGGTCAGAATATAGCATATGATTTTGACGCTGCCCACAACTCTGTTGACCTTAGCGTGATTTCTATTGAGGCTATTTTTGAAAACGGCATGAAAACAACCTGCGGCGGATTTGCAAACCTGTATGCCGCCCTGTGCCACAGCCAGGGGATATACTGCCTTAACCTCAGGGGCGGTTCGGCAAGCGAAGGATGGACAAGAGCCGAGCTTGACAAAGCGCCCGCAAACCATGAATGGAATGCGGTCATACTTGACGGTAAGTGGTATTATTCCGACTGCGCCTGGATATCCGATCTGAGCAGTGAGAACGGAGATGTCAGCGGCGGCGAGAATATTCAGCCTTTTTATGCTCTTTTCGGTTTCGGAGAAATGTGTACGGAGCATCGCATAGACCGAAGCGAACACAGATGCTACAGCGCAGAATGATACGGGCGTCCGCAAAGCCTGAAAAAAGGTACTTTTTTTCTCCGCCTCTTGAAAAGCATATATAAAGGTGGTATAATAGTTATTATGCAGGGAAATCTCCGGAAACCGGAAAGAGCGGTTTCCGGAGGTTTCCGCAATTAAAGGCAATAGGTCACCTCGTTCAAACCTTGTTTGAGATAAAATTGCCATAGCACGCCGTCTGCTGCGTCAAACCTCCTCGCAAGGCATCAAGCCTTGCTTCGTCGGCTTTCCTTGCATACGGCGCACTCTGTCAATTTTCTCTTTTCAAACCGGTTTATAGAGGTTCCCAATAATTATCCGGTATTGCCTAGGGAAAGGGTAGTGCTTATGGAGCTGCTTTATGAGCTGAAAAATTCGCTGCTGACAATTCTTCCCCCAACATTCTGGGATGTTGTGGATATAGCCGTTTTGTCGTTTCTCATCTATAAGCTTATCCAGTTTATGAGGGAAACAAGAGCGGGAGGACTTATTAAAGGCATAATTGTGCTTGTGGTATGCTATCTTGTTGCGCAGACGGTGGAAATGAAGGCGCTTGCGTTCATTCTGGAAAACGCATTCAGCGTCGGTCTGCTTGCAATAATCATACTTTTTCAGCCGGAGCTGCGGCGTTCGCTGGAAAAGGTCGGTCATTCAAAGCTTTCAAGGCTTCCCGTGTTCAATCAGCTCGGAGCGTCCGACGCAAACGACCTTTCATCGAAATGGGCATATGCCATCGACGTCATCTGTGAATCCTGCGAGGATCTTTCAGCTTCCACAACGGGCGCTCTTATAGTGATCGAAAGGGAAACAAAGCTTGGCGAGCAGATAAATACGGGAACGGTTCTCAACGCCGTACCCAGCAAGGAGCTTTTCGGAAATATTTTCTGGAAAAATACGCCTCTGCACGACGGAGCGGTGATCATGCGGGACGGTATTATCCTTGCCGCCGCCTGCTTTCTGCCGAAGCCCGAAAAGGAGGAATTTATAAACAAGGCGCTGGGTTCCCGTCACAGGGCGGCTATAGGCATGAGCGAAAATTCAGACGCCATAATCATTGTCGTATCGGAGGAAACGGGCGCTATTTCAATTGCGGAAAACGGCGAGCTTTTCAGAGGATATTCCCGTGATACGCTCAAGAAAACGCTCAGAGGAAAGCTGCTGCCCGAAAGACCTCAGAAGGAAAAATCCCAATCTCAAAAGGAAAAGACCGCTAAGGAAAATCCTCCCAAGGAAAAGAAAAGCAGATTCCTTTTCAAAAAGGATAAGCATTAAGGAGCTGATAAAATGCCTTCTATAAATAAGATCATTGCAGGAGTTTCCGATTACATCAATCATCTTTTTGAAAAGGACAGCGCAGTAAAGATAATTTCCATAATCAGTGCGATAATAATATGGGCGATAGTTTCAATAAGAGTTTATCCCACAATGGACTGCGTTTTTTACAATGTTCCCGTGGTGATAAATCTTGACGGAACATATGCTCAGGCAAATCAGCTTGATTCGGTCGCTGTTTCCGAAAAAACGGTAACGGTAAAGCTTACGGGCAAAAGAGGCGTGATAGGCGCTATAAAGACGGAGGATCTGACAGCCGTTGCCGACGTTTCCGGCGTGATGATGGCAAGGGATTACAATCTTTCCATGAACATTGAATGTACCGACGATATTGCATTTGATGTTGTAAGTATCGAGCCGTCAATTGTAAAGGTCACATTTGACAAGATTATCACCAAGGAATTTCAGGTGACGCCCCTGCTTGAAAATGTGCGGATCGCATCGGGATATATGAGGGGCGATCCTATCATCACTCCCTCCTCGGTGACCGTAACGGGTCCTCAGGACACTGTAAATTCCATTACAAAGATATGCGCAAGAGTATCCCTCGATCAGGAGCTGAAGTCTACCTATGAATTTACGACGGGTGATCTTGTCCTTTACAACAACAATGCGGTGATCTCCAACGAAAACGGACTTATAAGCTTTGACAAGTCCTCCTTTGCAATACAGGTGCCTGTTTATGTCCGTCAGACTCTGCCGCTTGAGGTAAACATCATAAACGCTCCCGAAAATTTTGATATGGAGTATTTCCGCAGTCAGCTTGTATTCTCGGTTGACGAGCTGAATATTGCCGCCCCCAATGATAAGATCAAGGAGCTTACCAGCCTGAATATCGGTACGATAAATATGAGGGAGGTCTCAAAGGGCAGCGTATTTGAATTTAAGTCGGAAAATTTCCTTCCCGAAGGCTATGAAAATCTAACTCAGATAGACTCCGTGACTGTTACCTGCCCCAGTGAGAATATTGATACAAAAGCAATAGCCATTATGGGCAAGGATATCCAGTTTATAAACAAACCCGCCCAGTTCGAGTTCAAGCCCGTAGCGTCGGGAATGACCCTGTTTGTGGTGGGCGATAAGGATCAGATAGCGGAGATCTCCAAGGAAGATCTTACAGCGCAGATAGACCTTATTGATTTTGACATGATGGAGGGAGATCATGTAATGTCGGTAGACTTTATCATCTCCTCCTATGATAAGGTATGGCTCAACGGAGATGAGGGTGTTGCAACGCCGAAGATCATTATTAACGCATGGCTTACCGACAGCGACAGTGAGTAGTACTCTCTGACGGTATAGATCAAAATCAATCGGCAATAAAGCTAAGGCAATACCGAACAAAGAACGGCTTGTGCCTTTGCATCGAATCTGCTTGCAGATTTTCCGTCATCTGGCACAAAAAATCCTTGACAGGCGCTGTCCGCAGACTACCCAGCCTGCCTGCGAATTTTTCGTGCAACCTGACGAAAAATCTGACTGTGCATCTTCAGCGCAATCTTTATTCGGTATTGCCCTAAATATCTATATCTTTTTCAGCAAAATGAACGGTGCCGCAGCAAAAAATTTCTTTGCCGCAGCACCGTTTCTTATACATTATAATATTTATCGTAATTTACCAGCTCGTCAAGAAGCTTTGGTATTTTTTCGTCCATTTCCTCGTCGGTAAACTGGCAGGTGCCTACAGCCTTGTGACCTCCGCCGCCGTATTTGAGCATAAGACTGCCGACGTTTACATTTGAAGTGCGGTTCAGAACCGAATATCCGCAGGCGCATGAGCAGCCCTTGCCGCCCCTTCCGCTGACGATCCATGCGGAAATGTTCTGATCGGGGTACAGGCTGTAGATAAGGAAGCGGTTTCCGCTGTAGATGGGGTCTACCCCTCTCAGGTCGGAGATGATAACATCTCTTTCAACATGGGTGTGAGCTTTGACCATTTCGATAAATTTGTCGTTCTGCTCAAAATATACCTCGATGCGCTCCTTTACATCGGGCATGGAAAGTATCTCGTCAGTGTTCATGGTGCGGCAGCAGTCAATAAGCTTTTCCATAAGCTGATAGTTAGAAATGGTGAAGCTTCTCCATCTTCCCAGTCCTGTTCTCGGATCCATGAGAAAGCCGACAAGTATCCAGCCTGTGGGGTGCAGTATCTCCTCCCTTGTAAGGTTTCCCGAATCCACCTTATCCACTGCCTCCATCATCTCGTCGTAGTGGGAAAAGCGTTCCTTTCCGCCGTAATAATCATAGATTATTCTTGCGCAGGAGGGGGTTATGCGGCTTTCTCCCTTGTATTTTCCCTCCAGACTGTTTCTTTCATGCTCGCTGGAGTGGTGGTCGAACCAAAGTCCGCAGCCCTCAACAAAGGGAACGTTTGCAAGACAGTCATTTTCGGTTATTTCGACAAGTCCGTCCTGCAGATCCTTGGGGTGTGCAAATTTCCATGAATCGATAATTCCGGCGTCCTTCAAAAGTGCGCCGCAGGCGAGCCCGTCAAAATCGGAACGTGTAACAAGCCGCATTTATAGATCAAATCCTTTCAATTATATAATGGGAACCTCTATAAACCTCCTTCACGGCAAATCCTCTATTGGTTCGGTC
>CAZDJG010000093.1:0-8037 GCA_964505695.1 uncultured Ruminococcus sp.
CCATTTTTTTCTTATGGCTATTATTGGCATTTACACAGTTGGATATTCAGCCTCGCATTGTGGGAAGCCGTTAGGCGGGATTTAATCAGTGGTTCCTTAATACACTAAAAAAGCAGGGAAATCTCATTTCACCTGCTTTTTTAGTTTTGTATTCCTATATCCGAAAGCCCCAGCACGCGGCTGTAAAACTCCTCATCGTCATATAAATTTCCTTCCGTCTGCACTGCAACGCCGTATGCAGGGAGCATATCCGGTCCGAAATACATATACAATGGAACCGCACTCAGAGAACAGCTTTCCGCATCAAAAAACTGAACATAAAAAATGCCGCCGCTCATAAAAACAACGCCTTCAAAGGAAAACGTCTCCTCACAACCCAAAGGCGGCTCTGAAAAGACCTCGCGTTCATACTGTTCCTCACCGTCATCTGCGCCGTAAGAAGCATCATACCTGAACACAGGCGGAACGGTAACTTCCCCGTTTTCATCGCAAAAGGGTTCGGGACACGGCTGAACAAAGCCGCTTATTCTTATTATATCACCTTCAAAAATATCCTTCTTGTCACCATTAAAAAAGCCGGATGCAAGACCTAACGTTTCAAGGAAAATATCCGCACAGCCGTAGCTGCCGTTACCTGCTTTCCGGTCAAGAATGTAAAATTTGCCCCTATCGTCAATGCAAAGCGCACCCTCAGCCCATTTATCCTCAGCAGGAGCAACGTTTTTATAATTAACGGCTGCTCTGAAAACAAAATCGGGATAAATAATTCTGAATCTTTCCACAGACATATGCCGCTCCTTTTCCACTTTCATAAAACCTACAAAATATTATATCACGGTCCCCTGAATATTTCAAGTAGCATATACAACAAAATTCATTTGAAATTTTTTCACGGATTTTTCAATAAAAAAACGGGGCTGCTGCATAAGGATTTTTCCTGCAAAAGCCCCTTTGTAATTATTTAAGGGGTTCTCTATAAACCGGGACACGAGCAAAGCCTCGTCCATTGGTTCGGTCAGATGCAAGGCATCAGACCGCAGTAATACTTGCTGTCTTACAAGGTCTGATAACGAAGCAGATGACCGAACCAATAGAGGATTTGCCGTGAAGGAGGTTTATAGAGGTTCCCTTAATATTTTTTCAGAACTTCGACTGCGCCGATAACGATCTCAGAAGCACGTTCGAGATTCTTGCCGATCCTCTCGGCATCGCTGTTGGATCTTGCCATCTCCATAGCCTGAGCAACGGTTTCCCTGCCCACGTCCACCTGAGTGCGGTATATATCGTCAAGCTGAGACATGGCAAACTGCTCAAGATTTTTATAGCAATCCTTGAGATCCTTGATAGTGTTGTTTCTGATATCGTCATAATTTTCCAGAGCGGAATCAATAATTTCCGACTGCTGCTTTTTCTTCATAATGTTTCTGAAAAACGGCATTGTCGCAGAGGGAAAGCCCATTTCCCTGTCCGCGCCCTGAGATGCGGCAGCCTTTACCTTATCCGCAACAAAGGTATTGACATTCACAGTCTCACTGCATGAGATCCTTGCGCTTGCAAGGTTTTCGATACCGAGTTTTCTTGAAAGCTCGGCTCCCATGTCGTTGATAATGTCGTTAAGCCGTGACTGATGTATTTCAAGACACTTTCTGTATGCCTCGCCCACCTTGTCCATAAGGAATGAGTAAAAATGTCTCTCCACGTCCTCGTCATTTGCGGTGGTGCGGCACTCAAGTATATCCTCCCGCAGCTTCTTGAAGAACTCGTACATCCAGTACTCCGCCTCCTGCATCATTTCGGTAACGGAAAGGAGTATTTTCGGCTTTTGTCCGTCAAGAGCGGCAGCCAAGGTAGTACATTCCCTCTCAAAATCTACCGACAGCTTGTCAAGCTTCTGCTTATCCATTTTGATCATATCGCTTATCATGTTAAGGCGGTTAAGTGTGTCGGTAAGCATAAGCCTGAGCATGGAGAATACACGCTGGGTCCGGATAGTGTCCTTCTGAACAATGATCTCCCTTGAAAGGGCAAGCTCGAATTTAAGGAACTGGTTCTCGTAAAAATCCTGAAAGCCCTTTATGTCGGGACGGTTAAGACCAATCTTTCTTCGGTACTCGTCAATTCCGCTGATGCCGTAAACCTCGGCGTTCGGAATGATCTGGGCGCATTTTTCCCTGATCCTGTCAATTATTCTTTCAATGTCCTCCATAGTATTCATGGCATCGATCATATTGACCAGAACGAAAACCTTGCTGAAATTCTGCGGAACGATATTGCTTGCAAGAAAAAACTGCTCGGATTCCGAAAGAGGAGAAAGTGCGGAAGCGACATATATTACCGCGTCCGCCTTGATAAGGAATTCCTTTACCTGCTTGTCGAGGTCGTCAAGGTCGCTGAGTCCCGGAGTATCGACAATACGTATCTCCTTAAGGATCGGCGCATCGCTGCGGACATCTATATAGTCAAGCTCACCTGGGAAAAAGTCAAGAAGCTCAGCCAGCCTGTCTCTTCCGAGATCGTCGGGAGTCAGCGTAACACGCTTGCCGTTTTTAAGCACAGCCTCCACAGATGAACGCTCGCCGTATGAAATGCAGTTTACGGTAAAGGTTTCGGGAGCGACGTTTACGGGAGCCACAGAGCGTCCGAGAATGGCATTTATAATGGTGCTTTTGCCTCTTTTGAAATCTCCCACCACCATAAGAGAAAAGGGCTGATCAATTTTTCCGGCAATAACGGCGTCCCATTTTGACATTCTCTCCACAGCCTCGTCACCGAGGATAGCGGACAGTTCGGGATCCTTCACCAGCCTTGAAATCTCGCTTCGTACATATTCTATATCCGCAGCGGCATTATCGTAATTTTTTTCCATTGATCCGTCGTCCTCCTTTATGCGGAATGGCTGCCGTCTGCATCGGCAATAATGTCACAGCGGATCTCAAGCGACTGCTTGTTTCCCACATGGGTCATGGGAGCAGAAAGATCGGGCCGCCAGATATAGAGTATCTCGCAGCCGATAAATTCCATTCCGGCAACGAGTCTCCTTTCGTCATTGGAGCATTCTTCACCCATTTTAAGATTACGGACGGGAGTTACGTGCAGCTCCTCATAATGCTTCATAATCACATCAATGTCTATGCTTTTGTTTACCGTACCGAAGGAATCCGGAATACCCCTTTTCCTTACGGAAGCATATATCTGAGGGAATGAGGACGGCTCGTCAAGGCAGATGATACCTGCTCTGTCCGCTGTGATATCACCCAAAATAAGCCATTTGTTAAGTCCGTAATTAAGTTCTCTCACATTGCTTTTGACGTTTTCGCCGTTATGCTCGGAAACATCTCCTCTGCTTATGCCCGGATATGTAAAAGCGTAGTTGAATGCGGAATGACGGTTCTGTAGTCTGCCGCATTCGCAGCCGATAAGGTAGCACAGCTCATCGGAGGTACAGCCCTCGGCAATATCATTTGTCATAACGATACACGGTTCAATGCCGTCTCCCGCCATTGACATAATCTCCGGAACGCCGCCTGCCTTTCTGACGAGAATAACGGGCAGGCTTATCTGAAGTCTTTCACTGCATTTTTTTGCGGCCTCGTAAGCCTTTGCATGCTGCATGGAGCCTGCGCTGTCGCTGCTCTGGAAATATCTTTTAAAGCGGTTGGGGATATCGGTGGATACTATAGCCTTGTAAAGCCTTGACCAACCCGAAAAACCGCTGATCTTCTGCCGCATGGCAAAATCCGCATCAAAGGCATAGTCGAGAGTACCGCCGACAACGTGCTCCTGATAGGAACGCGTTCTTTCTACAAGGTAGTCGCTGAACGACGTATTTATTTCAAGGAGAGGATTATATGAATCTGTCATCAGGCAACCTCCGAATTATTCATCATCGTCCGACAGGATCTCGGTAAGCGTCTTGTGGAGATTGTAGGTTTCCGCAAGCATACCGCCGACATTCTCGGCAATATTCTGGAGCCTGATCTTTTCATTATCGGACATCGTTTTTTTCTGCTGCTTGACCTCATTAAGATCGTCAAGCGTTCTCTGAGTATCCTTCAGGATAATTTCCGTTTCCTGCTCGATCTGATCTTTTAGACCTGCAAAGGAATTATAAACCTGCTGACGGACAGATTCGGTAAAGTCGGAATTGATCTTCATTTCATGGAACTGCTTTTTCACGTTTGCCTTCACGTTTGCCTTAAACTTGTCGATACGCTCCTGTACAAGGAACTTGTCAACGGCGAATTTTCCCGTAAATGTTCCCGCAAAGCCCGCAAAAGCAAGTATGCACAGACCGGCAGGAGTAAGGAAAGCGCCGCCTACTACTGTAGTAACAAGCAGGAACGATGTGGCAAGCCATGTGGTAAGACCTGTAAGTCCTCCAAGAAGTGCGCCCTTTATGCCCGCCTCTCTGAAGCCGATAAACAGACCTCCTATACCGCCCGTACCGATAACCGAGCCGATAATGCTGTCAACAGCGCCGCCGTTGCGGTTATGCTTTGCCTGAACAGAGAACATTTCCTGGATACGGTTTAGCGATTCAAAGAACTCGTCCTGGAAGGACTGCAAACGAACAGCCTCCTCAGAAAGTCCCACATTGATATCGTTCTGGATCTGTTCGCAGATAAGCTGGGCTCTGTTCTCAATATTTTCTTTGATCTTCTGGGTAAGCTTTTCGTAAACGAGCTTGAGCTTCTCGCGCTTGAGGTCGTCGCCGCACATCTGATATTCGTCAATGACCTGCATTGCTGTTTCCTCTATCTTTATCCAATACTCGTCAAGGATAGGCTGGAGCTTTTCAAACACTTTATTTGCGGCATTATTGATGCGTACAAATTCCTCGCGCTTTTTGGTGCGGATCTCCTCGATCTCCTCTATAGCAAGCTGATACTTCTCCATAAACTCGTCGGTTTCCATAACAAGAGCATTTTCGTGGATAACAATGGAGTTTATGATCTCAGAGCCTGAGCTGATGATCTTGTTGGCAAGTATCTGAAGCGTGATAGAGCCTCTTTCCTTTGTAAGCATGGTTTCAAGAACGCTTTCAAAGGTGGGGAAATTACTCTCTGCGAGCATTGCCTCGTCATGCGCTTCCTTTGCCATAAGTGCTTTTTTGGCATAAACGCCGATGACCTTTGGCTTGCCTATCTTCCGCTTATAAACGGCAAACTCCTTGGAATTTTCACCCATGACCTTTTTGGCTTTATCCATAACATAGCTGCAAATACGCTTTTCGACGGTTTCGACTATTCTGTCCTCATCCTCCTTGGAAAAGGTTCCGAAGCAGTTTACCGCAAAAATAATTCTGCCCATGTCGCTGGTAAGGAGCTTATTTTCAAGGAATTCCTTTTCGAACTGCGAGAATGGGGAATTTGCGCTTATGACGAAAACTGCGGCGTCGATCTCGGGGAGGATAGACATGGTAACATTAGTCATCTGCTCATCGTCGTTAAGACCCGGAGTATCTATGATATCGACATGATTTTTGCAGAAATCGGTATCGTAATAGACTGTAGCCTCCTTAACAGTCTCCGCCTTTTTTTCCGATTCATAGGAAAGCTTGGTAACATAATCCGCAAGTCTGTCGATCTGCACCTTTTCCGTAGAGCCGTCCTTATATTCGACAACAACATAAGGATCCTTGCTGTATGTAACTCTGTTGAGGGTGGCGGTAGCCGGGAGAACGTCGGCAGGAAGGACCTCCTGACCAAGAATAGCGTTGATAAGGGTGCTTTTTCCTCTTTTGAATTCGCCCACAATGGCAACTTCAAAATGTTCGCCCGCATTTTTTTCAATAACATCGTCTATAGACTTTGCCGTGTTGTCAAGCTTTAGCGAGACTGCGTATTCTTTAAGCTGTTCAAGGGATTCGATCAGCTCATTGACGGTGTCACGGAACGAGGCATAGCTTGCGAAATCATAAGTCTGTTGTTCCATTATTAACCTCCTGTGAGTATTCTGCATACGGCACACCGCAGGCAGTTATTTTAAACCGGCCGCAACAGCAGATCGCACCTGCAAAAGCGGTAAGTACAGCAAAACGGACACATCCTGTTTACCCATAATATATATTATTATATCATATTTTTCATAGCAAAGTCAATGAGCGCAGGTCAACTTTTCATACAAATTAAGGATTCTTTTTTGGTGATTTCAAACAAAACAGGCAGATACAAACATAGCCTCCTTGAAATAAATTTACAAACAGCAAAAAAAGAAGTCCGCCTGACATGACGGACTTCCGGATTTTTATTAAGCTGTTAAATAGTTAGGCGGACTCACTCCCTGCAAGCTAAATCATTGTACCAAAACCGAAATACTTTATCATATATCATCAACTCGATTCAAATTGGCAGTATAGTTAGACCTAATCTATAATCAAGCATATATCATGCGTAATAAATTTCGCACAACAGGCACATTTTATGCCATTGGAAACAACTCCCGACTTTAAATTTTCAAAATCAAAGGAAAAATCATCTTTCCATCGGACTTATCTCCGTTCTTCAGATTTTTGATAAAGGGGCATCATTACAGTGCCATCGGAAACAACTCCCGTATCTTTATTTTGATTCTGGGTTTCATCAAGGCATTAAATTATGATTATGCCATGGGACTCACTCCGTTCCGTTTAATATTTCAGAGATATCTTCCCAAAAATCATATGAGATCACCCTTTCGGGATAATATTCTTTATATACGAACCGCCGTGCCTTTCAGCCCCGGCATTACGGAATATTCAGATCGTAAAAGCCTCTTGTGATCATTGCAATCACCCTTTCGGATAAGAATTTCCTGCCGCTGCATTTCTGCTTTCTGCGGTAAACCGAATGACCTGTCGGACTCACTCCCATCTTAATCAAATTCAGATATAAACCTCATTTTCATAGTAATCATCCTTTCGGACTTACTGTCACGCTCGGTCGGGGGAATAGCATCCCGACACTGAGGGAACATATATATCAAAAACCTTAACTGACACTTTTTTCTGTCGGTAACGCCGAAAATTTATCTCTCCATCGGAATTGATCCTTTCCCTGATTATAGGCGGGATTCCTTATGAGAGGGTATAAAAATACCGCATACTCACTTAATGTGTGCTGCGGCTCCTGTTAAATCTGCTTTATAATACAAACCGTTCAAGTTCCGGAGTGGTCATCGCCTGATCCCGATAAACTTCCTTTAAACTCCGCCGTTACGATTTACCAAAGCAATTATGCAAGGAATGAGCCGCTGCGGATATCCCGCCCGTAAACTGCTGCTCGGTAGTATCTGCCATCGGACTCGCCTTCCTTTCCAAACCTTTTTTGCAGATTGCTTTCGTTTCCGAAAGTCTGCCGTTCTTATGAAAAGGAAACCCTTTCGGATTTTTCTTCCCGGTCATTTCCTTTTCCTTGATATAACTATACCACACTCTTTAGCAAAAGTCAATAGTTTTTCAAATAAAATAGTGCATATTTTTTGTGCAATATTTTTATTTATTTTTAATATTGACATTTTTCATAAAATAAAGTATAATAAAAATGTTGGGTCTGCGTCGGAAGAGTATGTTATTAAACCGGCAGAGCCTGCATATACTTAAATATAAACTTTCAAAAATAACGGGAGGTAACGGGAAATGGCTGATAATTTCGATATGGACATGGGCGCAGATCTCTACACACTGGTTGATGAAGAGGGCGTCGAGCAGACCTTTGAGCTTATGGATACCTACGAGACTGAGGACGGAACGGTTTATTATGCCCTTGTTCCCTACTATGACAATCCCGAAGAAATGGTCGAAGCCGATACCGAGCTGGTAATTCTCAAGGGAGAAGAGGACGAGAACGGTGAAGAAACGCTCGCCTCCATTGACGATGACAGCGAATACGAAAGAATCGGCAAGATCTTTATGGACAAGCTTTCCGAAATGTTCGACAGTGAGGACTGACAGAAAAGCCCGTCATATATATCTTCGACAAAAATATTCAGGCAAAATTAACAGAAATTTATATTGATTTTTCTTTTTATATGTGATATACTACTATTGAGAAAAACTTC
>CAZDJG010000094.1:0-7987 GCA_964505695.1 uncultured Ruminococcus sp.
GGTCTGATAACGAAGCAGATGACCGAACCAATAGAGGATTTGCCGTGAAGGAGGCTTATAGAGGTTCCCAAGTGTTAAACTCCTATATAAGTCCCTTGCTTTCAAGATACTCGATGATATATCCGTAATCGAACCGTGAGCTTGCCCGTACTCCGTGAGCGGCAGCAAGCTCGGGAGTGTAGTCCGAAAGGGTGTAAAGCCGAACATTTGAGTAGTTTGCGTCATAATGAGTGACTATGGGAATAAGCTCCCAGCCGTTTATTTCGGGTTCTCCGCCGTCGGGAACCGTGACCTTGAAATCAAGTATGCCGCCTATAAGGTTTGTTCCCACAGACTGCGCGGAAATGAAATTTCCGAGAGAATACGCACAGATGGTATCTCCTCCGTCTGAGTTTTCAAAAATTTCAATCTCTCTGAGAACATGGGGGTGATTGCCGATAATTATATCTGCTCCTGCCTCTCCAAGCTCCCTTGCGGCGCTTCGCTGATAATCCTCTGTCTCGCCGCTGTTTTCAAGCCCCCAGTGGAGAGAAACGGCGCAGATATCGGAGATCTCCTTTGCGGCGGCAATTTCCGTCTTTATTTGTTCAAGTTCAAACCGACCTATTTCAAGGGACGTGCCTTCCGAAAGCGACAGACCGTTGAGATTTTCGGTGTAGGCAAGAAAGGAAACGGCAATGCCGTTTATTTCCTTTACGCGGATATTTTCCCTGTCGGAAGCATCCCTGTACGCACCCACTCGCATAAGACCGTTTTCATCGTAAAAATCAAGGCAGGAGGAAAGTCCGTCCTCTCCCATATCGAGGGTGTGGTTGTTTGCAATGGTGAACACGTCCACTCCCAGCTCGGACATATAAAGACCCAGCTCTTCGGGACTGTTGAAGCAGGGATATGTAGACGGCTCATATTTATCATCGCCGCAGATAAGCGTTTCCTGATTGAGGATTGTGATATCCGCATCGTCAAGCAGCTCTGATACGCCTGCATAGGCATATTCAAAGTCATAGGATCTGCCCTTTTGTGCGCCTCTCCGTGCTGCCTGCATATATATTGAGGAGTGGATAAGACTATCTCCCAAAGCGGTAAATGACACGGTCTTTTCTGTCTGAGCAGCGGTTTGTGCCGCTGTTTCGGAAACTTTCGTGTCACAGGTCGTGTCCTGCAGCGTATCATGGGGCGGAGTCTGTGTTTTGGACGCTTCGGGAACGGATATGACATTTGTCGCCATAGCCGCCCTCTCCTCCTCGGGAGCGCAGGCTGTAAGCAGTATGAGCAGCACAGCAGCGGTAATCCGTTTGTACATTTGAGTAAGCTCCTTATTTTTCCCTCTCATCGTCATACGGAGGACGGACTTTGTCCTTCCACCGTTCTTCGCAGGCGCCGTACTGTCTGTAATTTTTCTGCGCCTCTATAAGGCATACGCTGTTTGCGCCGCCCGAGCAGTCGGGGCTTACTGCGTAGTCCTGCTCCCAGAAGCATACAGGGCAGATGTCGTATTCTTCCTCGACTGTGTAATATCCGCAGCACTGGCATCTGATCTTCATATCATATGCACCTTTCTATTGACGTTCCCAGTATTCTATCCCGTCGTCGGGGATAAAAAATGTTCTGATATAGCCGTCCTCGCTCAGAACGAGAAATTCTCCCGTTTCCTTGTTGAAAAAGAGCATATCTCCGTCCTCAGAGCTTTTTGTAAGAACATTCTCGGAGGTATCGTCAATAAGCGCATTCGCCTTGTCGAGATATTCCTCGGCTGTGATGTCCCCGAACTCCTCCCCGTGCTTTTTGAAATGGGAATCGAACAGCTTTTCGGTCCGGAATGTATAGTAGGTTTCCTCGGTTACCGTGACCTTTATTTTGCAGTTGTCCGAGGCATTGTTTTTATCATAAAAGGTAACGGTGCAGGAACCTTCCTTTGCGCCGGTTATTGTAAGGATAAATTTGCCGTTTACGACTTTTCCCGCCTTGCATACTGCGTCCTCAGAGCTGCGTTTGAATTTAATGCTTTTTCCGCCCGTATAAACGGTTATTTTTACCGATTGCCCTTCTTCCACGGAAACGGATTTTCGGGATACTTTTATTTTGCCGTCCGATTTCTCCGCAGATGCCGATTGTGTTGTTTGGGTAGATAATGCACAGGCTGTCTCCGACGGAATGCACAAAAGCATTGTCAGGGACAGCAGCAGCACAGCGGCGGCTTTAATTATTTTCATAGGATTTGACCTCCTTTATACAATACCGTTTTTCTTTTTAGCTGCCGTAAGGGTATTTTTCATAAGCATGGCAATGGTCATAGGACCTACGCCGCCCGGAACGGGAGTAATGAAGCCCGCCTTTTCCATGCAGGCGTCAAAATCCACATCTCCGCAGAGCTTGCCCTCCTCGTTGCGGTTCATGCCCACGTCGATGACCACCGCGCCCTCCTTGACCATATCTGGTGTGACAAATTTTGCCTTGCCCACCGCTGCAACAAGGATATCCGCATTCCTGCATATTTCCTTCAGATTTTTTGTTCTGGAGTGGGTAATGGTAACTGTTCCGTTTTTGTGTAAGAGGAGCATTGCCATAGGCTTGCCCACAATATTGCTCCTGCCGATAACAACGCAGCTTTTGCCGCATACGTCCGTTCCCGTTTCTGCGATAAGCTCCATTACGCCCGCAGGGGTGCAGGGGAGAAAGCTGTAGTCGCCTATCATGATATGTCCCACATTTTCGGGGTGGAAAGCGTCAACGTCCTTGTCGGGACTTACAGCGTTTATGACTGCCGTTTCGTTTATCTGACGGGGGAGCGGGAGCTGCACAAGTATGCCGTTTACCCTGTCGTCGGCGTTGAGCTTTTCCACAAGGGCGAGAAGCTCCTTTTCGGTGGTTTCTTCGGGGAGAGCGTATTCAAAGGACTCGAAGCCTACCTCTGCGCAGGCTTTTTTCTTGTTGTTTACATATACTCTTGATGCAGGATCATTGCCGACGATGACCACCGCAAGTCCTGCGCTTATGCCCTTTTCCTTCAGCTTTTCCGTTTCGGCTCTGACCTCCGCCTTGACCCTTGCGGATACTGCCTTGCCGTCAATAAGCTTTGCCATATAAAAATTACCATCCTTTATTCGAGATTTTCACAAAGTGTTATTACAAGAACGTCCCTGCTTGACGGACTGCTTACAAAATAGTCCGTGGTTTCCACCCTGCGGTAAACGTTGTCGTCGCCAAGCTGCCTTGTGACGGCTTTAACAAACTTTTCCCCTTTTTTATGCGCCTCAAGGAGATGTTCCCTTGAAAAAGCCTCCGTAAATATGTGTCTGTCATCGGGGTGCATGGTCGATGCTCCGTGAACGATCAGATCGTCAAAATCACCCGAGGCAGGGCATGAGGTAGATGTGAAATTATCGTACCCCATCATGTAAAAGCTGTTTCTTGTAAGGTTTGCCATTATGGTAAGAGGGTATTTCATAAACACCGCCTGCAATAAAAGCTGTGTTGCGGCGGCGCCCGACTGTGCGGAAAGTATATCGGTGTCATTTTCGATGATATTTTCGTCCAGCGCCTTTTCAAAGCTTTCCTCGGATTGGGGCTTTGCAAAAAGGAAGCCTTGTATCAGCGAGCAGCTGCAGGTTCTGAGAAATCCAAGCTGTGCCCCCGTTTCTACGCCCTCCGCAACGGTTTTCATTCCAAGTCTGCCCGCAAAGAGGAATATGCTTTCCAACACTATCCTTTCCTTGTCGTTTTCGCAGTTTCCGCTCAGGAGGGACTTGTCGATCTTCAGAATGTCTGCGGATATGTCCTTTACAAGGCTCAGTGACGACAGACCGCTGCCGAAATCGTCGATAGCCACGCTGAAACCGTTTTGCCGCAGCTCCTCGGTAAGCGAGATCAGTCTGTCGGAGCGGTCGGTCATAGCCGATTCGGTGATCTCGACCTCAAGCAGTTTGTGGGGAATGTCAAAGCTGTCGGCGGTGTCGTAAAGCTTTTGGCAGAAATCGTCGTCGTCAAGGTGACGTCTTGAAAAATTCACCGCTGCGGGAACAGTGCGTTTTCCGCTGTCAAGCCGCTTTCTGAGGAATGCGCAGACCTTGCGCAAAATGTAAAAATCAAGCTCGTTTATCAAGCCTGTTTTTTCTGCCGGGGGAATAAAATCTCCCGGCATTATCATTTTTCCGTCCGGCTTTATCCACCTTGCAAGGGCCTCTGCGCTTCTGAGCTTACCCGTTACTGCGTCATACTGGGGTTGATAATAGACCTGTATTTCGTCATTTTCCATTGCCGACGAAAGCTCGGTGCAAATGTCATTTTCCGTCATAATTGTGTTCACCCCTTTTGATCATTGTCTGTATCATCAAAATCGTCCGGAACGATTTTCTGATCTTCTGTCAGCTCTTGCTTTTTTGCCCTTTTTGCCTTTCTGTGCTCCGATTCCTCGGCTTCCGCCTGTTCTGCGGCGGCAAGTATCGCTTTTGACTGCTCCGTATCCCTGTAAAGGGGAGCGTTTGTTTTTGCCGTTCTGATGCGCATGACGATTATAAATACAAGGGCTGCAGCGGCGCTTATGAGGGCAAGCATCTGAGAGGCTCTGAGAGAACCGATATAAAGGCTGTCTGTCCTCAGTCCCTCAATGAACGTCCTTCCCGTGCCGTACCAGAGAACGTATATTGCGAAAAGCTCTCCGTCGAATTTCCTGTGCTTTGAATAAAAGTGGAGTATGAGAAATCCCGCAAAACACCACAGGGATTCATATAAAAAGCAAGGGTGAACGGGAAGAAAGGGATCGACGGTAACTCCCTGCTGTGCAAGGGATGCCTGATGGTTTATAAGAAAGTTCTGTATCTTTCCGCCCGACATTCCCCACGGCAGGGAAGTATTGCTGCCGAACGCCTCCTGATTGAAGAAGTTTCCCCATCTTCCGAGGCACTGACCTATCAGAAAGCCCATAGCCGCAAGGTCGAGGGTGGGGGCGATCTTCAGCCTGCGCACAGCCGCCGTTATGCAGCCGAAAAGCAGTGCGCCTATAATTCCTCCGTAAATGGCAAGACCGCCGTCCCTGATCGCAAAAATATCCTTTATGCTGTTATAGTTTTCGGGATAAAGCGCAACATAATAAAGCCTTGCGCCGACCACAGCGCCGATGACCCCCGCAAATACCGCGTCAGTAAGGCGGTCGCTGTCAATACCGAACTCCTTTGTGCGCTTAAAGCAGTATATCATTGCAAGGAGCATTCCCAGAGCTATCATCACCCCGTACCATTTTATTGACAGTCCGAATACGGAAAACGCCTCGTTGTCCAGCAATATATCTATTCCCAGACGGGGGAAAACGATATTATCCGTTGTAAGTCTGCTTAATTCTTCCATTCGCCGCTCCTTATTCTGCGTTTTTTATTACCGACAGAGTGCAGTTGCCGGTATCGAACCGGCTGCGCAGAAACTCCTCTGCATCTCCTGCTGTGACCGCAGCCACTGTTTCAATATACGAAAATGCGTCGCCCGTACCCCTGAGTCCTGCGTTTATCAGTCCGCCCGCAATGGATTCGGGACTGTTAAGGCTCCTGATAAGGCTTCCGTAATATGCCCGTCTTACGGTTTCAAATTCCTCGTCCGAAAAGCCTGTCTGCTTGCGGCGGCATA
Organism: uncultured Ruminococcus sp.; assembly: GCA_964505695.1. GTDB lineage: Bacteria > Bacillota > Clostridia > Oscillospirales > Ruminococcaceae > Huintestinicola. The sequence continues at coordinate 5,617 of CAZDJG010000094.1, forward strand.
TTTCGCTGCCTATAAGCTCTGCGACTTTTTCCGGCTCTCTCGATTCGCCTGCGAAAAGAGGAACGAAAAATCCCCTGCCCGAAAATGTTTCCGAGGAAAAAGCGGAGTTTATAAGCCCCTCGTCGTACATTTTTTTGTAAAAGTCCGTGGACTCGTCGGCAATAAGCGACAGGATCATATTTGAAAGCACCTCGCACCGAACCTCCTCCTCGGGGGAAACGGGGGCGGATTTATAACCTAAATTGAACATGGGAACGGCTACCTCAAGCCGCTGCTCGGTAAATTTGCGCGCCACAACCTGCGGCTCGTCGGGAACAACGGTCATAAGCTCCTTATTTTCCGAAGGAATGAGCATTTCGTCGCACAGACGGAGTATTTCGTCCTCGTCCACATCTCCCGAAACGGCGAGAACCATGTTGTGAAGATTATAGAAGGTATTATAGCAGCGGTAAAGCAGCTCTGCATTTATCTCGGCAATGGATTCTATTGTGCCTGCAATGTCGATTTTCACGGGGTTTTTGTGATAAATTCCCCCCAGCATATTGAAAAATACTCTCCAGTTGGGGTCGTCCTCGTACATTCTTATTTCCTGACCGATTATTCCCTGCTCCTTGCGGACGGTTTCCTCGGTAAAATACGGCTTTTGCACAAAGTCCAGCAGTATTCTGAGCGACGGGATAAAATTATCCGTACAGGAAAAAAGATAGCAGGTCTTGTCAAAGGAGGTATATGCGTTGCCCGAAGCGCCTGTACGGGCATAAAGCTCAAACACGCCGCAGTCCTCGTTTTCAAAAAGCTTATGCTCCAGATAGTGCGCGATACCGTTCGGGACAGTGACAAAATCCTTGTCGTCCTTTGTTTTGAACGTGGTATTCACAGAGCCGTAGCGTGTGCCGAAAAGGGCGTGCTTTATGCTGAAGCCCTCCGTTTTCCAGATGAGTATCATAAGACCGCTGTCGTGCATTATTTTTGTATATTTTTCGCCTGTGCGCTCATTTGATATTATCTCTCTTGTCATGTCAGTTCTCCTTTCCCGTAAGAACGTAAACGGTATCGAGCTTGAATGAAGCGGCAAATTCCATTACCTGCTCCTTTGTGACCTTTTCAACGAGAGAGGAAAGCTCGTCGGGAGCATACTTTTCGCTGCCTGTTTCCATATCGTAGCCGAAATACCAGTCTGATACCGCCTTTGGGGAGTCATCCACAGACATCAGAGCGCAGCGCAGGGAAAGCTTTGCCTGACTCAGCAGTTCATCGGAAAATTCGCCCTTTGCCGCCATTTCAAGCTGATTTTGTATTTCCTCGCGGGCAGGGATTATGTTTTTATTTTCAACGCCGCTGTCGATATACATGACGCCTGTTTTCTTTGCAAAGCTTGCGGCGCAGTAATAGCATAGACTGAGCTTTTCCCTCACATTCGTAAAAAGCAGGGAGATGGGAAGTCCGCCGAAAAGCGCCACAAAGGTCATGCGCACGGGCATATTTGTCATATCCGTTTTATAAGCCATGACCATTTTGCTTTGCAGCACGTCAAGGCGCTCCGTCACATATTCGGGACTTTCCTTTACGGGGGATCTCTTTGTCTGCGGGATATGGATATTTTCCCTTTCGAGGGAGCCGAATTTTTCTTCAAGAACTTTTTCGCATTTTTCCGAAAGCTCCGCCCCCACAAAGGTTATTTCGATCCTTGCGCTGCGCAGGAGCGCTTTATACGCCTGCCATACCGTTTCGGAAGAAAGCTTTTCCGCAGCCGCGCGCTCGCCCTTTACGGCGATCCCCGCAGGCTCGTTTCTGTATATTATCCTGCCCGACTGCTTCAATGCGTAGGAGCGCTTGTCGTTGATATCTGCGTCGATGTCGTCGATAAGCTCCTGCTTTTTCAGCTCGAACTGTTTTTCGGGGAAGCTGCCGTTTTCGGTAACGGGGTCGAAAATGCAGCCGCAGAGCAGCTCCAGAACAAGTGCTGAGATATCCTCGCCGTCAAGCGCAAACCTGCTGCCAACGGAGGTCGCCGCTATAGTGATCACCTGGCTGTGGGCGTAACGTTCTATACCGCCCCTTACGCTTGCGCCGTAAAGCTGCAGCAGACGTTTGTTAAAGGCAGTGATGTCAGGATATGCGGCGCAGGTATCCTCGATCATAAAAGCGACAGCAGCGTTTGCGGCTGCGTTTTCCTCGGTAAGCTCCGTTATAAAGCGGACTGCAAAGCTGTCTGTTTTGAATTTCCTGTCGGTAAGCACGGTGAGGGCTATTCCCCTGTCATTGCTGCCGATCATTTTTCTTGTGCGTGTTATCGCCACATTATCAACTCCAATTTAAATTAAGGGGTTCTCTATAAACCGGGACACGAGCAAAGCCTCGTCCATTGGTT
>CAZDJG010000095.1:0-7902 GCA_964505695.1 uncultured Ruminococcus sp.
GTTTCGGCATGGAGATCACCGATCTTTCGGAAACGGTGAAGGACTGCGGCTTCGGAGTGTTTGAAAGCGCTGTCGGAAGCGGAGGTACGGTTCGCTGCATTACCGCAAAGAACGCAGCCTCAGTGTTTACGAGAAAGGAAATAGACAAGCTTACCGAATACGTCAAGGGCATAGGCGTAAAGGGTCTTGCCTATATACGCTGGGTGGACGACGCACCTGTCTGCTCCTTCGGAAAATTCCTTGGAGAGGGCGCGCTCGATAAGATAATTGCCGCAGCAGGCGCGGAAAAGGGGGACGTTATTTTCATTATCGCCGACAGAAAAAACGCCGCTCTTTCGGCACTTGGCGCACTCAGGCTCAGATGCGCCCGTCAGCTTGATATTATTCCCGAGGGCAGGTTCAATTTCCTGTGGATAACCGAATTTCCTTTCTTTGAATGGAATGAGGAAACAAAGCATTGGGACGCTATGCACCACCCCTTTACAATGCCTATGGACGAGTGCCTGCAATATCTCGATACCGCTCCCGAAAAGGTCTTTGCAAAGGCTTATGATCTCGTTCTTAACGGAACAGAGCTTTCAAGCGGCTCTATAAGGATAACCGACTATGAGCTTCAGCAGAAGATGTTCGAGTCGCTGGGACTTACCGACGAGGAAATAGAGGCAAAATTCGGATTTCTCGTTGAGGCGTATAAGTACGGCGCAGCTCCCCACGGCGGCATGGGTATCGGTCTTGACAGACTGGCTATGATAATGTGCGGTGCAGACAGCCTGAGGGACGTTACGGCATTCCCGAAGGTGCAGAATGCCTCCGAGCTTATGAGCAGCTGCCCTGCGCAGGTAGACAAGGAGAGCCTTGATATTCTGGGCATTGCTGTTACGAAAACAGAAGAATGACTGCCGCGGTAATGTGATATGCTGCTTATTTTCGGAGGAACGACCGAGGGACGTCTGCTTGCGGAGCTTTGTGCGAGCAAAGGCATTTATGCGGCGGTAAGCGTTGCAACGGATTACGGCGCAGAGCTTCTTCCCGACTCTGAATATATCCGTATCCTTATGGGCAGGCTTTGCAAAAATGAAATTGCCGCATTGATACGGCAGGAAAATTTTTGCAGGATAATTGACGCCACACACCCTTATGCGGTGGAGGCAGGGGAGAATATCAGAGCCGCCTGCCGTGAAACGGGAGCGGAATATATACGTATCATACGGGAAAAAGAGCCTGAGATATACGGAAAATATTTTGATACTCCACATGAGGCGGCAGAATACCTTAAAGGGGTTTCGGGAGATATTTTTATCTCCACGGGCAGCAAGGAGCTGCCTGCTTTTTCGGGGGACGGACTTCCCGAAAGGAGCACCGTAAGGATACTTCCTGACGAGAGGGTGTCAAATCGGTGCAGGCAGGCGGGCTTTCGGCGGATAATTTGCGGCAGGGGACCCTTTACCGAGGAGGAAAACCTGAGGGACTTCAACGGCTGTAAATACATCGTTACAAAGGAAAGCGGAAATGCGGGCGGATTTCCCGAAAAACGCCTTGCAGCGGAAAAGCTGGGCGCAGAGCTTATTATAATACGGCGTCCCTGTGAGGAAGGAATCACGCTTTCACAGGCTGAGTATATGATCTCGGAGGGCTGCTTATGAGCAGGAAAATCAGTATTGTGGGCATGGGCATGGACGGAAAGGATACGCTTACCGCAGAGGGACTTGAAACGGTAAAAAATGCGGATATCCTTATCGGCGCAGGACGTATGACGGATATGCTGTCGTATCTTTCAAAGCCGTGCATGGATATTTATATGCCAAAGGATATCGCAGAGCTTATAAACGGCTGCGGATATGAAAATATCGCAGTGCTGATGTCGGGGGACTGCGGCTTTTACAGCGGCGCAAGGGGACTGCTTGAATATTTTCCCGATGCGGATATCATTCCCGGAATTTCCTCCCCCGTTTATTTTGCAGCCCGTCTTAAAAAACAGTGGAGCGGCTTTAAAATGATATCCCTGCACGGGTCGGATACCCCCCTTGTACGTCATGTACGGTCAAACAGGCAGGTCTTTGCGCTTTTGGGAAAGGAAAACCAGGCGGCGGGAGTATGCGCAAGGCTTTGCGAATATCATATGCCCGATGTAAGGGTATTTGTTGGCGAAAGGCTCGGCTCGTCCGAAGAAAATATCACAGAGGGGAGCGCAGAGGAGCTTTGCGCTCTTAAAACCTCGCCCCTTTCGGTAATACTAATTGAAAACGACAGGTATGAAAAATATGTGCCTTCGGGCATTCCCGACAGCGAATTTATACGCAGCGGCGTTCCCATGACAAAATCGGATATAAGGGCAGCCGTTATTTCAAGACTGAAAATACCGTCTGACGGAATATGCTGGGACGCAGGCAGCGGAACAGGCTCGGTAAGCGTTGAAATGGCAATGCGCTGTCCCGACGGTATGGTATATGCGGCTGAGAAAGATACAGAGGCGGCAGGACTTTCACAGAATAATTTCAGAAAATTCGGCTGCGATAATATTTCTCTTTCCCTTGGAGATGCGGCGGATATAATGAAGGATTTTCCGCCTCCCGACTGCGTTTTTATAGGCGGATCGGGAGGACGCCTTTCGGAGATAATACGTATTGCCGATGCGAAAAATCCCAATGCGGTGACAGTTGTCACCGCAGTTTCCCTTGAAACCGTTTCGGAATGCCTGAACATGGGAGAGTGGGATATAACGCAGCTTTCTGTCACCAAAACACGCAGGCTCGGCAGTCACACAATGCTGTGCGGCGAAAATCCCGTTTATATACTGGAGAGGATAAGATGCGGCGGATAATGATAGGCGGCACAGGCAGCGGCTGCGGCAAGACAACAGTCACCTGCGCTCTTTTGCAGGCTTTTGTAAACAGAAAAATGAACGTCTGCGCATACAAATGCGGCCCGGATTATATCGACCCGATGTTTTACAGCAGGATAACGGGCAATGAGTCCCGGAATCTCGACAGCTTTTTCTGTGATGACGATACCTTGAACCGTCTTCTTGACCGTGAAAGCGATATAAGCGTTATCGAGGGGGTAATGGGATTTTACGACGGGCTTTGCTCAAAAGGCTCCTCCCATGAGGTATCCCTTAAAACAAACACTCCCGTTATTATCGTGATCGGCGCAAAGGGAATGGGCGAATCTTTGGGAGCGGTGATGAAGGGCTTTCTGACCTACAGAAAACCCAATAACATAATCGGATTTATTTTTGACCGTCTGCCCGAAGGCATGATATCTGCGGCAGAGGAGCTTTGCCGCAGCATGAATGTGAAATATTTCGGGCGCATTGCGGAGGATAAGGAAGCTTACATTCCGAGCCGCAGTCTGGGTCTTGTCACTCCCGACGAGGACAGGGATATACATGAGAAAATGAAAAGGCTTGGGGAAAACGCCGAAAGAAATCTGCTTACAGACGATATTATTTCTGCGGCACAGTGCAGCGCTCCCCGTTATGAAAAGTCCATTATCCCGAAATTTAAAACGAATGTAAGGATAGCCTTGTCACGGGATGAGGCATTCTGCTTTTATTATCCCGAAAATATACGGCTGCTGGAAAGCATGGGGGCGCACATAATCCCATTTTCACCCCTTTACGATAAGCGTCTGCCCGAAAATATCGGCGGCATTATCCTTTGCGGAGGATATCCCGAGCTTTATATCAAAAGACTTTCTGATAATACCGAGATGCTTTGCAGCATAAAAAACGCATTAAAGACAGATATGCCCTGCATTGCGGAGTGCGGCGGATTTATGTATCTGCATGACGGGATAAGGGACACAGACGGAGCGCTTTACAGCGGCGTGGGAGCGATAAGTGCAGAGGCGTATAAAACGGATAAGCTGCGCCGTTTCGGATATGTCCGCCTTACCGCAGAGAAGGATAATATGCTGTGCCGGAAGGGAGAAGGCTTTGCCGCACATGAATTTCACCGCTGGGAAAGCACGGATTGCGGAGGGACTTTTACCGCAGTAAAGCCGTTTAAGGATATTTCTTATAAATGCGTACACGGCGGCGAGAATTTATACGCAGGCTTTCCCCATCTGTACCTTTGCGGATATCCCGGAATTGCGGTGAATTTTCTTAAAGCCTGTGAAAAATACGGAAGGGAATGATAATAAATGGATCGTTTTGAACACGGCGGAGATATCTATTCAAAAAAAGTAAGGCTTGACTTTTCCGCAAATATAAATCCTCTGGGAATGCCGCAAGGCGCAAAACGGTCAATAAGAAACGCTGCGGCGCTGTGCTGCACATATCCCGATCCTTATTGCAGGGAGCTTACGGAAACGATATCGGAAAAGGAAAGCATTTCCCGCGAAAAAATCCTTTGCGGAAACGGAGCGGACGATCTTATTTTCAGAACGGTCTACGGCGCAAAGCCGAAAAAGGCAATGCTTGTTACCCCGTGCTTCGGCGAATACGAAAGGGCGCTTTCCGCGGCGGACTGTGAAATTGTTTATTACGGTCTTTCACAGGATAATGATTTTGCGCTCTGCGAGGATATCCTTGCCGCTCTTGACGGCGGCTATGATATGATATTTTTATGTACGCCCAATAATCCCACGGGAAGGCGTATTGATACGGCGCTTCTTTATAAGATAACTGACAGGTGCGTAAAGCTCGGTATCATTCCCGTTATCGACGTTTCCTTTGACGATTTTGCGGACTTTCCCTTAAACAGGGCGGAGCTTGCGCAAAAGGGAGCGGCAGTAATACGTTCGCTTACCAAGATATATGCTCTTGCGGGAATACGTCTGGGGTATATGCTTTGCAGCGACGAAACTCTTCTCGAAAAAATACGGCTGTCGGGTCAGAGCTGGAGCGTGAATACTCCCGCTCAGGCGGCGGGAATTGCGGCAATGAATGACCCGGATTTCATTGCGAGGACGGTGGAATATGTTTCAAGGGAAAGGAGATTTCTTACCGAAAGGCTTTCTGAGGCGGGGATAAGAGTATTTCCCTCCGACGCAAATTTTCTGCTGCTTTTCAGCGGCTCCGACCTTTGCGCAGTCGCTGAAAAGGAAGGAATAGCCCTGCGCCCCTGCGATAATTTCAGAGGACTGGGAAAGGGATATTTCCGTGCGGCGGTAAGAACTCACGAGGAAAATACAGAGCTTGTCGGCGCACTGAAAAGAGGTTTGGAAAATGGCTGAGGCAATAATGATACAGGGAACGATGTCAAGTGCCGGAAAAAGCTTTCTTGCCGCCGCTCTTTGCAGGATATTCCACGAGGACGGATATTCCTGCGCTCCCTTTAAATCGCAGAATATGGCGCTGAATTCCTGTATAACCTCCGAGGGGCTTGAAATGGGAAGAGCGCAGGTCATGCAGGCGGAGGCTGCCTGCACGGAGCCGTCGGTGCTTATGAATCCCATTTTGTTAAAGCCAAGCAGCGATATCGGCTCGCAGGTCATCGTAAACGGCGAGGTCGTCGGAAATATGACCGCAGCAGAGTATTTTAAGCGGAAAAAAGAGTATATCCCAAATATCATGAGAGCATACGGACAGCTTGCCGAAAGGTACGATATTATCGTTATCGAGGGAGCGGGAAGTCCTGTGGAGCTTAATCTTAAAAAGGACGATATTGTAAATATGGGCATGGCGAAAATGGCTGACGCCCCTGTTCTGCTTGTGGGTGATATTGACAGAGGCGGCGTTTTCGCACAGCTTCTCGGAACTCTTATGCTTCTTGAGGAGGACGAGCGCAGACGGGTAAAGGGTCTTGTTGTAAACAAGTTCAGAGGGGATAAAAGGCTTTTTGACAAGGGACGCGATATCCTTTGCGAAAAAGGGCAAGTTCCCGTTGCGGGGGTCATTCCCTATATAAGCTGCGATATTGACGATGAGGACAGCCTTTCGGAAAAGCTTGACAGAAAAGACTGCGGACTTGTAAGCATTAAGGTCATACGGCTGCCGAGGATATCTAATTTTACCGATTTTGATGTTTTTTCGCAGTATGAGGGCGTTTGTGTCACATACGTATCTGCTCCCGGTGAGCTTGAGGGAGCGGATATGGTCATCATTCCCGGAACAAAAAGCACCGTTTCCGATATGAAATGGCTCAGGGAGAGCGGCATTGAGGCGCAGATACTGAAATTAAATTCAAGGGGCGTACCGGTCTTCGGAGTATGCGGCGGATATCAGATGCTGGGAGGGCTTATAAGGGACGATGAAAATTCCGAGGGAGGCTCGGAGATACGGGGAATGGGTCTGCTTGACTGCGAAACCTTTTTTAAAAGCGAAAAAACACGCACAAGAATTAACGGAAAAACAGGAAATATAAGCGGATTTTTTTCCTGCATTTCATCAAAGGAATTTTACGGCTATGAGATACACATGGGGGAAACAATAAACAGGGGACAGGCTTTTGCCGTTCTCGGAAACGGCCGTGAGGATGGGGCGGCAAAGGGAAACGTATGCGGCAGCTATATCCACGGGATATTTGACAGCGAAGATATTTCGGGCGGGATAGTTTCGGCGCTTTTTAAGTCAAAGGGTCTTGAATACGGGCATGAAAAATGCGGCAGGCAGGCTTACAAGGAACGGCAGTACAGGCTGCTTGCGGAGAATGTACGGGAAAATCTGGATATGGAGCTTATCTATAAAATTCTGAAAAAGGAGATATAAATGGGACTTATTCATATTTACTGCGGAAACGGCAAAGGCAAAACTACCGCCGCTGTAGGTCTTGCGGTAAGAGCTGCGGGAGCGGGAATGAGGGTGCATATAGTTCAGCTTTTAAAGGGCGGAGATACCTCTGAGCTTGTAAGTCTCGGACTTATCCCGAATATCAGAGTTACAAGACCCGACCGCAGTTACGGCTTTACCTTTAACATGAGCGAGCATGACAAGGCAGAGCTTACCGCCTGCCATAACAGGCTCCTGAGAGATGCCCTGCGGTCGGTGAAAAACGGAGAGACCGATATGCTTGTTATCGATGAATTTTGCGCAGGATACAGCAGCGGTCTTGCGGACAAGGCTTTGCTCGACGATATTGTTTTCGGCATACCCGATGAGTGCGAGCTTGTTTTAACGGGCAGGTCGCCCGAAAAGAAATACATTGACGCCGCCGATTATGTAAGCGAGATAAAAGCGGTAAAGCATCCCTTTGAAAGAGGGATAAGGGCAAGGAGGGGGATAGAGTATTGAAAACGGAATTTATCCGTCCCGAGGATATCGAAAGAAAAAGCTTTGAGATAATAGCACGGGAGCTGGAAGAAATGGGAAAAGTCCCTGATCCCGACAACGCCCCCGTTATAATGCGGCTCATTCACACAACGGCGGATTTCGATTACTGCGATAATCTGAAATTTTCAGAGAGGGCTGTTCCGAAAATACTCGATATCCTGAAAAAGGGGGCGCTTATCGTCACCGATACAAATATGGCTCTTGCAGGGATAAACAAGACCGCTCTGGAACGTCTTGGCTGTGAGGCGGTCTGCTTTATGGCTGACGGGGACGTTGCCGCAGAGGCAAAACGCAGGGGAATAACACGGGCGTCAGTCAGTGCGGAAAAAGCGGCGAAGATCAAGAACAGACCCGTTATAATGGTTTCGGGCAATGCGCCTACGTTTCTTATACGCCTGAGAGAGCTTATGGACAGCGGTGAATTTTCTCCTGCGGCAGTGATCGCCATGCCTGTGGGCTTTGTGAACGTGGAGGTTTCAAAGGAGCTTATTATGAATACGAATGCGGTATATATTGCGGCGGCGGGACGAAAGGGCGGCAGCAATGCAGCGGCGGCGGCGGTCAATGCGCTTATGTATATGATAACGAGAAACGATTCATATTCTCAAAAGCCATGAATGAGGACAAGCTTATACTAAAAACCATTTAAGGCAATACCGAATAAAGATTGCGCTGAAGATGCGCAG
>CAZDJG010000096.1:0-7812 GCA_964505695.1 uncultured Ruminococcus sp.
CCGACGCACTCCACCCATTTTCTCTTTTCAAACCGGTTTCTAGAGGTTCCCATTATTATAGTTGGTGGATTTGTCTACAGTTTGGTGAAAGATTATAGCAATCCACAAAAATATCCTGACAAGTTCAGCGGCAGAGAATGTGAATAGTGTCGTCATTCGTCCTTGATTGGCGACAAGCCCGTCTGCGGACTCATTCCTAACTATTCCCACTCTCTGCCGCTTCCTTTTGTTAGTCTATTTTTGTGTCTTGCTATAGTATTACGGCAAAGGCTTTTAAGTAACCCGACACCTATTATTTCCCTTGATTTTTGAAATAAAACATGGTATACTTTATATAAAAATTACGGAAAGGAGCATTGCCATTGAAACCCGTAAACCTTAAATTCAAGGGACTCGGATCGTATTTTGATGAATGTGAAATAGATTTTTCGGCTCTCGACAGCGTTTTTCTCATAAGCGGCGAAACAGGCTCGGGAAAAACCACGATCCTCGACGCTTTAACGTTCGCACTGTACGGCGAAAGCAGCGGCGGAGAACGTGAAAGTCTCAGAAACAGCCACTATACGAAATCCGACGGAGAAGCATATTCAGTTTTCGTATTTGAGCTATCGGGCAAGCTTTACCGTTTTTCACGGACATATACGCCCAAGGCAAGAGCCGAGGGCTGGGATATTTCTCAAAACTGCGAGCATTTTGACAAGGCTTCGGGCGAGTGGCTGCCGTTTTTCGATAATCCCCGCAAAGCCGAGGTAAACGCCAAGGCACAGGAGCTTCTGGGACTTACCGCTCAGCAGTTCAGGCAGGTTATAATACTTCCCCAGGGCAAATTTGAGCGGCTGCTCACCTGCCCTACCAAGGAAAAGGAGGAGCTTCTCAGCACCCTTTTCGGTGCAGACAGATATACGGAAATATCCGAGCGTCTGAAAAAAAATGCGGACGAGGAGAAAAAGGCGATCGACACCGCCGCCCTTGAAATAGCCGCCGCTCTTAACGCCGACGGCTTTAGATCAGCCGACGAGGCGGACAACACGGTACGGGAACTTTCCGAAAAGGTACTTATCAAAAAAAAGGAGCTTTCCGCAGCCTCGGAGAAGAAAAAAAAGCTTGAAAAGCTGTCACGGTCGGCGGCGGTCCTGGCGGATAAATTCTCGGATTTGGACGAAGCTGAAAAAAAGCTTGCCGAATCAACAGTCCAAAAGCCGCAGTTTGACAGCCTTAAACAGCGGACAGAGCTTCTCCTGCGGGAAAAAAGCGTTCTCGCATTTACGGATAATTACAGCTTGGCTCTTAAAGAATACGACCGCCGCAGAAGGGAATCGGAGCTTGCGAAAAAAACTCTTAAAAAGGCTGAGGAAAATAAAAATAATGCATACGAAAGTGAAAAAAAGCACAAAGCCGGAGAAAAGGAAAACGAAGAACGCAGAGAAAAGCTTATCCGTCTGAAAGGACTGGAGGAGGTCTACAAAGCCGCCGAGCCTCTGAAAAAAGAAACCGAGCAGGCTCTGCAGGCGGGAAAAAAGCTGAGAAAAGAGCGTGACGACGCAGCAGGAAGGCTTGAAGAGCTTAAAAAGGCTCTTCGGGAAAAAAACAGCGTCTGCGAGGCAGCGGAAACAGAAGCAGCCAAGGCTCTCGGATATTTAAATGAGCTTAAAAAGCTTGAACAGGCAGCAGAGCTGAACCGTCAGTCGGAGGAAAAAGAAAAGGAATTAAAGGCTTTTTCAAAGGAGCTTGACGAACAGGAAAAAAAGCTCAAATGCGCCGAGAAGAAAGCCGATTTGTGCAAAGACGAATATAAATCGGCACGAAAAGCCTTTATTGACGGGGTATCATGCCGTCTTGCCGAAAATCTTTCCGAGGGCGAGCCGTGTCCCGTCTGCGGCAGCACCAGTCACCCCGCAAAAAGCATCTCGTCGGGGCATTTCTCCGAAAAGGAAATGGACGCAGCCGAAAAAAAACTGAAGGACGCCGAAAACGAAATAAGCCGTATAAGCGGACGGCGGCTGTACTTACATGATCGGATATCCGAAACAGCTCAGACAGTCGGCGCACTGAAGGAGAAGATACTCCCCCATTTTTCAAAAGAAACGCTTGAAGGCGTAAAGACCGCATATGAAAGGGCTGCCGCTGAGCAGGAGCGTCTGCCCGGAATACGCAGGGAAATAAAGGAATTAAATTCACTTATAAACGGTCTTGACCGCACCCTGACGGAGCTTAACAACACACTTACTTCCGCGCGGGAGGATTATTCCGCCAAAAACGCGGAATATAAAAATATTACAAATCAGATGGATAAGGATATCCCAGATTCCGAAACCCTTATAAAGAAAATATCCGAGCTGTCCGCTCTTTCCGAGGAATACGACAAGATATCCGCTCAGATATCCGAAAATATATTAGATGCCGCCTCCGGACTGTCCGCAGCGGAGCAGGCAGTCGAAAAAGCCGCAGACGAAGAAAAAACAGCGGCACAAAAATTCTCCGCCGCAAGGGAATCGGCGGAGAAGGCTCTTGCGGGAAACGGTCTGCCATGTGCGGACGAATTTGTACCCGATAAGGCGGGAATAGAAAGCCTGCCCCGTTTGCAGCAGTCCTGCGATGAGTTTTTTGCCGAGCTTTCAAATCGGAGCAAAAGCTGCGAAAAGCTTCGCAGCGAGCTTGCGGATAAGGAGCGCCCAGATATGAGGGCTGTGGAAAAGCAGCTTGATTCGGCGGATAAGGAATGCCGCACGCTTGAATACGAGATCCGCAGCTCGGAGGAAAAAGCAGACCGCCTGAAAAAGCTTTCCGAACAGTGCAGAAAGCAAACAGCCGCCCTTGACGCAAGGCGCATGATCTATGCCGAGCAAAACGAATTTGCCGTCCTGATGTCGGGCGCAAAGGGAATCTCCTTTACACGCTATGTTCTCGGAGTAATGCTCGACATGGTTACAGACGAGGCAAACCGTATGCTTTCGGGAATGCTGGGAGGCACGTTCAGGCTCGTGAGAAGCAGGGATCTGAGCGGAAGATCAAAGCAGGGACTTGACCTTATGGTCGAAAACACGCTTGCCAACAACTCCGCAAGCTATATGGCGGCGCAGCTTTCGGGAGGGGAAAAATTCCTTATCTCACTTGTGCTGGGCGTTGCGCTTTCGGCTGTAGTACAGAGTAAATTCGGCGGCATAAGCATAGATGCGATGTTTATCGACGAAGGCTTCGGGTCGCTTGATCCCTCCGCCCTTTCAGACGCAGTGAGCGTTATTGGCAGCATAAGCGGCAGCCGTCAGACCGTGGGAATAATCTCTCATGTTGAAAAGCTCAGAGAGGAGATACCTTGCTGTATCAGCGTGAAAAAAACAAGAATGGGAAGCAGCATATCATATTAGAGATCAGAGCGAAATATAAAATTAAGGCAATACCGAATAAAGATTGCGCTGAAGATGCGCAGTCAGATTTTTCGTCAGGTTGCACGAAAAATTTGCAAGCAGATTCGGTGCAAAGGCGCAAGTCGTTCTTTGTTCGGTATTGCCTTAAGGCAATACCGAATAATTATTGCCGTACATATGCAGGCAGATGTGCAGCAAAGGCTGTAAGCCTTTAATTGTCCGGTATTGCCTCAAAGGAGGCAGGGCATGAAATTAAAGCTTTATAACGCACGTTTTCTCGATGTAAGTGAAATGACCGTAAAAAGCGGCTCAATATGCACCGAAAACGACAGATTTTCCTATGTGGGCAGCCCCGATAAATGTCCGTCGGGAAAATACGACAGGGAGATAGATATAAAAAACAACCTTGTAATACCGGGATTTGTAAATGCTCATACCCATTCCCCCATGGTGTTCCTGCGCTCCTACGCAGAGGATCTTCCCCTTGACAGATGGCTCCGCGAGGCGGTTTTCCCCCATGAGGCAAGGCTTGCTCCCGAAGATATATACACCCTTTCCAAGCTTGCTGTCTGCGAATATGTAAGCGGCGGCACTACCTGCTGCTTCGATATGTATTTTAATCCCGAGGAAACGGCAAGGGCATTTGCCGAAACGGGATTTCGGGGCGTTTTCTGCGGAGCTGTGAATGATTTCTGCCAGTCTCCCGAAATGCTGGAGGAATATTACCTTACTCTCAACGATTTTTCTCCGCTTATATCGTATAAACCCGGATTTCATGCGGAATATACCACAGATATCAGGATCATGCGGAGCATAGCCGAGCTTGCCCGCAAATATAAAGCCCCCGTGTGGTTTCACAACAGCGAAACAAAAGCGGAAACAGAAGGCTGTATCAAAAGATACGGCATGACCCCCACCGCTCTTGCCGAATCGCTGGGAATGTTCGACCATGGCGGAGGCGGATACCACTGCACGTACCTTTCCAAGGAGGATATGGAAATTTTCCGACGCAGAGAGCTTACGGTTGTCACAAACCCCGCAAGCAACGCCAAGCTTGCAAGCGGGATCGCAGACCTTACAGAGATCGTAAAACGCGGAATAAACCTTGCCGTGGGAACAGACGGTGCGGCAAGCAACAATTCTCTCGATATGTTCAGGGAAATGTATCTTTGTACGATCCTTCAAAAGCTTAAATATTCCGACCCGTCGGCAATGCCTGCAAAAACAGTATTAAAAGCAGTTTTTGCGGGAGGAGCAAAAGCGCTGGAGCTTGACTGCGGAAGCCTGGAAACGGGAAAGCTTGCCGATTTTGCCGTTATCGACATGAACCGCCCCTGTATGCAGCCCGAAAACGACATTGTAAAAAACCTTGTTTTCTCAGGTTCGAAGGATATTGTAAAAATGACCGCAGCAGGCGGAAAAATACTGTACGAAAACGGCGAATTTTTTATCGGCACGGATACAGAAAAGCTGTATGCCGATTGTGCCGAAATATGCAAGAGGGTATTTTCAGAATGAAGCTGACCGATAAAATAACTGCTCTGTCGGGAGTTGCGGCAAAGCGCGCCGAACTTTACGCAAAGCTCGGCATTCGCACCGTAGGCGATCTGCTGGAGCATTTCCCGAAAGAATATACCGATTTTTCCGAAACGGTAAAGATATCCGACGCCCCGATAAACGAACAGTGCGTCATCTGCGCAACTGTAACGGCAAAGCTCCCCGCCGCAAGGATAAGACAGGGACTTATTCTGTATAAGGTAGTAACAGACGACGGAACAGACACCCTTACCGTTGTTATCTACAATAACCGCTACGCCTACGACGCATTTGTTGTCGGTGAATCCTACCGTCTTTTCGGAAGAGTGACAGGCGGATTTGTCAGAAAGGAAATGAACTCCCCGCTGGTGATAAAGGCGGACGACAAGAACCTTATACGTCCGAAATATGCCCTTACAGAGGGGCTTACTGCGCAAATGCTCATCACAAACGTCACTCAGGCGCTTTCACAGGTCAGTGAGCAGCTTGAGGATCCCGTTCCCGACTTTATCAGGCACAGATTTAAGCTTTGCACCGAGGAATATGCATATAAAAATATTCATTTTCCCGAATCCGGACACGCAGCGGAAATATCCCGCCGCCGTCTTGGATTTGACGAGCTGCTGACGCTGCGCTGCGCAATGGGAATGATAAAAGCCCTTTCAAAAGAGGTAACGGGCTGCCCCATGAAATACTTATCCCCCGAACCCTTTTTCAGCTCCCTGCCATTTGAACCTACAAACGCACAGAAAAAAGCCTGTGACGATATTTTCCGAGATATGAGCGGCAGAGCGCCCATGAACCGCCTTGTTCAAGGAGATGTGGGTTCGGGAAAAACAGCGGTTGCCGCCGCCGCCTGCTGGCTTGCCTGCAAAAACGGCTGTCAGGCAGCTCTCATGGCTCCCACCGAGATACTTGCAAGGCAGCATTTTGCCACTCTCAGCGGATTTCTTGAGCCGCTCGGTATAAAAACCGGCTGTCTTACAGGCTCAATGACCCCGAAGCAGAAAAGCGAGATAAAAAAGCAGCTTGCTTCGGGAGAAATATCTGTTATAACGGGAACTCATGCGCTTATTTCAGAAAGCACGGAATTTAAGCGGCTGGGACTTGTGATCACCGACGAGCAGCACCGCTTCGGAGTAAATCAGAGAAAGCTTTTTGCAATGAAGGGCGAAAAGCCTCACAAGCTTGTAATGTCGGCGACGCCGATTCCACGTACTCTTGCGCTCATCATGTACGGAGACCTTGACATTTCCGTGATAAACGAGCTGCCAAAGGGCAGACAGCCTGTGGAAACCTATGCGGTAACGGGAAAGCTCCGTTCAAGAGCGCTGGGATTTGTAAAAAAAGAGCTTGACGCAGGCAGACAAGGATACATCGTCTGCCCGATGATAGACGAAAACGGAAGCGAGGGCGAAATACAGGCGGCAGCCGAATATGCAAAAAAAATATCCGAGGGAGAACTCAGAGGATACAGCATAGGACTTCTTCACGGAAAAATGCCCGCCGCCGAAAAGGACTCGGTAATGCAGGATTTCAAGGACGGGAAGATAAGTCTTCTTGTGTCCACAACTGTCATCGAGGTCGGAGTGGACGTACCCAACGCAACAGTCATAATGATAGAAAGCTCCGACCGTTTCGGTCTTTCGCAGCTCCACCAGCTCAGAGGACGGGTCGGCAGAGGAAAATATAAATCGACCTGCATACTTCTTACCGACAATGCGACCGAGGAAACAAGAGAACGGCTTAAGGTCATTTCCTCCACCTCAGACGGCTTTGCCATCGCAGAGGAGGACTTAAAGCTCAGAGGCGCAGGAGATTTTTTCGGCAGCCGACAGAGCGGACTTCCGCCCCTGAAGGCGGCAAAGCTTTACAGCGGCAGCGAGCTGCTTGCAGACACAGCCTCCGCCGCAGGAGTGCTTTTCGCAAAATCCCCCGATCTGTCGGAATACCCGATACTCAGGGAACGTGCGGAAAAGCTTCTTATGAATAACGGTGCAGAGGGCATGAACTAAATCATGCCCTTTTTTGCAGCATTTTATTCAATAAAATTCTTATACCAAACCACAAGCAAAAAATCGGGCGCATTATCGGGATGTGAAATTTTCAGTCACGCAAAATGCAATTTAACCAAAACAAAACGTCATAAAATAAACAATATCTGTAAAAAACAAATATATTTTGTCGTAAATTGCAAGTTGTTATATTGTTAATTGCATAAATTTTCAAAATGCTATTGACAAAAGAATACTTATGGTGTATAATACAAACATAAAAGGAAACAGCAACGGCGCTGCGGAATGCATGATTTTTAAAATAATCCTGCATTTTCGACGCCGTTATTTTGTTTTCCCGGTAATGGAGGGTGATTTTATGACTGAAGCAAATATCCTGTCGACCATAAGCGACGCTGTCACAACGGAAGCGTTCGGTATATGGTTCCTTATCGGAGCTGCGCTGGTATTCTTTATGCAGGCGGGCTTCGCCATGGTAGAAACCGGCTTTACAAGAGCAAAAAATGCCGGAAATATCATTATGAAAAACCTTATGGACTTCTGTATCGGTACGGTTATGTTTATCCTTATCGGTTTCGGTCTGCTCCTCGGCGAAGATCTTGCCGGCTTTATAGGAAAACCCGGCTTTGACATCTTCACCGCTTATGACAATTTTAATTTCTCCAGCTTTGTTTTTAACCTTGTATTCTGCGCGACCACAGCTACCATTGTTTCGGGTGCTATGGCAGAAAGAACGAAATTTCTTTCTTACTGCATATACTCAGCGGTAATTTCCGCTCTGATCTATCCCATTGAGGCTCACTGGATATGGGGAGGCGGCTGGCTCGCTCAGATGGGCTTCCACGATTTTGCAGGCTCATGCGCTATCCACATGGTAGGCGGTATCTCGGCACTTA
>CAZDJG010000097.1:0-7803 GCA_964505695.1 uncultured Ruminococcus sp.
ACCTGCGTCATTTCGTTTCCGCGCTCTCCGCAGCCGATATAAACGATAATATCGGCGTCGCACCATTTTGCAAGCTGGTGCTGCGTCATGGTCTTGCCGGTTCCGAAGCCTCCCGGAACAGCCGCCGTACCGCCCTTTGCAATGGGAAGTATCGTATCTATAACACGCTGACCCGTAATAAGGGGACGATCGACAGGCAGTCTTTTCGTAAAGGGGCGGGGCTGCTTTATTGGCCATTTCTGACAGAGAGTAAGCTCATGCTCCGTTCCGTCTGCGGATCTGATGCGGCATATCACATCATTCAAGCGGTATTTCCCGTTCGGGGCAGCAAATGTTACTTCTCCGCTCATGTTCGGGGGAATCATGCAGCGGTGCTCCACAATGGGAGTTTCGGGGCAGACCGCATAAACCGAACCTGCCGACAGCTCATCGCCTGCGGAAACCTTAACGGTTACCTCCCAGAGCCTTTCACCGTCAAGACTGTCCACATTGGAGCCTGTGTCGATATATGCACCCGAAAGGCTCTCTATCTGTTTGAGCGGACGTTCTATTCCGTCGAAAATATTTGAAATAATGCCCGGTCCCAGAACGGCGGAAACAGGCGCGCCCGTTCCCACTACAGGCTCGCCGGGGCGCATACCCGTAGTTACCTCGTAGACCTGAATGGTAGTTTCCTCCGAGTTTACGCTGATGACCTCGCCGATAAGGTGACGGACGCCCACATAAACCATTTCCATCATGGAAAAGTCGGAGGTGTCTTTTACCTTTACAACGGGACCGTTGACAGAAAATACAGTATTCAAGCTTTGCCGCCTCCCCGGGTCATAAGATTTTTCGAGGCAAACAGGCTCTGCTGCTCCCTGAAGGCGCAGTCAAAGGTTCTGTCGGTCACAGTTCCCTGCTCTCTGCGCACGATAAGAAAGCCGCCGAGCTTAATTGAATCGTCCGCAGCAACAGTGATCTCCTCCTTTGCGGCGGCAATTATCCTGTCGCTCAGCCGCATATCTTCGGGAGCAAGGCATATCTGTGCTCCCTTAAGGTTTTCCTCGCCGGCGGCTGCGGCAATGAGCCGATTTTCATATTCCTCCGTGGCTCTGTACCTTGCAAGCCTTTCCTTGACCTTGTCAAAAAGGCTGCTGCTAAGCTCCTCACGGGCAATAAGTATCTGCTTTTTCATATCAAGCTCCGCCTTTGAAACCATGCGGATATATTTATTTGAGATCATTTTTCTGTTGTCATCGATCCTGCGCTGCTTATTTTCCGCAGCCGTTTTGTCCGCAGCCGCAAGAATGCTCCTGCTCTGCTCACGGGCATCGTCGATAATATCCTTTACCTGCTTGTCGGTAACGGAATTGACGGCGTCGATAAAGCGTCCGAGCTTATCCTTTTCCTGATCCAAAATATCATTCCTTTCCGGTAAAAATGTCATTAACCCTGAGCGATCAATGTGAATTACAGCAATCCATAAAATTATCTAAACAAATCCGTTTAATTAAAAAGCCGAAGCAGTATTTTTATTTCTTGCCTCTTGCTTCTTAATTTCTTCATACGAAGGAGTAGAGATATTTTTGTGTTTTGCTCCAGTATCAGAGCTTGATCCCGATAGCCTCCTCAACATAACGGGAGATAGAGGCGGTAACGTCCACAGATGCATGGCGGTCGGGTATTTCGGAAATAATGGGTGAGGGACGGTTAAGCTTGAATTCGTTTATTTTGTCCTCGATAAGCGAAATAAGCTTTTCCGTCATAAGTATAACGGCAATATCCTTGTTGTCCATAGCCTCAAGGAGAGCCTTCTCCGTTTCCTGCGGCTCATGCACAAGAACTCCCTCAATGCCCGCAAGTCTCATTCCCGTAAGGGTATCCACATTGTCGCTGAGCAGAAAGAATTTCATATCCGTCTACCCGCAGCTTACGCAAGAGCCTGAATGATAAGGAATGCGATAAGGAATCCGTAAAGGGCAACGCCCTCTCCCAGCGCAACGAAGATCATTGCCTTACCGAAGCAGGATGGCTCCTCAGCAACTGCGCCGATAGCCGCAGGAGCAGCGTTTGCAACTGCGATTCCGCAGCCGATAGAGCCAAGACCCACCGCAAGAGCAGCCGCCAGATATCCCATGCCGTCAGAGCTTATAACGCCTGCCGCAGCCTCTGTGACCTCTGCGGAAACAAAGCCGCCGAGCGGAAGGACAGTAGCAAGGAGCATGACCGCAAAAAAGCTGCAAATGTTTCCGATAAGCGCATTTTTAGCCTTTGTGCCGTCGGTAAAGTGACGGATCCTTGAAATAACAGGGAGCGCAAGAAGAGCAACGATAACAAGGGGAAGTAAAAAGATATACATTTCGGTATCCTCCAATATTATAATATTTTTAGGGGTTCTCGTTTAAACCGGGACACGAGCAAAGCCTCGTCAATGAGTTTTGTCAGATGCAAGGCGTCAAGAATAGATCCTTACGGATCTGATGTATTACAAGGCTTGCGGGGCGCAGCAGATGTCAAAACTCATAGAGGATTTGCCGTGAAGGAGGTTTAAACGAGGTTCCCATTATTCAATAATTTCATCATAATTAACGGAAACGGGCTTGAATGCCTTTCCGCCGCCTGTGTAATATCTTGAGAACATTTCGTAAAACTCAAGCCTCAGGACCTGAATACCCACCAGCAGACCCTCAAGAGCCATTACAAACAGGTTTCCTATGACCATTACCAGCGGCGAGAACGTTCCCGACATATCCGCCAGCGAAAGCACAACGCTCATCATACCTGCGTGGGAGAGAACGAAGCCTCCCACTCTGACAAAGGACAGGGTGTTGGTAGCATAGCCCAGCAGAAATTCAAAGCACTCGAAAAAGTTTGCCGCAATAAAATCGCCGGGACTTTCATGAATGTGAAAGCCCTTGCCCTTTATAAGATCGCCCAGAGGCTCTCTGAGGAACATAATGATAAGAGGAAGCACAACAAGACATACGATATAGACCGCACCGCCTGTTTTTATTCCGAGCATGGGACCTAAAATCAGTCCCAGCAGCGCACAGTAAAAGACCATTCCCGCAAGACCGTTGTTTGAAAACAGCGCTCTTGTGTAGTTTTTCTCCTTAAAGCCCATTATCATGTTCACGACCACCGAAATAAGAATGATGACGATACCTATTCCTATAGCCGCATAAAGCACGGTATTTATGTTGTGGATAGCCTTAAACGGCAGAAAGCTTATGCCCATTGATTCATAAACGGGATCGAGCAGCTCCTCGTATCCGAAAACGCTTCCGTAGATCAGACCGAAAACCATACTTGATGCGCCAAGCCGCTCCATGATCCGTCCGAGAGTCATTTTTTTCCATTTCCACAGCACTATTCCGAGAATGATAACAAGCAGTCCCTGACCCACATCTCCGAACATTATTCCGAAAAGCAGCGTGTACGTTATCGCAAGAAGGCTTGTGGGATTTACATCAGAGTATGCAGGCAGACCGTAAAGCTCCACAAACATTGAAAACGGCTCGGAAAATTTGTTGTTTTTAAGCTTGACGGGGGGCTCGATATCTCCGCTCTCCGAGCAGGGCTTGATGATTACCGAAACGGTCTTCAGATCCTCGAAATATTTTTTGAACCTCTCGGCGTCTCCTTCGGGAACAAACCCAACGATATAGAATTTATCCCTTATAGTAAGCACCTTATCCCTTAGCTCAAAGGTATCGTGCAGTGTTTTGAGCTTTGTATAATATCTGCACAGCTTTTCCCTGTTTTCCTCGGAAAATTCCGAAAGCCTTTTGCGGCATTCCTCACCGCTGCGCTTGTCCTGCTCGATATCGCTCTGCAGCGACTGCGCTGCCTCGCCTGCGTTTCCGTGGACAAAATCGGGCAGCTTTATCCGGTCAAAGAAAAGCGAATCGAGTATTCTGTCGATCTCATCGCTTTCCGAAACGGGAGCAAAGCAGAATCCGTAGCAGTATTCCTTGTCCTTTCCGTAAACCAGGAAATAAAAGTTCCTGTCCTCGTAAAAGGCAAGCTTTTCATAGCTGTCCACGGGCAGACGTCCGAACCTTACCTTGATATGTTTGCAGGCAAATATCTGCTCAAAGTCCACCTTCAGCGACCCGACTCCCTCTGCTCCTCTCAGGTGCATGACCTGTTCAAGCGCCATTGTATGGGAGCTGAGCTGTTCGTCCGCTTTTCTGACCTCCGCTTTAAGCTTCTGTACCTTATTGCGCACAGAACGTATTTCCTCGCCGATCTTCCCTGCCTCGCTGTCCCTTATACCGGAGCAGTCCGCCTTTTCGGGCTTTATTCCCGTCAAGGCAAATATATCCGAAAGCATTTTAAGAGACGACGTATAAGGATTTTCGCGCTTTGCGTCCGTTCTCTGACGTGACATACGAACCGCCGCGGCGTTTTCCATATGAAAGCAGCCGCAGGAGCTTATGATATCAAGCACAGCGTCAAGATCGGTATCAACTCCGGCAATATCCGCAAACATCATTTTTTCTATTGATGACATTATAAAATCTCACCCTCTCATATAACAATAAGCTCACTTATTTCCTTTGCGGGAAGGTCATAGCGGATACCCTCGATTATCCGTATGATGTTCCTGACCTCCGCCTCCGCAAGGGAATTAAAGGTAAAAAAGCATTCGGGAGCGCAGCGGGAGCTGCTGAACGCCATTTTAGTCTGCCTGTACCTGAGCCTGGTCAGTGCAGCCTCGGGATTTGACATATCATAGCCCTGCTCGGCGATCTCCCTTCCGTAGCAGGTTTCGGAAAACAGCTTTAAAAATTCCTTTTCATCTCTTGCGCTGTAAAGCTCGTCAAGCTTTTTTTCGGGAATTTTCAGATAAACGGGTATCATTCTCGCCTTGATCTCCTCGCGACCGGCATTAAAATACCTTGTCATGCGGTAGGAGTTGATGATATTTATCATGTCTATCTGGGTACCAAGATAGCTTTTGAGCCGTTTCTCCGTTTCGCCGCCGAACTGCGCAAGAGAATCCGCAAGCCGTTTCGAATAATATGTCCTCAGAGCCAGCTCGCAGCCTGCGTAATCAATGCTGTCCCCGTCACCTTCGGGACGGAATTTTTTAAGAATGTCGTGATACGGCGTTTTTTCCGTAAGGTTCAGCAGGTCGGAAAAGCTGCGCACACGGGCAAGCTCCATCAGGTCGAACGAGGTATACTTGTTCATGTATATAGGCAGCGTAGTGATGTGGTCGTCCGTACCTGCGTTTATGTGGAGGATACAGATAAGTATCTCATCGATCTCGGTCTTGATGATGATATAGTTGTAAAACTCGCTGCCGCCCAGCTTTTCAAATCCGATGATCCGGAAATAATTCTCAATAAGGCTTCTTCTCAGAATATTTTCCAGATTGCCTCTGTGGATATTTTCCGTATCTACGCCCTCAAGCCATCTTCCGAAATAAGTGTTGTGCTTGAGATAATCCGCTGCGTCCGAAACCGATGTACAGCTCATAAGAGCAGAATAATCCTCAGCTTTGAGCCTTTTGCCGTAAACGGCGTGCATTTTTGCGACCGTAGCGTTAAGATTGCGGTTTTTTTTATTTTTTCTGTCCATTATTCACCATCCTTTCGGAGAAAGAACTGCCGTATCAGACGGAAATGACCGCCTTGAATATCTCCTCCTGCCAATTATCCGAGCATTCCTCGAAGGTCTTTTTCATTTGGGATATTTTTTTGTTCTTTTCCTCCTCAAGAGCGGATATTTTCACATTAGCCCCGGCAAGCTCGCTCTTTTCAAGCTTCGTTATTTCCTTTTCCGCCTCCTTCAGTGCGCCGCTTATGATCTTCTCCTCGGATTTTTTGGCTTCGGTGATTATCCTGAGCTTTTCCTTTTCGGCATTCCTGAGCTTTTCCTCAGCTCCTCTGTCAATGTCGATAATAGACTGAATAACGTCGTCCATACTGTTTTCCCTCCGTAAAGCAAAAGGCGGCAATATGCTCTGTGATCAAAACATATCGCCCCCTTGAATTTATTTAAAAATCAATGAAATATCAGTTTTTCAGGCTGTGCAGGGGCGCAGGGATCTGACCGCCTCTTCCGATAAATTTTGACGGAGAGTACGGGTTTACCTTCATCACAGGTCCTCTCCCGAAAAGCCCTCCCCAGTCAAGGACATCGCCCTCCCTGCAGCCTATGGCAGGTATCACTCTTACAGCGGTAGTCTTGCTGTTTACCATTCCGATAGCCGCCTCGTCGGCAATAATTCCCGAAATGACGTCTGCGGGAGTATCGCCCGGAATAACTATCATATCAAGACCCACCGAGCAGACCGCAGTCATTGCTTCAAGCTTTTCAATAAGCAGCGAGCCGCTTTCCGCCGCAGCGATCATGCCTGCGTCCTCCGAAACGGGAATAAATGCGCCCGAAAGACCGCCTATCCTCGAACAAGCCATTACTCCGCCCTTTTTAACGGCGTCGTTGAGCATTGCAAGACAGGCAGTGGTGCCTGCGCAGCCGCATTTTTCAAGTCCCATCTCCTCAAGGATATAAGCCACGCTGTCCCCTACCGCAGGAGTGGGAGCAAGGGAGAGATCGACTATGCCAAAGGGAACTCCCAGCTTTTCCGAGGCTTTTACGCCCACAAGCTGACCGACCCTTGTTATCTTATATG
The DNA here is from genome assembly GCA_964505695.1 of uncultured Ruminococcus sp. Lineage (GTDB taxonomy): Bacteria > Bacillota > Clostridia > Oscillospirales > Ruminococcaceae > Huintestinicola. The sequence continues at coordinate 6,629 of CAZDJG010000097.1, forward strand.
CGGTTTTCTTGATTATATCCGCAAGACCGTTGATGTCTGCGTCGGGGTATTTTTTAAGAGCAGCCCTTACAACGCCGGGGCCCGAAACGCCCACATTGATAATGCAGTCAGGCTCGCCCACTCCGTGGAATGCGCCTGCCATAAAGGGGTTGTCGTCAACAGCGTTGCAGAATACCACCAGCTTTGCGGCACCGAAGCTCTGCTGATCGACGGTTTTCTCCGCTGCCTCCCTTACAATGCCGCCCATAAGCCTTACCGCGTCCATGTTGATACCCGTCTTGGTCGAGCCGACGTTCACCGATGAGCAAACGCAGCTTGTGCTTGCAAGAGCCTCAGGGATCGAACGGATAAGCCTTTCATCTCCTGCCGAAAAGCCCTTCTGAACAAGAGCGGAGTAACCGCCTATAAGGTTTACTCCGCAGTTTTTCGCAGCCCTTTCCATAGCAAGGGCAAATTTAACGGGATCACCCTTGCAGGCAGCCGAAACCATAGCTATAGGCGTTACCGATATGCGCTTGTTGATAATTGGAATTCCGTATTCCTTTTCAATTTCTCCCCCTACCCTCACAAGGTCGCAGGCGCAGCCAGTTATTTTGTCGTAGACCTTTGTGCAGGCTGCGTCGATATCGCTGTCTATGCAGTCGAGGAGGGAAATGCCCATAGTAATTGTCCTGATGTCAAGACATTCGTCCTGGATCATTCTGATAGTTTCAAGAATATCGTAAACGTTGATCATAACCTAAGCTCTCCCGAAAAGTCATATACTGTGCATGGAATTGAAAATATCCTCATGCATAGTGTGGATCTTAAGACCAAGGCTGTCGCCGAGATTTGAAAGATCGTCCTGCAAACGGGAAAAATCGCCTTCAAGCCTTGTGATATCAACCAGCATTATCATAGCGAACATATCCTGCATAACGCTTTGTGTTACCTCTATAACATTGGCATTGGAGCGGGCGCAGATATTGCTTACCTTTGCGAGGATACCCACAGCGTCCTTTCCGATGACCGTAATAACCGCTTTCATAAAAAACCATCCTTTCATGTATGCCTGCAAACAAACCTACATGGTATTATATCATAATTATGGGGTTCTCTATAAACCGGGACACGAGCAAAGTCTCGTCCATTGGTTCGGTCAGATGCAAGGCATCAGACCGCAGTAATACTTGCTG
>CAZDJG010000098.1:0-7758 GCA_964505695.1 uncultured Ruminococcus sp.
AACCAATAGAGGATTTGCCGTGAAGGAGGTTTATAGAGGTTCCCTAAAGGAATATGCCATTTGCGGGTATATTCCTTTATTTTTTTGCATAAGAGGGTTTTATGAAATCGGATTTTTTTAAAGGAATGAGGCATGGTACCCCGATTGCTCTGGGGTATCTTTCCGTGTCCTTCGGATTCGGCATAATGGCGGTCCGTGCAGGACTTTCGGCGGCAGCGGCGCTTGGCATATCAATGACAAACCTTACCTCCGCAGGACAGGCAATGGGCGTTACGGTGATCGCCGCAGGAGGTTCTCTTTTTGAAATGGCTGTGACCCAGCTTATCATAAACCTCAGATATGCACTTATGGGATTGTCGCTCACCTCAAAGCTCGACGACAGCTTCACCGTTCCGAAGCGTATGCTTGCTGCTTACGGAATAACCGATGAAATATTTGCGGTTGCCTCCTCACAGCCTCACAAAATAACGCCGTCATATATGTACGGAATGATCCTTGCGGCTTTTCTCGGCTGGAGCGGAGGGACATTTATAGGAGCGTATCTGGGACAGATAATGCCGCAAAACGTTATAAACGCCATGGGGATAGTCCTGTACGGAATGTTCATTGCCATAATAATCCCCGCTTCACGAAAGAAAAAAAGCGTGCTGATGACTGTTATTCTCGCCGCACTGCTGTCGATAATATTCAAGTTTTTCTTCAAGGCAGTAAGCGATGGCTTTGCCATAATCATAAGCGCCGCAGCGGCAAGTGCGGCGGCAGCAGCAATTTTCAAGGAACCGGAGGACGCAGCACAATGAGCATAATGGCCTATATTGCCGTTATGGCAGGAGTTACATACCTCATAAGAATGATACCATTTACCCTTTTCAAGGGAAAGGTAAGGTCGCCGTTTTTCCGCAGAATGCTTTATTTTCTGCCATATGCTGTGCTCAGCGCAATGACCTTTCCGTCAATATTCTATTCAACGGGAAATTCCTTTACCGCTGCTGTGGGAACAATAACGGCGGTGATACTTGCACTTTTTGATATGCCGCTTATAGTTGTTGCTCTTGCCGCAGCAGCGGCGGCATTTGCCGCGGGATTATTTATATGATGCACAACAAAGGCTATCTTGAAAAACATAAGGCAATACCGAATAAAGATTGCGCTGAAGATGCGCAGTCAGATTTTTTGTCAGGTTGCATGAAAAATTCGCAGGCAGGCTGTCGCCTGTCAAGGATTTTTTGTGCAAGATGACGGAAAATCTGCAAGCAGATTCGGTGCAAAGACGCAAGTCGTTCTTTGTTCGGTATTGCCTTAAAATAAAACCTTCCAAACGTTCCGGTGGAACGTTTGGAATAAAGCTATACCATTACATTATTTGTATGTATTGCACAAATATCTGTATCTTTTTCGACAAGCTGCCCGTCCGCATGATAATATGCGGACGGTTTTTATCAGCGCAAAGGCAGCATTACCGTAAAAACAGTACCCTTGCCTTCATCACTTTCAAGCAAAATACTTCCATGATGCACAGCGCAGATGTGCTTGACGATGGAAAGTCCCAGACCCGTTCCTCCCGTCTGTTTGGAACGGCTTTTGTCAACACGGTAAAACCGTTCGAATATCCGTGCCTGATGCTCCTTTGGTATGCCTATTCCGTTATCGGCAACGGTGATCACAGCCTTATCCCCCGCACGGCTCACATCAATAAGCACCTTTCCCCCGGGACGGTTATATTTAACGGCATTGTCGGCAAGGTTACAGATCATCTCATATATATAACCCCTGCTTACATTCGCCTTGCAGCCGTCGCCGCTGACAGACAGGGATACATCAAGCTTATCTGCCTTATCCTCAAGATTCTCCGCCGCCTCATTTGCGATATCCAGAAGCTCGGTTTCCGTAAATATTTCGCTGTGATTTTCTTCGATCTCAGACAATCTGATAATATCGTTTATCACGCTGAGAAGCCTGTTTGCCTCATCGTATATCCTCCTGCCGTAGCGCACGACATCATCATCGCCGGTGATCATTGCGCTGCCGAGCATTTCCGCAAAGCCCCTTATTGTAGTAAGAGGCGTTTTAAGTTCATGGGAAACGTTGGCGGAAAAATTGCGGCGCATTTCTTCGGCAAGATGTATTTCCGTTTCATCAACAATGATTATCACCGCTCCCGACAGCTTTTCTCCCGAATTTATACGGCTGATAAATGCCCTGAGAAAACGTCCCTCCGCCGTAAAGGTCCCAGTTACCCCCGGCGCATTTTTCGACTGATCCATAAGAGCGGTAAATTCGGGATCACGGCAGAATTCTATAATGTTTCTGCCGCTCTTAACGGGGAATACGGGATTTACAAGGTCACAGGCGCTTCGGTTGACCGAAAGTATATCATCGTTTTTGTCCACAAGTATCATGCCCTCGGTCATGTTTGCGGTAATAAGCTCGATGGTATCTTTTTCATTGGAAAGGGTTGCGATATAATCCCGTATCTCCGACCTCATATGCTCCACAAGCTTTATCATCGGGAGCAGCTCCTCGTAATCCTCATAGCCGGAAATGCTTTCGCAGGCGCTGTCTCCCAGTACATCCATTGACTTTATCATTTTCCTGACAGGTTTTACGATATTTTCCGAAAGCCTCTTGGAAACCACGACCGATATTACCATCACAAGTCCCCACACCGACAGAAAAACAGGTACCGCTCCGAGAAAAACAGCGGCGATCCCCTCGGAGCTTACAGAAAAGCGCAGCACTCCCCCGTCAGTCCTGACGGCATAGTAATAAAGCCGCTTTGAAAGGGTATCGGAAAAACGAATTGCTTCGCCCTTTCCGCTTTCAAGCGCATCCATAACCTCCTCCCTGTCAAGATGATTTTCGGCATTGGCAGGATCGGAGGAGCTGTCAAAGATCACGCTTCCATTGTCGGATATCATTGTAACGCGCACGTCCTGCCGCAGGGTCTGCGAAAGAATATCATAGAGCCTCTCCGGGTCGCTTTCGGACATCAGCGCAGTATCCGCTGCGCAAATGAGGCTGTTTCTTGCCTCTCTCGAATACAGCTCGTAGCTTATGCAGATAAAGATCACGCCTAGAACCAGCACCGCCGTCATCACTATAGTTGTGATCGCCTTGTAAATTCGTTTCTGCATATTTTTTTCCTTTCAATGGTCAGCGCCTATCTTATATCCCACGCCTCTTACGGTGTATATAATGTTTTCGCAGCCTGCCTGCTCAAGCTTGCGGCGGAGAGTTCTTACATGAGCGTCAACCGTTCTCGACTCTCCCGCAAACTGATATCCCCACACACGTTCCATAAGCTGCTCTCTTGTAAGGACGATATCACGGTTTCTGAGCATACATAAAAGCAGCTCAAATTCCTTGCAGGTAAGCTCTACCTCATTTTCCCCCACGGTTACCCTGTGTCTGGGCGCGTCAAGCACGAGATTTGAAATGATATACTGTTCCGCAGAGCCTGAAGCACCCGAACCGGACCGCCTAAGAACCGTTTTTACCCTCGAAAGCAGTTCCATGATACCGAAGGGTTTTGTAATATAGTCATCCGCTCCCGATTCAAGACCGTTTACCTTATCAAGCTCGGCAGAAAGGGCGGTCAGCATTATCACGGGGATATTCGCATACAGGCTGCTTGATTTAAGGCCGTGCAGTATCTCCATTCCGCTTTTTTCGGGCAGCATGATATCAAGGAGAATAAGTGAAGGAATTTTACGGCGCAGCCCCACGGCAAGTTCGTCTGCCCCCGAAAAGGCATTTACCTCATACCCTCCCGTTTTCAAAGCGCAGGTTATAAGCTCCCTGATACCTTCGTCGTCCTCAACACAGTAAACAGTTATCATTATATTATCATTCCTTTCGTATTTTACACGGATTTTACATAACGCGGAAAAAGCGTACCGTATTCAAACGGTACGCTTTCAGCCGGATATTTATACTATTACTGCATTATCATATAAACAAAGCCCATATAGCATACTCGCATACCGTCGCAGGAAGATCCTACTTTTCTGTTGTTTTCGGCAGCAGATACTTTATGGAGTATTCCTTGTACTGATTTATAAAATCAGTGTTATCCTCATTTTTAAGCTCATTGAGATACTGGTGGTTGTCAAAGTTGTTGTCGTTTATCTGAATAAGGTTTACGGCAATATTTGAACAGTGATCTGAAACCCTTTCAAGATCGGTAAGCAGATCGGTAAAGATAAAGCCCTGCTCGATGGTGCATATTTTTTCCTGAAGCCTGTCTATATGCCGGCTTTTCATTTCTGTCCTGAGCGTATCGACCACTTCCTCAAGAGGCTCAACTCTTCTTGCAAGTGCAATATCCTTTTCTTCAAACGCCTTCACGGTAAGGTCGAGAATATCCTCTATGGCTCTGAAAAGCACCTGAAGCTCCCGTTTTGCCATATCCGAGAAATCTATTTCCTTTTCATGTATCTCCTTTGCGGTATCGAGAATGTTCACCGCATGATCGGATATCCTCTCAAAATCGCCTATGGAATGGAGCAGGCAGGAAACCGTTCTGCTGTCGTCCATGGTAAGGCTGCGCCCGGAAAGCTTTACAAGATATGTTCCCGTAATATCCTCATAGTTGTCTATAACGTCCTCGTTTTCAAGAACCATCTGAGCCTTGTCCTCGTCATAGTTTTTAAGCAGGTCGATGGCTATAAGGATCGTATTTTTGGCTATTGACGCCATTCTGTTGATAACGTTCCTGCACTGCTCCACAGCAACGCCTGGAGTACTGAGGAAACGGTCGTCGAGAATAACAGGAGTTTCGGTATCTGAATTTTTTTCGTCCTTGATGGTAAGATACGCAAGCTTTTCAAGCAGATTTGTAAAGGGCAGCAGGATAAAGGTTGTAAGCAGATTAAAAATAGTATGCACTATTGCAATGGAAAAACCAGTAACGGTACTGTCGGCAAAGGAAAAATCAATAAATGCATCGAGAGTATAATAGACAGCCATTACAATGACCGTTCCGATAACATTGAAATAAAGATGAACCGCAGCAACACGCTTTGCATTCTTGTTTGCACCCGCAGAGGAGATAATTGCGGTAACGCAGGTGCCTATATTCTGACCGAGGATAATGGGAAAAGCAGTTCCGAAGGTTATCTTTCCGCTCTGGGAAAGGGACTGGAGCATACCGACCGATGCCGCCGAGGACTGTATTACAGCCGTAAGCAGCGCACCCACAAGCACTCCGAGAACAGGATTGGTAAACAGGATCATCAGATTTTCAAAGCTTTCCGAATACCTCAGAGGCTCCACAGCCTCGCCCATTGTATCCATACCCGTCATAAGCAGGGCAAAACCCACAAGAATACCGCCGATATCCTTTTTCTTTCCGTTTTTTGACGCCATTCTCATTATAACGCCGACAAGCGCAAAGATCGGAGCAAAATTCTGAGGCTTGCAAAGCTGGATAATAATTCCGTCGCCCTCAAGCCCCGAAAGGCTCAGCAGCCATGTTGTTACGGTAGTTCCGATATTTGCGCCCATTATAATGGATATCGCCTGTGAAAGCCGCATTATTCCGGAGTTTACAAAGCCCACAAGCATTACCGTGGTCGCCGATGAGGACTGAACCACAGCGGTCACGATCACTCCGAGAAGAAGACCCTTGAACCGGTTGGAGGTAAGCTTTTCAAAAACCTTTTCGAGCCGTCCGCCCGCAAGCTTTTCCAGCTTGTCGCTCATAAGGCTCATACCGTAAAGGAACATCGCAAGTCCGCCGGCAAGTCCAATGACATTGAAAATTGACATCTGATGCTCATCCTTTCACAGCTCTGCTGCGCACACCGCACTTCGGATACATTTTGGCGGCATTTATCATTTACACCTTTTTATAATACAAAGTTATTTTAACACTAATAAGTGAATTTCAAATAATGCTATTGTAAAATTTGCGTAAAATATAATGTGCTGTCCTAAGATCATGAAGTTATGCTCCGGCAAAAGCAGAATTATCGGAAAATCATACAAAAAAAGCTTGCAGAATTTATAAAATCATGGTATAATGATAAGAGTTTATCTGACAATATTATTATATGGAAGGAGAGCTGAAATGGCAATTTACGAATCGGGAGAGGATTACCTTGAAACCATTCTTCTTCTGCACAGAAAAACAGGCTTTGTACGCTCGGTGGATATAGCCTCCGAACTGAATTATTCCAAACCCAGCATCAGCAGGGCAATGAATATCCTCAAGGACGACGGTTTCATTACCGTTGAGCAGGGCGGTCAGATAATCCTTACCGAAAAAGGACAGCAAAAGGCTGAAGCGGTTTATGAACGCCATGTGATAATAACCGACTTCTTTGAAAGGATCCTGGGAGTTTCCCCGGAAAATGCGGCTCACGATGCCTGCAAAATAGAGCATATCATAAGCGACGAGGGCTATGCAAAGCTGAAAAAATTTACCGAAGAGCATATAAAACAATAATCTCAGAAAGGATAACGATAAATATGAAAAGCTCCGGACTTAAAGCAGCGCTTGCCGTATGCCTGATTCTTTCCGGCATTACCGGCTGCGCAAAAACAAATGAGGCAGATACTGCTGCCGACAATTCCGCCGTTTCAGACGGAGAAGAAACCATTTCCTCATCGGCAGGCGGCGAAGAAAGCGCCTCCGGTTCCGATTATGAGAAGAAACGCGTTGCAGTCGACGGCACAAAATTTACAGTCGACGGCAAGGAGCTATGGATTAACGGCGTAAATACACCGTGGCAGAACTGGAACGACTTCGGAGGAAATTTTGACGAAGCATTCTGGGACAGCCATTTTGCCGAGCTTCACGAGGCGGGGGTCAACGCTTCAAGAGTATGGGTAAACTGCAACGGAATGAGCATAGTCCGCCTCAAAAGCGACGGTACGGTGAAAGAGGTCAATGAGGAACACTGGACCGATCTGGACAAGCTTTTTGAGATCGCCGAAAAGCATGATATCTATATCATGGCGACCCTTCTTTCCTTCGATCACTTCAAGGACGGAAATTCAGGCTGTGAAAACTATCGCCTTATGGTTCAGAGCGACGAGGCAACGCAGTCCTACATTGATTCCTATGTTATCCCCTTTGTGGAAAGATACGGGGACAGTCCCATGCTGTGGAGCATCGACCTTATGAACGAGCCTGACTGGGTGCATGAAAATGCCGAGGACGGTCAGATCTCCTGGGAGTATCTTTCAAAATTCTTCGCAAAGTGCAGCGCCGCTATCCACGACAATTCCGATGAGCTGGTCACGGTGGGCATGGGAATGGTAAAGTACAATTCCGACAAGTATGAGGGAAATTACGTTTCCGATGAATATTTCGGCGAGCTTGCGGGAGAGAGCGCATACCTTGATTTCTATTCTCCCCACTACTATTTCTGGCAGAATTCATTCCTCGGATATCCCTTTGAAAAGTCCCCGACGGATTTCGGTCTTGACGGCACGAAGCCCTGCGTTATCGGCGAAACAGCCGTTGTAAACGAAAGCGGACGCACTCCGGAGGAGGATTACGGGAACGCATACAACAACGGCTGGAACGGCGTAATGGCATGGACGTCCAACGGCGTGGACAGCTGCGGAAGCCTTACCGAGCTTATGCCTGCGGTGACAAAAATGCGCGATATGATAAAGGATAAGATATTCCCTTTGGGGTACGATGAATAATTAAGGCAATACCGAATAAAGATTGCGCTGAAGATGCGCAGTCAGATTTTTCATCAGGTTGCACGAAAAATTCGCAGACAGGCTGGGTAGTCTGTGGAC
>CAZDJG010000099.1:0-7756 GCA_964505695.1 uncultured Ruminococcus sp.
CTTGCGGGTTTCCAAAGGGCAGAGCCCTTTGGTCGCCCTCCGCAGAGGGCGAAATTCCCTTATTTACGGGTTTATTATTTTATATTTCAGCGGTCAAATATACAGGTGTGTTCCAGCCGCCTGAGAAAAAATATATATCCGTATGTATTAAGGGAACCTCTATAAACCTCCTTCACGGCAAATCCTCTATTGGTTCGGTCATCTGCTTCGTTATCAGACCTTGTAAGACAGCAAGTATTACTGCGGTCTGATGCCTTGCATCTGACCGAACCAATGGACGAGGCTTTGCTCGTGTCCCGGTTTATAGAGAACCCCTTAAGAAATTTTTTAAATTTGTTAAAAAGCGTTATTCTCAGGCGGCTGCTTCGGAAAAGAGCACGTCAGTGCGTTTTTTCCGAACCGCGTAAGCGGCGATAACTCTCCGTTTTGCATTGCTTTATCTTTTAGTTACAAAGCAGGGGTCTGCTGCGGCAAAATACCTTCTGCTGCGACAGACCCCTTTTATATATCATGTCTTTTAAGCTTTTTGCGTTCCATTGCAAGGCGTATAAGCTGCATAAGCACGGGCTGTTCCTCATTGCTCTTTATTTCCTGCGCACGCTTCAGATCGCTCTTGCTTCTTACCTCGACTGTCACAGGCTTTATGCTGTCAAACGCCGCCACGGTCATTTCCGCATTGCAGCGGTCGCAGGAGCAGAGATTGAACCGCCTTATAACAAGGGGCAGCCATTGCGAAATAAGCTCTGAGGTGACGTTTATCTCGGTTCCTCCTTTTGCGGAGGGCTTAGGCTTTACAGGCTCGGGATTTTCCCTGGAGCGGATAATATCCTCCTTGAATTTTTCGTCTATGATCGGATTTGTTACTCCCGATGAGCCTGTGAGCAGCTTCATGAGCTGGGGAGTTTTATGTGTTTTCGGGGTCATATGATCACTTTCCTTAACGGTAAACGGTAAGCTCGGGATAAAGAGTTTCCGCAAGCTTTGTATATTCTCTTGCGGCACGGCATCTTGGAGAATATTCGGTGATCGTCATCTGATGGGCAGGTGCTTCGGCTGCGGCAATGCAGGAGGATATCCTTATGGGAAGAATACCCGTTCCGAGCTGCTTTGCCACAATTTCAGCCATCTGCGCCACCTCTTCGTTGAGCAGATATTTGGAGCTGTAACGTGTAAGCAAAATTCCCCTTACGTTCAGCCCCTTGTTATAATATTTTTTTACAGCGATTATAGTATCCTTTACCTGGCTTATCCCCTGCAGGGAGAGAACCTCCGGGGTCATAGGGATAATAAGATCCCTTGCGGCGGTGTATGCGTTTACAGTCAGCACCGAAAGGGCAGGAGGAGTATCTATTATAACTGCATCGTAATCGCTGCTTACCTCCTCAAGAGCTTTTTTGAGAACAAACTCACGTTCTCTCTGCTTTAGTTCAAGCTCCGTACCCGAAAGCAGGATATTGGAGGTCACAACATCGCATATTCTTGTGTGCTTGACAGCTTCCCTCACGCTGCATTTCCCTGTCATAATATCGTGAACGGTAAGTCCTGTATCCTCTGCTCCGAGTGAAAAGGAAAGATTTCCCTGCGGATCGAGATCGAGTGCGAGAACCTTTCTTCCCCTTTGCCGGAATATTCCCGCCAAGGCGGAACAGGTGGTGGTTTTTCCCACGCCGCCCTTTTGATTTGTAACGGCAATAACTATGCTCATACCGGTTATCCTTTTTAAAATTTATCTGCTTTTAATCCTTGTGCGATCACGCTCGGCAAGCTGACAGTCGAAAACATATCTTGCGATCTTTTCCTCCTGCGGAGGGGTTATATCAAGAAAATGGCAGCCATAGTCTGTAAAATCTCCTATAGAATTCATCTGCCTGCGAAGTATCTCCGTCCTTATTTCAATAGTGCCGTCAAGAATCTTCAGTGTGATTATCGTTTTAGGTTCAAGCTCCATAGCACAGTTCATAAGCACACCCGTCAGATTGAGATTGAGGATACGCACCTTAAAATCCTCTTCAAGATCAATAATATCGTCATCCTTTTCGATCCGGGTAATAAAAGCAAATGTATTTGGCGTATTTACCTTAAATGAGTTTCTCCGCTCCTCCAGCACCATCCCTTCGTCAACATGGAAATTAAGCTGCTGAGGAGTGCTGATGTCTATCCTGGTTTCGCACTTTATCCTTGTTCCGTCTGTGTACTCGAAAATCGTAAAAACATTATCTTCCTTGTTAAAAACGGGAAGATCGTTTGACTTTACAGTAACAAGCTCCCATCCCTTTATTTTGAAAAAATCCCTTGGAAACTGGGGCTTGCTGGTTGAAAAAATATGACTTCCGTCCAGACGGTATATATCGACCTTGCGGATCTTATCCTTATTGATCATTTAGCACTACTCCCCCTATCCGTTAAATATCAGAATATATAGCTACTTATTATTATACTAAATATGCATGATTTTTGCAATAGGTTTAATAAAATTTATTGTAAAAATTTATTTTCCCGTCAAAACCGTCTGTCAAAAAAAGCCGACCCTCAGGTCGGCTCAGTCTGTCGAAAAGGATATAGATATACAAAAATAGTGTAATGGTATAGCTTTGCTCCAAACGATCCACCGGAACGTTTTGAAGGTTTTATTTTGAATAAATCTGTAAAAAGGGAGAGCGGTCATATCCGCTCCCCCTCGAAATGCTGCCGAATTTCTCACCCTTTTCCCCGTTTTTTGATAAAAAGAGGATTTCGCCCTTTGCGAAGGGCGACCAAAGGGCGCTGCCCTTTGGAAAACCGCAAGCCTTTGAAAAAGGGCTTGACCTAAACTTTACTGTGACCTTATTTGTGCAGTTTTTTGTTTAGCTGTTTTTTTAACAGAATGAGGCAGGACAAAAATCCTTCATGCCCGGTGAAAATCAGATAAGTGATCTGTAAAGCTCTGCGATCTCCTCAACGGAGGTTTCTCTGGGGTTTCCGGGACGGCAGGCATCATCGTATGCGGACTGAGAAAGGAACGGGATATCTTCGGGCTTCACGATGTCCTTGAGGTCGGAGGGAATGCCAATATCTGCGGAAAGCTGACGTACAGCGTCTATGGCAGCCTTTCTGTACTCCTCCTGTGACATTTCGTCAACGCCCTTTACGCCCATTGCCCGTGCTATTTCACGGTATTTTTCTCCTGTTGCGGGAGCGTTATACTCCATAACGGTAGGAAGAATTATGGCGTTTGCAATGCCGTGGGGAGTGTCGTAAAGCGCGCCGAGAGGGTGAGCCATGGAATGAACTATGCCAAGTCCCACATTGGAAAAGCCCATTCCTGCGATATACTGACCGAGAGCCATGTCTGTTCTTCCCTCGGGGGTATTGGCAACGGCGTTCCTGAGACTTCTGCCGATTATTTCGATAGCCTTTAAGTGGAACATATCCGAAAGCTCCCATGCTCCTGCGGTGATATATCCCTCTATAGCGTGTGTGAGAGCGTCCATTCCCGTAGCGGCAGTAAGTCCCTTCGGCATGGAGGACATCATATCAGGGTCAACAAATGCAGCAATTGGGATATCATGGGGATCGACACAAACCATCTTGCGGTTGTTCTGTACATCAGTGATAACGTAGTTGATAGTTACCTCGGCTGCAGTTCCCGCAGTTGTGGGGACTGCGAGAATGGGAACGGACTTGTTTTTTGTGTCCGCAACACCCTCAAGACTTCTTACGTCTGCAAATTCGGGATTGTTGATGATAATTCCTATTGCCTTTGCAGTATCTATTGGTGATCCGCCGCCGACAGCGATAAGATAATCCGCGCCTGCTGCCTTGAATGCCTCAACACCCGACTGCACATTCTCGATGGTGGGATTGGGCTTGATATTTGTGTAGATCTCATATGCAAGACCTGCTGCGTCAAGGATATCGGTTACCTTTTGGGTAACGCCGAATTTCATAAGATCGGGACCGGAGCAGACAAGAGCCTTTTTAAAGCCCCTGCTTTTTGCTTCGCCGGCAATGGCGTTTATTGCGCCTGAGCCGTGGTATGATGTTTCGTTGAGGATAAATCTGTTTGCCATAATAAATGCACTCCTTTTTTGGGCTGTGCCCATATATTTAAAGGATATCTCCTTTATTTTGTCAAAATATGAATTTCGGATTTTATCATTCGTCTTCTGAGTCATAAATAGATATGCCGTACAGCAAGGCTCGATTATTTCCATAATATTTCTCCGTGAAACAGCCCTGCCGTCAATTATGGGAACCTCTATAAACCTCCTTCACGGCAAATCCTCTATTGGTTCGGTCATCTGCTTCGTTATCAGACCTTGTAAGACAGCAAGTATTACTGCGGTCTGATGCCTTGCATCTGACCGAACCAATGGACGAGGCTTTGCTCGTGTCCCGGTTTATAGAGAACCCCTTTTTTATTTATCTCCGTACGGATATTTCTTATATCCGGGGTGTCTGCCCGTAACCTTGTAGTTTTCCCTCATTTTGCACAGGCGGTCAATATTTTCCCGTGAAATTTCCCTTTCGCCGCCCAGCAGGTGAGCCGTCAGAGAAATTTTTGCAAAAAGCTCCAGCGTTTCCATTCGGTAATATGCCGTAAGAAGATCTGCGCCTACGGTAAGTGCGCCGTGGTTTTGCAGCAGCAGCACGTCATGTTCCTTGAGATAGGGAGCTATAGCCTCGGGAACCTCGTATGTAGACGGAGTGCCATATGGGGTAACGGGAACGCTGCCCACTGCAATGACTGCCTCTATCATGGTGTAGCCGTCGAGAGCCTTGTTTGCCACAGCATATCCCGTTGCAGTCGGGGGGTGAGCGTGTACAACGCCGCCCACGTCCTCACGCTCCTTATAGCAGCGAAGGTGCATTTTTATCTCTGAGGATGGACGGTAGCCGTTTTCAGCTTCAAGAATATTTCCGTCGGAATCGATCCTTACAAGCTTTTCGGGAGTTATAAAGCTTTTGGAGATGCCTGTCGGAGTGGCAAGAAAAGTGCCGTCCTCCAGCTTTACAGAAACGTTTCCATCGTTTGCTGCGACCCAGCCAAGCTGCCACATTTTATGGCAGACGTCGCAGACCTGATCTTTGACTTCGTTTATATCCATATATTTTGCTCCTTTTCAAAAGGTGTTTGTGTTTACATTATACAACATAAATTATAAAAAGTCTATGACTAAATCAAGTCGGAGGGTAAAATAAATCAACGCTTTTTTGGTAAGTTTGTACAATCCTGCTTTCCCCTGCGATCACACAGCGCCTGCATATACGAGCGGACAAGCAGGCGTTCGCTTGGCGGCAGAGAGCGGTAATTGTTGAGCAGCTCCGCCTCATCATCGGAAACTCCGCTTCTGAGCGTACCCCTTATATCCGTAAGTCCCAGAAGATAGTCGGTGCTTACGCCGAAAAAATCCGCAAGCCTCAAAAGAGTTTTCACGCTGGGAAAATTTCTCCCGCTTTCATACTCGCTTACCGTTACCTGCGCTATTCCTGTTTCCATGCTGAGCCTTTGCTGAGACAGACCGTTTTCCTTCCTAAGCTGCTTTAACCGTTCCATGGCACACCTCGTAATTATTTGTTATACAAATAATTATAACTGTAATACTTGTAATTATTATCTATATATGATATAATAAATACTTGTTATACAAGTAACAGAAAGGAGTTGTATATATGCAGCCGAAAAATGCGATCAGAAAAACAGCACGAAAAAATCGATGCACCTCGGAAGATGTGCGCAATGAAATACGCAAAGCAATAGAAGAGGGCATGAAAAGCGATGATCCCGAAGCGGTGAAATTCTGGAGCAGCTTTAACGGCACGCCGTCTCCGGAAGAGGTGATCTCGGCAATTTGCGGAAAACTGACGTCATCTTAACGATTTTTTGTTTACAAAAAATTTACATTGCAAAAAAACATAAAGCTGCGGGGGCTGCTTGACAAAAATGGGGACAAGTGGTATAATAAATTCTGTTATCCTTGTCTGCATTTGCAGGTGCAGGCGTAATCCAAGAGGAGGTGCTTATAAATGGCAAAAATCAACGAAACCTACGAAGCAATGGTCGTTTTCAGCTTGAAGCAGGGTGAGGACGGAGTAAAGGCTCTTACCGAGAAGTTCAAGAGCATGATGGAGAATGCAGGCAGCGTTGAATCCGTTGACGAGTGGGGCAAGAGAAAGCTTGCTTACGAGATCGACGATCAGACCGAGGGCTATTATGTTCTCTACACATTCACCGCTAAGCCCGATTTCCCCGCAGAGCTTGACCGTGTGCTCAAGATCACCGACGGCGTTATGCGTTCACTTATCACTGTTAAGTAATGTGATGACCGAAAGGCGGTCATCAGCCGGTTATCCGTACGGTAACCGTCAGAAGGAGGCTGTATTGTTATGCTGGGTGCGTGTTCTGTAAACAATGTCATTCTTATGGGCAGGCTTACGTCCGACCCCGAGCTGCGGCAGACGCCAAGCGGCGTTTCGACCTGTCAGTTCACTGTTGCAGTCACAAGAGGCTATGCAAATCAGCACGGCGAAAGGCAGACCGATTTTATAACCGTTGTGGCATGGAGGCAGACGGCTGAGTTTGTGTGCCGTTATTTCAATAAGGGCA
Organism: uncultured Ruminococcus sp.; assembly: GCA_964505695.1. Lineage (GTDB taxonomy): Bacteria > Bacillota > Clostridia > Oscillospirales > Ruminococcaceae > Huintestinicola. The sequence goes on from CAZDJG010000099.1 coordinate 6,587, forward strand.
AACTCATTCTTGTAGAGGGCGAACTGAGAACCAGAACCTACGATGACAAGCGCTATCCCGATGTGCGCCATTATGTGACCGAGGTCTATGCTGATAATGTTTCCTTCGGAGAAACAAAAGGCTCCGCAGGCGGAGGATATCAGCAGGGCGGATACGGCGGACAGCCTCAGAACAATAATTACGGCAGTCAGGGCGGCTATTCTCAGCCGGCTCAGAGTCAGCCTGCATATCAGCAGCCTGCGCCTGCGGTATCGGTAGGCGATTTGAGCGATTTTGAGGAAGTTATCAGCGACAGCGATCTTCCGTTCTGACTGTAAAAAACGATTATATCCGAATAAGGAGGTTTCATTATGGAAAAAGACAGAGAAAGAGCTCCCAGAGGCGCAAAGAGAAACCGCAAAAAGGTTTGTATGTTCTGTGCCGACAGAGTGGAGAAGATAGATTATAAGGACATCGCAAGGCTCAGAAAGTGCATGACAGAGCGTTCCAAAATCCTTCCCAGAAGAGTTACGGGAACCTGCGCTTATCATCAGAGAGAGCTTACGGTTGCTATCAAGAGGGCAAGACACATTGCTCTTCTTCCTTACGTTTCCGACTGATATTGTCAATTAAAGCCGTTTCCCGAAAGGGAGACGGCTTTTTTTATATCAGCCGGAAACAAAAATAAAATTTTGCTCTGTGCCGTAATACAGTAGGGGTTCTCTATAAACCGGGACACGAGCAAAGCCTCGTCCATTGGTTCGGTCAGATGCAAGGCATCAGACCGCAGTAATACTTGCTGTCTTACAAGGTCTGATAACGAAGCAGATGAACGAACCAATAGAGGATTTGCCGTGAAGGAGGTTTATAGAGGTTCCCAGTAATAAATCAAGAAAATCAAAGTGAGGAATGACCGGAAAATCTGTACTGCTCTCCGACAGTCAGTATAGTGAAAAATGGCGGCACTCCTTTCTTCCTATTGAAGATTGAACTCAGATAATCAGTTTACAAACAAATGCAAGCCCCATCTTCCGTAAGATTGATCACCGCTGCTGCTTCAGCAGATGTTCACACGGAAGGTGGGGTAATTTTATAGAATCCGGCAGGTATTGTAATGCCCTTTCCGGCATGAAACATATACAGAGGTATTTATTATGGTAGTACAGCACAACATAAGCGCAATGAACGCTA
>CAZDJG010000100.1:0-311 GCA_964505695.1 uncultured Ruminococcus sp.
TTTGCAGTCATTCCGCCATGTATCAGAGCTGTAAAAAATCCTCCGATTGAAGCCTGCTCCAGATATTCCTCCGAATTTGTCAGAAGCTCAAATATCTGAATTTTCCCATTATCTCCTGCGGACAGGTCAAGCAAATATCCGAAACACATTACTATGGGCATAGCAACTATGCAGCCGATAACTGCCGCATAAAAATACGGAGAAATTTTCTTTTCGGGGACACCCATATTAGCCATTTGTCATCGCTCCTGTCCCTTACTTTTGATGTTCTCGATAACCTTGCTGCCGCCTTCCTTGACTTTTTCAAGGAG
>CAZDJG010000100.1:321-7676 GCA_964505695.1 uncultured Ruminococcus sp.
TTTTTTGCATTCCCTATAAGTCCCATAAGATTCTGCTGTTCGGGGTGCATCACTTCATGCTCGGATTTTTCAAAGGATTTCTGAATATCCTCTATGGTCTTTTCGGGAATATCCATAGCTTTAAGCTTATCGGTATCAAGCTTATCTCTCGGCATCATTTCGGATTTCCCGTCATGGCTTATTTCAACATACTTGCTTGTAAGCTGAGAAATTGTCACATCATCACCGATAGTTTTCGGTTCGGCAGTTTTCACGATTTCTTCTGAAATGAGAGTTTTCATAACCACCGCTGCGGAAATATCGTCCACAAGTCCGAATTTGTCATGCAAAGCCTTTTCCACATCTGCAAGAGAGCTGTCCTTGTCAACGGACATATATTTATATGCGTCCTCGCTCTCACGAATAATCATTATCCCATCATTGGTCTTGCAGTAGCCGCAGTCCTGAAGCTCTGCATTAGTGGTCTGAAATGGAGTCACCTTTTCGGTAGACAGTGCCTTTGCCTGTTCGGGTTCTTTTATATCTCCCTCACGATAGCTTCTGACCACCTTATCAGATATTTCCTTTGCGGACATTTCGGAATATCCCATCTGGGAAAGAGCTGCCTGAACCTCTTTCAGCGGCATTATGGGAAGAACGGCAAAGCTGTTTGTGTTTTTATCCATAACGCAGCACTTTGAGCCTGTGTCCTTCGGTATCTCCTCCGATAAGCAAGTTTTTCCGACTATTGCCTGTGAAAGCTGGGACTGTGCAAGATATTCTCCGATATTGGGAATGTCCGCATACACAACCTCTGTCTTTTCCTTCGTGAAGTTAAAAACTTTCTTCTGCGGCTCGGACAGTTTCTTATTGATGTCCTCCATAAGCATATCCGCTGTTTTGCCTGTGATACCATGTTCTTTAAGGGCTGTCCTCATAACATCGGCTTTGTCCAGCTTCACGCTTATAATCTCATTCTTTTCCTTGTTGAAAAGATTCACACGCTCTCTGCCCTGACCGTGTTCATACACCTTTGTGCCTTTGGTAGCGTGAGGGTGACGGGTATTGTACGATTTTGAAAGGTCCTCTCCGCTGCGCTCCTGCTTTATATTTCCCGTACTGTCATATATGGAATATGACTTTTCCATATCAAGCTCGGTCTTTATGGATTTGCCGCCGTTGATGATTTCACAGTCGGATTTATCCAAACGGATATAGTCCTTGCCCGATGTATTGGGAACTCTCACAAAATATGTGTTTTCGTCCGAAAGCTCGGGAACAAGCAGCTTGTTTATATCCATAGAAATGGTATTGTCCGTAACATCAATAAGGAATGCTTCGCTTTCGGAAACTGCCTTTGCGTAATCCTCTCTTGTTGCTTCGATTTTCTCTGCAATATCCGAATTGTAGAGAACCGCTGTACCCTGTTCGGTCTTTGCAAACTGGATATCCAGATCTCCCAGCTTTGCAACCTTTGCTAGCTCCTGTGCTTCTTCCTCGGTAACGATATATGCAACTTTTTCGGGTTTATCCAAAGGCGAAAACTGGTCATAACGGACAACCTCAATATTTTTCAGCTGCTCAAGCTGCTGCTTAACATCTTCCATTGCCTTGTTGAACTGACCTTCAAATTCCTTTGGAATTACAGTCATATATTTTCCGTCATCGGTTCTGAAAGCGAACATGGGAATGTCATAGCTGTTCATAACATCGGAGGTTATCCGCATTTCATCTTCGCTTATCTTGTTATTCCCGTCCTTCAGGATAAATGCGTCGGGTTTGTTTTCGATTTCCTTTGAAAGCATATGCTGTGCAGCAAGTGCAGCCATATTTCTCTGAGCTGCGGGGATAGCAACATAAATATTATTGTTGTCCTCGATGCCGCCTGTGAAAAACGTTCCTCCCATTTTCTTCATTGCCGTTTCAAACTGCGGCATAAGCTCCTTCGGGACAGGCATATATTCAAAGCTCGTCCCTGTCTGCTGCAATTTCTTAAAGCACTTTTTTGACAGCTTTCCCGTTTTGATTTTCGGAGTCTTGGGCGGCTTCATGCCCTTTCGGTACTGTTTGTTATGCTCCATATTTGCAATAAATTCAAGCAGCTTCTGTATAAGGGAAGCACATACGGAGCAAGCATCATCTCCTACCATTATTCGGACACCTCACTTTCGAAAGTTTCAGTTTCTTCTCCCTCTGTTTCATCAACATCGGCTTCGGGATACAGTTTTACTATATCGTCCTTAGTGCAGCCGTAGGAATACGGGGACATATTGAACATCAGCGATGCGTCCGTATCAATATCCTTTTCCACCGACTTGCTCCAGAGGTTCGGAATGTTCAGTTTCAGCACACGCCTTATTCCCACATCATCAAGAAAATATCCCGGGTGCAGCTCATCATATGTATAGTCGGAATAGTTATGCGATACCTCTGAGGTTGATTTCAGTATATCCCTCTGTCTGACAGTGAAATTGTCGTTCTCACTTTCGTATGTCACCTTGTATTTTCCCGCTGTATCAATATACAGAAAGTGGGTTCCGAAAACAATACTTCTGTCCTCGCCGTTATCCTCTCCGAATATTTCGTTTTCAATATCCGAATAGCTGACCTTGCCGCTTTTGTGATCCTTTGCATAGTTTATGGAATTGGAAGTATGTCCGAAATTGTAGTACAGTTCCTCGGGAGTTGTTCCTATCTCCTTACAGATTGCTTCGGGTGTGGACTCATTATTTTCTGCCCATATCTCCATCAGCTTATTCGGATCAAGACGTATGAGATATATTGCCTTCCCGTCTATCTCCTTATTGATATTTATGTCCTCATTATAGAAAATCTCCCACATTTCGGGCTGGATAAGTCCGTCCTTGTCAAGTCCGATAGTCCTTGCATAATAACGATAGTCGGGAAGGTCGGGAAATTTATCCTCGTTTCCCATACCCGTTTCAAACCACTCCACAAGTGCGTTATGCTCCAGCTCCTCGGGAGTAAGCTCCGGTTCCTTGCTCTGCATACAACCTGTGAGCATGAACGGCACTAACAAAAGTGCCAAAAGCGACTTATATTTCATTTGCGTTTTCCTCCAATATTTTTTCTGTAATTCTATTATAGCATATTCGATTTTCGGAAAAGTCGGATTTTTTCGTGAACGCAAATTATCTCAAATTATCTCAAATTACTCCAAATGAACGCAAATGATCTCACAAATTCAAAAATTCAAAGGTATATTCATAGTTATGACACACAATTTTTGTGCCTGAACATTTTGTAAACACTTTGAGGCATAAAAAAGACGGCTGTGAAATTACAACCGTCTTTTTGAAATGACTATTCTTTTTATAATCTGAAAATCACTTATTGGTCTGTGTCAATTTTCATATCGTCCTCTGCAAGCTGCTTTGCACATTTATCCGCACTTGCATACGCAAAATACTTTACGGGAATCTTCCTCTGACGAACAATTTCCATTATCTTTCCATAGAAGGAATGGGGCATAGCATTGGTCTGCATCCATACAACATCAGCATGCCTTATAAGGTTTGCATCGGGCTTTGTATATGGGTCAATAAACTTAACGTTGGGCAGCATCGGCTTTATTGCCTTGAGCCATGTTGCATGACCGCCAAAAATAACAACTCTCTGCTTCGTCGTATATGGCAGCTGAATTTTATCGGCATTTTCTATCTCAGGTTCAGCACCGCTGCTGTTTTGCAGCTTATACACAAGCTCTCTAAGCTCAATAAGCTCCTGCCTATCCGCTTCCTGCTCGGATAATTCTGCAGATACCTTTTCCTTGTAATCCTTCAGTGCCTTTTCTGCCTTATACAGCTGATTTTTAAGCGAAGCATTTTCCTCGTTTATAGATGTTATCTTCGCTTTCAAATTCTCTGTATCATCATTTAGATTTTCGGTTCCTGTAAGTGTCCGCTTCATTTTCACCTTATACACAGAATCAAATCCGTACCTTATTGAAGCATAAGCCCCGAGAGAAAGATAATCTCTTAGCAGCGGAATTTCCTTTGCAGAAAAGCCCGCCTTTTTCAGTCCGTTATCATCATAGCAGTCAACTTCAAAGAATTTTTTCCTCGGGATACAAATTCCCGATGCGTTATATACCACCTGTGAAAGATTGAGATGAAAAAGGTCAGTTTTCTTTATGCGCTTTGCTCCCTCATACGACCACACATGATAGTCGGTATATTCCTGTGTGAATAACCGTTCCCAGTATTCCGACCTGTCCTCAACATATCTTTCGGGCACAGGAACAAACTTCTCACAATTATTATCATTTTCATCTATCTCTTTTCGGTCACGCTCCTCAATGAAATCTATCAGACTGTCATTGAATTCCTTTGTCCAGGGAAGATTGCTGCAGGCAGCTCCAAGCATTATTTCCGTTATATACATTATCCATGCAGCACTATCTCCCGTATCAAGAAGATATAAATATGCAAAGCACACCTCAAAGGGATTTAACGCTCTAAGACTATCAAGAGCAGAAACAAACTCCTTATCCCGTATCTCGGTGCCGATCTCATCTCTGCTGCATAAGTAATTTCTAATATCAAACTGATGTTCAAAGATACATTGGTCAAGGCTTTCAAGCTCGTCCGTGACATCATCAATAACCTCAGCCTTTTTCTTCAGCTTTTCAATTATAGCAGCTGCTTCTTCCATTACCTTGTCATATTCGCTGTCCTCATCAATATTGAAATTCCCTATGCTTATAATAGAAGGCTTTTGTTTTCTTCCCTTACATTCATCTGCACGTTTTCTCGCATCAAACAGCATATTTTCATAACGTTCGACCTCATTGCATATGCCTAACGCTCTGTTTATCTGCTCTTGCTTCTGCTTAACAACAGACTCAATTCCCGACAGAAATATATCCACTATTTCATTTATCCTGTTCTTGTATCGGGCAACTGCTCTTTCAATAATTTCCGGACGGATATATGAAAGAACTCTTTTATATCTTTCGGGATAACTCATTTTCTGTGCTTCATCATAAAGCGCATCTCCGCTGTAAGGCTCATCAACAGTAAATAATCTGCCGGGTCTATAATTATGTATATATCCATTTTCCACAGTTATTTTTGCTGTAACAGTATTGACAAAGCAGTCCACCGATGTATCATCATTCCTGTGAATGATAAGATATGCCATACCTCTTATCAGGTCATCATCATACACAGAATCCGAAAAATCCTCGGGCAATGATACCTCGCTGATAATATCCTTTTCATATGGTATGAATAAAGACGCTTCATCTATATTGCTTGCTTCTGCAATAGCATCAAGTATGAAAATAGCCATAGCTACGGTAATATGATTATTATGCTCATACTCCATTGGCAGCATATTGTATAGCTCGGATATGAAATCTACAATTTCATCTTCCACACTGATCATCGGATATTTCTCGGCAAACCCGGGAGCAGCGGCATACACATATTCAAGGATTGCAGACAGACGTCGCTTTCTGTACGAACCATCAAGCTTTAGCCTTTCCACAAGATTTTTTCCGCCGTAATTTTTCAGAGAATGTATGTTATTGTTATATACCTCCTCTGTCATTTTTTTGAGGAGTGACCGGTACTCGGAAGAACCTCTGTTGTATTTATCTATTTCCGCCATAGCCCCGTATTTTTTCCGCATTGATACGGAAATTCTCATTTCGTCATTACTGCGATGGGTATTTGACGGGTTATTTCTTTGCTTATTCTTTTTCTTAGCCATTTTTATCTCCTGTTATGTTGAAATGGTATATTTCTATTGTATCAGAAAAATCACTGTATTTCAATATTTTTCGACCTATTACCTACAGAAAAACGGCAGCATACACTACCGTCCTTCTGCAAGATTTTTGTAGGTATCAGCCCTTGCGTGAATAGCTCACCTTATCCGCAACAATTACATCATCAACCATTGTCGCTGTAAAAGCTGCCGTCATACCGACCTCAAGCCTTTCATCAATGCCCTCGCTGTCAATCTGAACGGTAAGCTCCTTGCCGCCCTTTGTTCTGACCGTTACGTTGTACTTGCCAAGCTCAATATGCTCGGGCTTCTTAATTACCTCACCTGTTATCATCATTTTCTTTTCCATTATGCTGTTTCCTCCTCATTTTTTTCAAAATAGTATGCAAGAGCCTTTTCTATGATTAGATTGGCTTCTTTCTTTGAATAGCCGCCGAGATACCTTGAATATGTTGCCTTTGGAATAGTGACCTTTTCGCCCTTATCCTTCGGCTTTTCTTCTTCGCCATAAGTACCGCATAGCACCTCGGTTATGATTTCCTCCGACGGACTGGCGTATGATGCAGCGATCTCTCGCAGCTGCTTTGCCATTTTCATATCAATGACCGATACTTTCTGCTCCGACATTGCCTTTACAAGCTGTTCCTGCATTTCCCTTGGAATATATGAAAGCTCCACCGCAGGACGTATTTTTATGTTCCCCTCATCGACCATTGCTTTTAGTTCGTTAGAAAGCTCATTGATGCGGAGAAGTCGGGCAACCGTCGCATGACTGATACCGTATTCCTCTGCTGTCACATCTCTTGTGCGAACGTAATTATCGGAATTTCCACTTTCTTTCTCGTGCTCCACTGGAGCACGAAGCTTGTTTCCGTTTTCCAATACCGTAAGTTCATCGGAAATTGCTTGCAATTTCTTTTTGTCAAAGAGCCTCTTGTATCTCATAGCCACCGCAAAAGCCTGTTCGGAAATTCTCAGTTCTTTGAAACCTCTTTGGATAAGGTTTGTTTCAATAACATAAACTTCCGCAAATTCATCGGGAAGATTCTCCTTTACAACGGCGGGGACGTTTTTCTTGCCTGCAATTTTTGCGGCATTTACTCTGTTATGTCCTGAAAGTATCTCATAATTATCGCTGTCGGGAACGGTACGCACAATAATGGGAATCATTATCCCGTATTGCAGAACACTCCTCACCATATCATCAAGCCTTTCGCCCTCATATAGCTTAAAGCAATGATTTTTATACGGCACCAGCTTATTGATGTCAATGTTCTGCACAGCATTTTTCATAACATCGGGAGTGCCGATAAACGAATTAAGGTCAAACTTGCTCATGCCGTTATCCTCCTTACAACTTCATCTGCAAACTGCCTGTATTCCTCGCCAAGCTTTGAATTTGCCTTGAAACACAGGGCTTTTTTCTCTTTGCTTGAGTACGCCGCCGTTACCGATCGGGATATGTTCATAGGGAACACAAGCTCTCCGTAATTATCCTCAAACACCTTTCGGGTGTCCTTTGACATTGCCGTATTATCCACCATTGTGGGCAGTATTCCGAGCAGCTTCAGATTCGGATTTATGGTTGTCTGAACCTGTCCGATAATATCTGTTATGGCTTT
>CAZDJG010000101.1:0-7551 GCA_964505695.1 uncultured Ruminococcus sp.
GACCACTGGAACGTTCCCTATCTTCCTATCGACCCAATGGACGTGGGCAGAGAATACGAGGGCGATGTTATCCGCATCAACTCCCAGTCGGGAAAGGGCGGAATCGGATACATTATGGAGCAGATGTTCGGTATAGATATGCCGCCGAAAATGCGTGAAAGCTTCGGCTATGCGGTAAAGGGCGTTTCCGACCGTGCACATAAGGAGCTTATGCCGTCGGAGATAAAGCAGATCTTCATGGATAATTATGTGAATGTTGAGACCGGTTTTAAGATTGAAGAGGCTCATTTTGCGCAGAAAAACGGTATAACCGCCAACGTCACTGTCAGCAGGAACGGAAAAATAATAACACGTGAGGCTGTTGGCAACGGCAGGCTTGACGCCGTTTCAAATGCTGTCAAGGACAGTCTTGACCTGAACTATTCGCTGATAACCTATCAGGAACACGCACTTGAAACAAGCTCTCAGTCCCAGGCGGTCGCATATGTGGGAATAGAAACTGCCGACGGAGTTTTCTGGGGCGCAGGCATAAAGACGGATATTATCGACGCATCGGTTTCCGCTCTTGTTTCCGCGATAAATAACAGCGGTATTGTGAAGTGACCGTGTCTGCCGTTCCGAAAGGAACGGCAGGTAAATTTAATGGTATTTTAATCTGTTTTCGGGTTTTTCTCTTGACAGAATATGATGGAATATTGTATAATTATCTTATGTTAATTTTCTTATAGGTGGCGATAATTATCGTATGGTTTCCGGAATGAATACCTTGGTCGAAGTAATATCCGCTGACATGAACCGTCTGACGGAGGATCTGCTGGAGGATCATTCTGTCCGCCTGTATTCACGGGGTGGGCATTTCAATAAATCCCAGCTTATCCCCGTGTATTTTCTGCTGATATCCGGCTGCTGTGAGGAGAGGAAATACAATAATTTTCTATACTCCCTGAAGGATGACATAGGCAAAACTACCCGACCCTTTGCTTTTATAGATACTCCTCTCGACGAGCCTGACGGCAGCTTTGCGCAGTCGCTTTCGGGAGTGGATAAGAACTGTACGGGAGCAGTTATTTCGGGACTGTGCACCCAAGTGAATATAACCCGTGATGCGGGAAGAACAGAGCTTGCTCAGAAGGCTCTGGGAGATATGCTGTCAACAAGCAGAACCGACGTCTTTGAGATCGGACTGTCTCTTGTATATAAGCTTAATCTCGTTGCAAATTCCGTAAGGACAGGGGAGTCCGAAGAGATACCCATGATAATGTATTACGGAAATCCTCTGCCGAGAGATGTGCTGTTTTTATGCTATGCGCAGCGGTGCGGCTTTGACGTTATCTGCCTGTCGCCCGATAAAAGCTGCGAAAACGCATTTGAAATGTGTCCTTTTGCGGATAAGCTGCAAAAGGAGCAGTTACCCGATTCAAAAGCTGTAATGCCCTTTCCGTCAAGGCTTGTGAAGGAAAAAATCGCAACAGCCGCATATAATGCGGAGCGTGAGCTTGATACGATGCTTTACGGCGGAGATACGATCTTCCGTGACAGGCAGTTTGATAAAATGGATTCGGCAGTGCTTAAAACCACCTTTGACGAGATACGGATTTTGTGGGATCAGCCGGCAAAATTTCGTTCGGGCTTTGCCGTAAGAGGGGACAGAGTGATCGTTCCTACCATTTTTGCAAAAATAAACGGCGTTGACGACGGAGATCTGAAGGAATACTGGAGCATGGTCGAGGATCTGCTCACTCCGGAATCCATCTATATAATAAAGTCGCCTTCATATAAGCGTCCCGACCTTAATGTTTCACGGCTTTACGCACCGTACAGAGAAGGAAACAAGCTTAAAATTCCCCAGCTTATGCGTTCTCCGCTGAATAAATACGGGTATCTTTCCGAGCCGCTCCAGAATCTGATAATGGAAAAAATGCAGGCGGCAATATCCGACGGACTTCTGGAGCTTGATACTCCTGCCGAGGCTGCGGATTATATTATGTATGCGGGACTTAATCTTGACAAGAGTGTTATAAGGCTTTTGCAGAGATATGATTATACAAAGGAGATCCCTAAATTTATTGTTGCCGACGCAATAGAGGAACCGTTTTCAAAGCTTGAATGCACACAGCTCCTGCTGTTTTCCTATCTTGGCTTTGACGTGCTTATCCTGTCCCCGTCGGGCTACAGGGACATAGAGGCATATGTTTCGGATGAGGCGTTTGAAACGCATACTCTCAATCAATTCCCTTATAATGTTTCGGTACCGAGGTTTAAGATTCCTTCGGCGCCAAAGGTCAAAAAGCAGAACAAAGGACTGTTTAAAAATTTGTTTAAGAAAGGGCGATGATCATTATGGCATTACAGTTTACACCCTCAGAAGAAAAGAAGAGTGAGGTGAGCGCTGCGGAGACAACCGTTACGGATGCAGCGCCTGCAGCGCTTAATCTGAAGATCACAGAACCGCAGACCTATTCAATCGTCGATACCGCAAACGAACTCAAGCAGGAGCTTGCCTCAAGCGATGAGATCGATAAGCTTGTAAGCACCATCAATGCAAACGACCCCAATTCCATCATCACATTCGGCAATCAGGTCGCAGAGGAGATATCAAAGGCATCGGATCAGGTGCTTAATTCCATGAACATGGCTCAGCTTGACGATTCCAGCGAGCTGCTTGTTGCGCTTAAAAATATCATGGATCAGTTTGACGTCAAGGAGCTTGCTGAGGAGAAAAAGGGCTTTTTTGCAAATCTAAGGAGACAGCTTGACAAGATACTTGAAAAGTACCACACAATGGGCGAGGACGTTGATAAGATATACGTTCAGCTCAAGCAGTATGAAAGCGAGATACAGCAGTCAAACGTAAAGCTTGAAACTATGTATAACGCAAATATCGAATATTATAAGCAGCTTCTTAAATATATCATGGCAGGTGAACAGGCTTGCAAGGAGCTTGATAAGTATATCGAGGACTTCCGCACAAAGGTCCGGAACAATCCTGATTCGGGAACAGCCGCAATGGATCTTCAGACTCTCGAACAGACAAGATCCATTATGGAGCAGAGGGTCATGGATCTTAAAATCGCCGAAAATGTTGCAATGCAGACAGTTCCTATGCTAAAGTCAATGGAATTTTCAAATATCAATCTTATCAGAAAGATAAATTCCGCATTTATCATCACAATGCCTGTGTTCAAGCAGGCTCTCGCACAGGCTGTAATGCTCAAGAGGCAGCGTATTCAGGCGGACGCAATGAAGGCGCTTGACGATAAGACCAATGAGCTGCTGCTCAAAAATGCACAGAATACCGTTGAGCAGACAAAGATGACCACTCAGCTTGCTATGGGCAGTTCCATAAAGGTCGAAACGCTTGAAAAAACATGGGAGACCATTGTAAACGGAATAGACGAAACAAGAAAGCTCCAGGACGAGGCACGCGTAAAGCGTGCAGAGGACAGCAAGCGTCTTGAAAAGCTTAAAGAGGACTACAAATCAAAGATGAACAGCTGATTTGTGAGTGCTGTTTTGCTGTGTCCCGGTGTATTCGGCGGACGCACCGGAGAGAGATCCTTTCCGCCGGGAATGGAGAAATCGGTTATGGGCATGACTATGACTCAAAAGATACTTGCGGCTCATGCAGGTCTTGATAAGGTGGAGGCAGGGCAGCTTATAAAATGTAAGCTGGACATGGTTCTCGGAAATGATGTTACAACTCCCGTTGCCATCAACGAGTTTGAAAAGGCAGGGTTTGACAGGGTATTTGACAATACCAAAATTTCTATGGTAATGGATCATTTTACTCCCAATAAGGATATTAAATCCGCTCAGAATTCCCTTCAGTGCAGGACATTTGCGGGCAAATATGATATTAAGAATTATTACGATGTGGGCGATATGGGAATCGAGCACGCTCTTCTCCCCGAAAAAGGAATAGTTGCAAGCGGCGAATGCATAATCGGCGCAGACAGCCATACCTGTACATACGGCGCTCTGGGAGCATTTTCCACAGGCGTTGGCTCTACGGATATGTGCGCAGGCATGGCAACGGGAGAAGCATGGTTCAAGGTTCCGTCCGCAATTAAATTCAATCTTACGGGCAGCCTTAACAAGTACGTAATGGGCAAGGACGTTATCCTCCACATTATCGGAATGATAGGCGTTGACGGCGCACTTTATAAGTCAATGGAGTTTTGCGGCGAGGGACTAGGATCGCTCTCTATGGACGCACGTCTTTCAATGGCGAATATGGCTATCGAGGCAGGTGCAAAGAACGGTATTTTCGCAGTTGACGATATAACAACAGAGTATCAGAAGGGCAGAGTTGACCGTGAATACAAAATTTACGAGGCTGACCCCGACGCCGAGTATGACGCTGTTTACGATATCGACCTTTCACAGATAAAGCCTACCGTTTCATTTCCTCATCTTCCCGAAAATACAAAAACGACCGACGAGTGCGGCGAGGTGAAGATCGATCAGGTCGTGATCGGTTCATGCACTAACGGCAGACTTGAGGACATGAAGGCTGCGGCTGATATACTCAGCGGCAGACATATTGCAAAGGGTGTGCGCTGCATCGTTATCCCCGCAACACAGCAGGTTTATCTTGACTGCATAAAGCTCGGATATATGGAAATATTTATAAATGCGGGCTGCGCTGTCTCGACTCCTACCTGCGGACCATGCCTTGGCGGTCATATGGGTATCCTTGCAAAGGGTGAAAGAGCCGTAGCCACCACAAACAGAAACTTTGTCGGAAGAATGGGACATCCCGAATCCGAGGTATATCTTGCATCCCCCGCAGTAGCGGCGGCTTCTGCAATTACGGGTAAGATATCCGATCCCTCCGAGGTTATGTAAAGGAATGATTTTATGGTAAAGCATATTATAATCTGGACTTTTAAGAGCGAATTAACCGACGGTGAAAAGCGTGCAGCCGCAGAAAAGATCAAAGCCTCTCTTGAGGGACTTTCGGGAAAAATTCAGGGAATGACGGGCATAAAAGTGAATATCGATCTGCTGCCCTCCTCAACGGGTGACATTATTCTCGATACCGAATTTACAGATGAAAGCGCGCTTGAGGCGTATCAGGTCAACCCCGATCATCTTGCCGCAGCGGCATATGTGCGTTCGGTAGTAAGCGACAGAAAGTGCGCGGATTACAAATGCTGATGCTATCACGAAAGGATTTGTTGTAAATGAAGGTTTGCGGAAAAGTACACAAATACGGAGATAACGTGGATACCGACGTTATTATCCCTGCAAGATATCTTAATACTGCCGATCACAAGGAGCTTGCGGCACACTGCATGGAGGATATCGACATTGATTTTGTCAAAAACGTAAAGCCGGGCGATATTATGGTCGCCGAGCAGAATTTCGGCTGCGGTTCATCGAGAGAACACGCTCCGATCGCTATCAAGACGAGCGGTATATCCTGCGTTATCGCTTCCACCTTTGCAAGGATCTTTTACAGAAATGCCATCAATATAGGTCTGCCTATACTTGAGTGCGACGAGGCTGCAAAGAATATACGCGGGGGCGACGAGGTCGAGGTGGATTTTGATACGGGAGTCATTACAAATAAAACCAAGGGCGAAAGCTATCAGGCAATGCCGTTTCCCGAATTTATCAAGGAGATAATTTCCGCGGGAGGTCTGCTCAGTTCGCTGAAAAAGTAACCTGCTTATTGCGATTTTTATGGTAGAAAGGATAATCTGAAATGAACAAAAAAATAGCAGTAATAAAGGGTGACGGTATAGGTCCCGAGATCGTTTCCGAAGCAATGAAGGTTCTTGATAAGGTTGCAGGAAAATTCGGTCACAGCTTTGAATACGAGCAGCTCTTAATGGGCGGCTGCTCCATTGACGCAAACGGCGTTCCTCTTACCGATGAAACTATCGAAAGGGCAAAGGCTGCCGATGCAGTTCTTATGGGCTCAATCGGCGGAAACACCGCCATATCACCCTGGTATAAGCTGCCTGCGGACAAGCGTCCCGAGGCAGGACTTTTAAAGCTGAGAAAATCCCTTAATCTCTTTGCAAATCTCCGTCCCGCTCTGCTTTACAGTGAGCTGAAGGATGCTTGCCCCTTAAAGGAGGAGATCGCAGAAAAGGGCTTTGACATGATGATAATGCGTGAGCTTACAGGCGGACTTTACTTCGGCGCAAGAAGGACAGAAACGGTTGACGGCGTTGTTACGGCGACCGATACTCTTACATATACCGAGAACGAGATCAGAAGAATTGCTGTACGTGCCTTTGATATCGCCATGAAACGCAGAAAAAAGGTAACAAGCGTCGATAAGGCAAACGTTCTTGATTCATCAAGACTCTGGAGAAGGATCGTTGAGGAGGTCGCAAAGGACTATCCCGAGGTTTCATACGAGCATATGCTGGTGGATAACTGCGCAATGCAGCTTGTTAAGGATCCCGCTCAGTTCGATGTGGTACTCACCGAAAATATGTTCGGCGATATCCTTTCGGATGAGGCGTCTATGATAACGGGTTCTATCGGAATGCTTGCTTCCGCAAGCCTTAACGACACCAAATTCGGACTGTATGAGCCAAGCGGCGGCTCTGCTCCCGATATCGCAGGTCAGAACAAGGCAAACCCGATCGCAACTATTCTTTCCGCAGCAATGCTTTTGCGCTATTCCTTTGATATGGATAAGGAGGCAGATGCGGTTGAAGCGGCTGTGGCAAAGGCTCTCAGCGACGGATACCGCACGGGAGATATCATGTCGGAGGGAATGAAGCCGGTTTCCTGCTCGGAAATGGGTGATGTGATCTCCGCAAATATCTGATATATTATAACTTGAACGGCTGCCGTTATACCTGACGGCAGCCGTTTTCGTTTCGGATAAGGGCGGAAATCTTTCTCATGTTATTATCTATTATGAATTCCGTATATTCAATGAATTTTTCATCGGAAATTTTTATATCTCCGAGCAGACAGCTTTCAATGATCGAAGCAACGGCTCCGGAATAAAACCTTATATGAAAATCGAACATTTCTTTTTTATCGAGAAAATTTTCACTGCCGTTGATATTTTCGCTTTCAAGTCCTGAGTAAACGGACTTGCGTATTAGCTGTTCCATATATTCCGTAAGAGTATTTTTTAAAAAACGGTGTTCCACGGAATTAAGCAGGGAAAGGCAGAAGCTTTTGTTATCCCTGATATAGCCGAGGAGAGAGGAAAAGCTTTCTTTCCATGAAACGGCGTTATCCTGAAGCCGCATGACCTGTTCGGCTTCGATATTGCAGAGCCATTTCAGAAGATCGAAAATATCTTCAAAATGGTAGTAAAAGGTCTGACGGTTCACACCGCAGGCATCGGTCAGATCCTTGATGGTGATCTTATCTATGGAGGTGCTTGTCAGCTTTACTTTAAGTGCGGCGGCAAGCTGATATTTAACGGGAGCAGATGTATTTTTATTCGCCATTGATGTATTCCTTCCACTGTGTGTTTGCTAAATTACTTTCATAAGGGAACCTCTATAAACCTCATTCACGGCAAATCCTCTATTGGTTCGGTCATCTGCTTCGTTATCAGACCTTGTA
>CAZDJG010000102.1:0-7522 GCA_964505695.1 uncultured Ruminococcus sp.
TAATCGTAGTAGGACACAAAATATTCCACTGCGTTATTGGGGAAAAACTCCTTGAACTCGGAGCAAAGCTGTGCCGCAAGTATCTTGTTATGGGCAAGAACGAGAGTGGGACGGTTCATTCTTGCAATAATGTTTGCCATAGTAAAGGTCTTGCCCGAACCCGTTACGCCAAGCAGGGTCTGATCCCGATAACCCTTTTCAAGCCCCTGTACAAGCTTTTCAATTGCCTGAGGCTGATCTCCCGACGGCTTGTAAGGGGAAACAAGCTCAAATTTATCCATATGCAGATATCGCTCCTTTTAAGGGTTTATTTACGGAAATGCATGCAAGTGCGGCAGAGTTAAAATCTGAAATACAGGAAAGGATTATAGGTATCTCCCACAAGGGACACCGTAGAAACAAAAAGTATAAATGCAAGGAAAACTATCTTTACCGCACTGACAGCGGCAAAAGAAAATCCCGATTTTTTTGCGATTTTTTCACCAATGGCAGATATACCCCTGTAAACGGGCATACATATTATCAGCGCAGCAATGATAAGCCATATGCTGCCCTTGATACGGGACTCGGTGAGGATATCCGTCATGGCAATGCCGTTTTGTCCGAGCATTGCGCCGAAGCACGCTTTCATCCGGGTAATATCGGTGAAATAGAATATCATCCAGCCGAATATAACTGCGGCAATAAGATAAATATGACCGAAGATCTTTGGAAGCTTTCCGAGTATTTTCAGCAAAAAAGTCTTTTCTATGACAAGCAGAACGCCGAAATACAGTCCCCACAGAATAAAATTAACGCTTGCTCCGTGCCACAGACCTGTGCAGAACCAGACAACGGCAATGTTAAGAAGCTGATGCTTTCTGTTGCCGCCAAGAGGAATATATACGTAATCCCTGAAAAACGTTCCCAGAGAAATGTGCCATCTGCGCCAGAACTCCGTGACCGAATCCGAAATATACGGGTGTTCAAAGTTTTCGGGAAAGTGAAAGCCGCACATAAGACCAAGACCAATAGCCATATCCGAATATCCCGAAAAGTCATAGTATATCTGTAGGGAATACAGAATGACCCCTGCCCATGCCGCAAGAACGGAGGAGGGGGCAGTATCAAAGGTGAGAAGCTGCGAAGCAAGCTGTCCCACAGAATTTGCAATGAGAACCTTTTTGCCTAACCCGAAAATAAGCCTTGTTATGCCGTCGCTGAATTCTCCCAGCTTAACCGAACGGTTTTCGATCTCCCTCGCAACAGTGTTATAACGAACAATCGGACCTGCCACAAGCTGGAAAAACATGGATAAATACAGCAGATATCCGAAATAATTCTTCTGCACCCTTGCCTTTTTTCTGTAAACATCGACAACATAGGTGATGGACTGAAAGGTATAGAAGGAAATGCCTATAGGCAGATGAAAGTCGGGTACGGGAATGCTCAGCGACAGCAGGCTGTTTATTCCCGAAACGATCAAACCGCTGTATTTAAACACTCCGAGAATTGAAAGATTGACCGCACAGGAAGCAATAACGCCGATTACGGCTTTTTTATCGTCCTTATGCTTGTCGATATATCTGCCGTTCAAAAAATCGAAAACAGAGCTGAACAGCAGCAGACACACCCACACAGGCTCTCCCCATGCATAGAAAAACAGGGAAAAAATAATAAGCACAGCATTTTTTACCTGCGTTTTTCCTGCGGCATAATAGCATATAAGGAAAAGAGGCAGAAAAATATATAAAAAGAATATATCAGAAAAAACCAAGCTTTAACATTCCTTTATTTTGTGAATTGTTTATGGGTATACAAAGGCGCCTTTTTACAGGGTATAAAGATTAAGCTCCGTTTCATGCTTTCTGGGACGTCCCATAAGGCTGGGAATAGTATCTCTGGGATTTGCTCCGTTGTAAAGCACATTGTAGCACTGCTCGGTTATAGGCATACAGATATTGTTCTTTTTGGCGATCTCATAAGCCGCCTTTGTACAGAAATATCCCTCTACGGTGCCTACCTGTCTTACAGCCTCCGCAGGATCTGTACCCTGCCCGATAAGTATGCCCGCACGTCTGTTGCGGCTGTGCATACTGGTGCAGGTAACTATAAGATCGCCGACCCCCGAAAGTCCCGCAAAGGTTTCTCTTTTTCCGCCGAGAGCCATTCCCAGACGGGTTATTTCCGACATTCCTCTTGTCATAAGCGCAGCCTTTGTATTGTCGCCGAAGCCCATTCCGTCGCATATTCCTGCGCACAGTGCGATTATATTTTTCAGCGCTCCGCCCATTTCGCAGCCGACAACATCATCGTTAATGTAAATCCTCATGGTCTTGTTTGACATCACGCTCTGAACATAATCCGCCTGTCCGGGGATCTCCGAAGCGGCTACGACCGTCGTGGGCATTCCGATGGCGACCTCCTCCGCATGAGATGGTCCGGTGAGGATAACTATGGGTCTTCCTATCTCCTCCTTTACCACCTGACTGATAAATTTAAGAGAATCACCCTCAAGACCCTTGCCCGTATTTACAACAACGGTTTTTTTGTCAAGATAAGGCGCAGCCTCCCGTGCAACCTTGCGCACAAAATTCACGGGTATTCCCAGTATCACAAGATCCTTGCCCTTTACACAGGAAATATCGTCTGTAAGAACAATATCGCTGCTGATCTTCACTCCCGGAAGCTTTGCCTTGTTTTCGCCGTCCCGTCTGATATCATCAAGCTCGGAGCTGAATTTAGACCACACCGTTACATTATGTCCCATTGTACAGAGCATTACCGCAAGACTAAGTCCGAAGCCGCCCGAACCGAGAACGGCAATATTTGCTTTTTCCATATTCCTTACCTCCGTTATTTTACCTCATCCGAATCGTTCATTACGCTGTTTTGCTTTTTGCTGCCGAATTTGTTTTCCGTACCGTTTTTCAGCCGCCGGATATTTGAGCGGTGCATATATATAAGCAGTGCGCTTGTGCATATAACAAGCACTGTATGTATCAGCGCACGCTCAATACCAACATTATACACAAACATATGCACGCAGAAGGTTATAACAGGATATACCGCCGCCGAAAGTATCGACCCCAGCGAGACATACTTTGAAATTGCCACAACAACGGCAAAAAACGGAATAACAATGCAGAATGTAACAGGGTCGATCACCAGCAGAATAGAGCATGAAACAAGCACTCCTTTTCCGCCCTTGAAGCCGTAATAAACAGGGAAAATATGACCCAGTATGGAAAAAAGTCCCGAAACATAGCCGATAGTGCGTTTATCAATAAGATAAATGCTTTCAAAATCCGCTCCGAGCAGAAGCTCCGACAGCTTTATGGAAATAAATGCGGCGATTATTCCCTTTGCAAGATCGCCTATAAGGGTAAAAAGCGCAGGAAGCTTTCCGTAGCAGCGCAGGGTATTTGTAAGACCTGCGTTTTTGCTGCCGTGTTCCCTGATGTCCTCATGCTTTAAAAGCTTTACAACTATTATAGCAGAGTTGCAGCTTCCCAGCATATAGGAAAGCACAGCCGAAATCAGCAGTGTTATTATTATCATTAAAACCGACCTCCGTTATCAGGCAATACCGAACAATTAACGGCTGACGCATATGCACGGCAATAATTATTCGGCATTTCCTTTACTTAGTATCCTGACTGTCCCTTTCCCTTATAACAAAGCGAACCGGAGTTCCCGTAAGCCCGAAGGTCTGTCTAATCTGATTTTCTATATACCTCTGATAAGAAAAATGGAACAGATCCGCACGGTTCACAAACATTACAAACGTGGGCGGCTTTACAGACGCCTGAGTCATATAGTATATTTTAAGCCGTCTGCCCTTGTCCGAGGGCGGCTGCACTCTTGTAGTAGCATAGGAAAGCACATCGTTGAGCATACCCGTGGATATTCTCATACAGTTCTGTGAATTAACGCTGTTTATAAGAGGGAAAAGCTTTTCGATACGCTGTCCCGTTTTAGCGGAAATGAAAATAAACGGAACATAGGACATAAAGCTGAATTTTTCCTTCAGTTCGTTCGTATATTCCTCCATAGTGCCTGTGCTTTTTTCAACGGCGTCCCACTTGTTTACGGCAACGATACACGCCTTGCCCTGTTCATGTGCATAGCCTGCCACCTTTGAATCCTGGTCGGTAAATCCCACGAGAGCGTCAATGATGATAATGCAGACATCGGCGCGGTCAACAGCCATATATGCCCTCAGAACGCTGTAATGCTCGATTTTCTCCGTTACCTTGGATTTTCTTCGTATTCCTGCGGTATCAATGAAAACATACTTTCCGTCCTCATTTTCTATTATAGTGTCGGTAGCATCTCTGGTAGTTCCCGCAATATCGGAAACAATGGCGCGTTCCTCTCCTGCAATACGGTTGATAAGAGAGGATTTGCCCACATTAGGCTTTCCTATAACCGCAACCTTAATATATTCCTCATTATATTCGGGTTCATCGTTCTTGGGAAAATACTTGAATATCTCGTCAAGCAGATCTCCCGAACCGTGTCCGTGAAGAGCGGACACGGGGAAAGGATCGCCCATGCCAAGATTGTAAAACTCATAAAATTCGGGAGGAGGCTCGCCTATCCCGTCGCACTTGTTTACCGCAAGGATAACAGGCTTTCCGCTTTTCTGGAGCATGGCGGCAACCTCGTAATCGTCTGCGGTGACACCGCAGCGCATATCGGTAAGAAAAACTATAACGTCCGCTTTTTCGATCGCGATCTGCGCCTGACGTCTCATCTGAGCAAGGATAACGTCCTCGTTTGAAGGCTCGATACCGCCCGTATCAACGACCATAAATTCCCTGCTGCGCCATTCGCACTTCGAGTAAATACGGTCACGGGTAACACCCGGAGTATCCTCAACAATAGAAATCCGCTTGCCCACAAGCTTGTTAAAAAGCGTAGATTTTCCCACGTTGGGGCGTCCCACGACCGCAACTATAGGCAGTGACATATTATCATCTCCTCATCAAAAACAAAACACCAAGCACAGCAGGAACTAAACACCCAGCACAGCGTCTGCAAGTGAAAAGCCGTCGTTATCCGCAAGACGTATCTTAATTCCAAGCTCTCTTTCAACGTCTGACACAGTATAATCGTCAAGAAAAACATCGCTGCCGTGCATTATCATAGAGCTTGACAGCAAAAGCTCCGTACCAAGCGGCTTTCCGCTGAGCTGAGCCATAATATCCCGTGCAGTAAGCAGACCTGCGACGGTTATTGTCTCACCGAAAAAATTATTTACAATTTTATATACCCTGCATCTGATATTATTATACTTCCTTTCAGTCATTTTTGCAATAGCCGACATAAAATCAAATGCGGCAGCTCCCGTTGCAATGGAAATATCCCTGTACTCTGCGGGAGCGGACGACTTTTCCAAAGCATCGGAAAATTCATCGTATAATGAGCGGAGCATTCCCACACCGTTTTCATACTGCGGATAGTCCTCATAATAATCCGCATCGGGAACAGGTCTTTTTGCCGTAAGAAAGAACTCGTCTGAGGGAAAAACAAGCCTTGTGCCGTACTTTTTGTAAAAAATATTCTGAAAGCTTTCTATAATATCTATCGCCCGTCCTGCTCCCTCACTGTCAAAAAGTGTAAGCGGATAAAGCCCCTCTCTGAATTTTGTAAGTCCCACGGGAACTACGGCGACGCTGTTTACATGGGGCATCAGCTCTCCGAGATCGGTAAGAGTCCTTTTCAGCTCGTCCCCGTCATTAAGACCCGGACAAAGCACTATCTGACAGTTCATTGAAATACCTGCGTCCGCCATCTGCCGCAGAAAGCCTATCTTCTCCCCTGCAAAGCGATTATGCATCATCAGGCAGCGAAGCTCTGGATTTGTAGTATGAACGGAAACATTGATGTTCAATTTCATTTTAATGATACGGTCGATATCCTCCTGACCGAGATTTGTAAGGGTAACATAATTCCCCTGCAAAAAAGAAAGTCTGGCGTCGTCGTCCTTGAAATACAGTGTCTTTCGCATATCGGGGGGCATCTGGTCGATAAAGCAGAACACGCATTTGTTGCAGCAGCTTATTTTTTTGTCCATCAGAAAGGTTTCAAACTCAAGACCGAGATCATCGTATTCATTCTTTGAAAATCTGAGGATAATATGCCTGCTCTCCCGTTTCAGAACAAGAGTTATGATCCTTTCCGAGGAATAATACATATAATCGAGAACATCGGAAATTTTATGACCGTTTACGGAAATAAGAATATCTCCCGCCTTCACACCGTGCCGGCAGGCAGGCGAATCGTCAATGACATTTTTTATTTCAGCAGACATAAATACCTCCGAAAATGGACAGGGTTTAATACTAAAAACCGTTTGAACGAAGGATAAGATTTGGCGAAAAGCCGTGCCGGTTTCAAGGAAAAGAACCGCAGGCAGGCTTGGCGCCTGGCAAGGTTCTTTGACGCAGAAAACGGTGCGGATTTTTGTCAAAGATATCCTGAGTTTAAATGGTTTTTAGTATAAGGCAATGCCGAATAATTATTGCCGTGCATATGCGCCGTCGGATTTTCCGTCAGATTGTATCAAAACGACGCAGGAATACTTGCGTATTTCAAGTAGTTTTGGTGCAATATGACGAAAAATCCGCAAGCAGATGTGCGGCAAAGGCTTTTGCCGCTAATTGTTCGGCATTGTCTGAAGAAAAAAGCAGAGCGGATTGCTCCTGCTCTGCTTTCTGAGGAAACAAAATTACGCTTCCTTCTTAATTACCTCAACGCCCTTGTAATATCCGCAGTTCTTGCAAACCTTGTGAGGAGCGGTAAGCTCGCCGCAGTGTGAGCATCTTGAAAAAGCGGGGGTGTTCAGCTTCCAGACAGCGGAACGTCTCTTATCGCGTCTCGCCTTGGATACCTTTCTCTTTGGTACTGCCATTTCAGCACCTCCTTATCATAATTACCATTATACTCGCCGGGCCGTTACTCGCAGCCGCAGTCGGAAATGTTTAAATCCGCGCCGCATTTCGGACACAATCCCTTGCAGTCCTCCCTGCAGAGCAGCTTTGTCGGCATCTGAAGCAATACATCATTTACAGCAAGCTCGTCCATGTCCAGATTATCGCTCTCAGTAACAACATATTCGTCATTTTCCCCGTTAAGGGATCTGACAACAATATGTTCGAAATCGAAAGAATAACTGCGTTCAAAGCTGCTTAAGCATCTGTCGCACTCGGCACTGATCTTCAGTGCTGCAGTATAGCTGAGTGTAACTATACCTGCACGGTTGCGAAAAATGCCCTTCAGAGTTACAGGACCTGTAAAGCTATAACCGTGTATCTCATTAAGCCGTTCTTCCGAAATTACCGAATCAAGCTCAAGCTTTTCTCCGGGGATTTCATAAAGCTGCCTTAAATTGATAACCATAAAACGCTCCTGTACCAACACACAGCCTATATTATATCATTTTTTTTCCGATATGTCAATAGCCTGCATAGGATTTTTTGAAATTTAGGGGTTCTCTATAAACCGGGACACGAGCAAAGCCTCGTCCATTGGTTCG
>CAZDJG010000103.1:0-7498 GCA_964505695.1 uncultured Ruminococcus sp.
AGCACACCGTCTGCTGCGTCAAACCTCCTCGCAAGGCATCAAGCCTTGCTTCGTAGGCTTCCTTGCATACGGCGCACTCTGTCAATTTTCTCTTTTCAAACCGGTTTGTAGAGGTTCCCTATAATAATTCCGCATGATGCGGAAGAAACCCCCGTGCCCAAAGGCACGGCATTTTATGGTCGGGGCGACAGGACTTGAACCTGCGGCATCTTGCTCCCAAAGCAAGCACTCTACCAAACTGAGTTACGCCCCGATACAGCTTGATTATGATATCACAATTTCTACAAAAAGTCAATAGATTTTTTGATGATTATCACAAATTTGTTTATTACGACGATTTAATATGCTCTGAAACTGCCCGTTGTAAGCAGATTGAATAATATGATGTGGGAAAATTTGTAAAATTAATTTGTTAAGTTTCATTAAAAATATTGCTTTTTTTAACCGTATTTGGTATAATACTATTTGTAAACATAACCGGGACGATGAGTATTCATCAGCCGGCGGCAGGAAAAAGCAAAGGAGCAGTCAGTCAGCCGTATGAAGATCGGATTTTTCAGCAACATGATAAACGAACAGCTCCGTTTTCTGATCCCAAAGTCTTTTCTTGCGGATCTGCTTATCCTTGCAGCCACACTGCCCTTTTACGGACTGAATATACAGATCCCCTTTGGACTTCTGCTGGGAACTGCGGCGATGACGGCGAATATTATTCTGCTGGGGATCAGCGCAGAACGGGCGGTTGAACGTCCAACGGCAAAAAGCGCAAAACGGTATATGTTCAGCTTCTACCTGCTCCGTCTTACGGTAATGGGTGCCGCTCTGGCGCTGGGATTCAGGTCAGATCTGTTTAACAGTGTCTGCACCTTTATCCCCTTGCTTTACCCTAAAACGTTCTATACAGGCAGTGCTATATTTAAGCGGAAATAATGCCGCTTAAGAAAGGAGGGTAACTTCGTATGGAAACCGCTCAGGCGGCTGAGGCTGCCGCAAAGTTTTTTGACACCGAGCTTCATGTGGATGTTCTTGGACCGAGAAAAATGATAACGCTCCTTGACGGGGAAACGGAGATCTTCTCCATATCCGAAACCGTCGTTACAGGCTGGCTGCTCATTATCGTCCTGTTTATCCTGATGAAATGGCTCACAAGCGACCTCAAGGTCGTTCCGACGTCGAAAAAGCAGGTTCTTGCCGAATGGTTCGTGACCTTTTTCAACAACCTTGTAAAGGAAAATATGGGCAGCAAAATGATACATTTTGCGCCGTATATCGCAACAATATTTACCTTCGCCCTTACAGGCTCGCTGATAAGCGTCCTCGGCTTCAGGAGCATGACAGTCGATATCTGCTGCACGGGAACATGGGCTGTGCTGACATTGATAATGATCACCTTCTACAAGATAAAGTCAAACGGTGTCGGCGGCTATTTCAAGGGATTTACGGAGCCGGTATTCATAATCACGCCCATCAATATCCTGAGTGAGGTATCGACCCCTGTGGCTATGGCGCTTCGTATGTTCGGAAACATCTCCAGCGGCATGATCATCAGCTCGATCATTTACGCCTTTCTCACAGTTCTGAGCAATGTGGTGTACAATGCGCTGAGCCTTAATCTGGCTGCACTAAATTACTTCCACATCTTCCAGATAGGCGTACCCGCAGTATTGTCGATCTATTTCGACTTCTTTTCCGGCGTTATCCAGTCCTACGTTTTCATAATGCTTACAATGGCATATGTCGGGGACGCGGCAGGCTGCAAGGACGGGTGACAACACGTTTTTCAGCCAAAGAACATTTAAGGAAATGACGCAAACATCAAATCATTTTTCGGAGGTATATAAAAATGGAAGGACAGACTTATGAGCAGACCTTGCTTCTGGCAAAGGCTATTGTTCTCGCAGGACAGGGCATAGGCGCAGGACTTGCGCTTATCGCAGGTATCGGACCCGGTATCGGCGAGGGCTACGCTGTCGGAAAGGCCATTGAGACCATCGGCAGACAGCCCGAAGCTAAATCCTCTGCTACCACCACGATGTTCATCGGCTGCGCAGTTGCCGAGTCCACCGGTATTTACGGACTTCTTGTCGGCATCGTTCTGTTGTTTGTTAATCCGTTCCTTAAGCATCTTGAGGGCTGATTATTATCCAACAGGAATGGGAGGAAAGCTAAATGCAGTGGAATTTTGAATTTTTCAGCATAGAACCCTCGACTATAATCGGCGTTCTGTGCAATACCCTTATCCTGTTTCTGCTATTTAAAAAGTTTCTTTTCGCTCCCGTAAACAAAATAATCGAGGAGCGCAAGGCTCAGGTCTCCAAGACCTACGAGGACGCCAACTCCGCTCTCGAAAAGGCTAAAAATATGGAAGACGAATACGCAAGGAAGCTTGAGGGCGCAAAGGAGGAGTCCGCCGAAATGATAAAGGCAGCCTCCAAAAAGGCGCAGCTCCGCTCCGACGAGATTATCGCCGAGGCTAAAAGCGAGGCTGCGGGTATCGTCACCAAGGCAAACGCCGACATCGAGAGAGAACGCAAGCGCGCCGTTAACCAGATCAAGGACGAGATCTCCGATATCGCCGCAAATATTGCAGGCAAAATCATCGGCAGAGAGGTTTCCTCGGACGAGGAGCAGGATCGCCTGATCGACGAGTTTATCGGCGGCATAGGCGGCGACAGCGGAAAATAACGGCTCCCGGAAAGGTTGTGAGGCTTTATGGCAGGTTCGGTTGAAAACATATATGCACAGGCTTTGCTGGAGATCGGACGTGAGGACGGAACTCTTAAGGAGCTTGACAGCGAGATGAACGCCCTTGGCGGCATCTTTGCGGACAACCCCGAATTTGTAAGCGTCCTGAACTCGCCTACCGTGACCGAAGCGGAAAAGCTTGAGCTTATCCGCAGCGTTTTTGGGGGGAAAATTTCCGAAACCGCTTTAAATTTTCTTTGCGTTCTTGCAGAGAAAAACAGGATCGGATATATCTCCGGCATCGCAGAAGAGCTGCGCAGAGGATATTACGAGGATGCGGGCATTGCCGAGGTAACGGTGATAACCGCCGCCGCTCTGAAGGATGAGCAGAAGCAGCGCCTTAAGGAAAAGCTTGCCGCAATGTACGGAAAAAGCATTATTCTGAAGGAAAAGACCGATCCGTCCATTATGGGCGGAATGATCGTCCGCTGCGGCGACCGTATGCTCGACGGCTCGGTGAAAACAAAGCTTGAAAATATGCAAAAACAGATTAAGGATATGATTGCCGGCTGACGACGGCATGATGACGCAAATAAAGTTTTGAAAGGGTGAATCGGATGGATTTGCGCCCGGATGAAATTACCGGAATAATAAAGAACCAGATCAGGAATTTCAGCTCAAGGATCGAAAATACCGATGTCGGCACCGTCGTAACGGTGGGTGACGGTATTGCGAGAATACACGGACTTGACGACTGTATGTCCGGCGAGCTTCTTGAATTTGAGGGCGGCATTTACGCAATGGCCATGAACCTCGAACAGGATTTCGTCGCAGCGGTTATGCTGGGTTCCGATTCTGAGATCAAAGAGGGCGATACCGTAAAGAGAACGGGAAATGTCGTTTCCGTTCCCGTAGGCGAGGAGCTTCTCGGAAGAGTTGTAAACTCTCTCGGTCAGCCTATCGACGGAAAGGGTCCTGTGACCGCAAAGGACAGGATGCCTATCGAACAGCCTGCTTACGGCATTATTACCAGAAAGTCGGTAAGCCGTCCTTTGCAGACGGGATCCCGTCTGCAAAGGACGGCTTACCGACTTTCTGGTAATAATGCCGTAAGCAGGCTGTTCGATAGGCATCCTGTCCTTTGCGGTCACAGGACCCTTTCCGTCGATAGGCTGACCGAGAGAGTTTACAACTCTTCCGAGAAGCTCCTCGCCTACGGGAACGGAAACGACATTTCCCGTTCTCTTTACGGTATCGCCCTCTTTGATCTCAGAATCGGAACCCAGCATAACCGCTGCGACGAAATCCTGTTCGAGGTTCATGGCCATTGCGTAAATGCCGCCCTCAAATTCAAGAAGCTCGCCGGACATACAGTCGTCAAGTCCGTGTATTCTCGCAATACCGTCACCCACCGTTACGACGGTGCCGACATCGGTATTTTCGATCCTTGAGCTGAAATTCCTGATCTGGTTCTTTATTATTCCGGTAATTTCATCCGGGCGCAAATCCATCCGATTCACCCTTTCAAAACTTTATTTGCGTCATCATGCCGTCGTCAGCCGGCAATCATATCCTTAATCTGTTTTTGCATATTTTCAAGCTTTGTTTTCACCGAGCCGTCGAGCATACGGTCGCCGCAGCGGACGATCATTCCGCCCATAATGGACGGATCGGTCTTTTCCTTCAGAATAATGCTTTTTCCGTACATTGCGGCAAGCTTTTCCTTAAGGCGCTGCTTCTGCTCATCCTTCAGAGCGGCGGCGGTTATCACCGTTACCTCGGCAATGCCCGCATCCTCGTAATATCCTCTGCGCAGCTCTTCTGCGATGCCGGAGATATATCCGATCCTGTTTTTCTCTGCAAGAACGCAAAGAAAATTTAAAGCGGTTTCGGAAATTTTCCCCCCAAAAACGCTGCGGATAAGCTCAAGCTTTTCCGCTTCGGTCACGGTAGGCGAGTTCAGGACGCTTACAAATTCGGGGTTGTCCGCAAAGATGCCGCCAAGGGCGTTCATCTCGCTGTCAAGCTCCTTAAGAGTTCCGTCCTCACGTCCGATCTCCAGCAAAGCCTGTGCATATATGTTTTCAACCGAACCTGCCATAAAGCCTCACAACCTTTCCGGGAGCCGTTATTTTCCGCTGTCGCCGCCTATGCCGCCGATAAACTCGTCGATCAGGCGATCCTGCTCCTCGTCCGAGGAAACCTCTCTGCCGATGATTTTGCCTGCAATATTTGCGGCGATATCGGAGATCTCGTCCTTGATCTGGTTAACGGCGCGCTTGCGTTCTCTCTCGATGTCGGCGTTTGCCTTGGTGACGATACCCGCAGCCTCGCTTTTAGCCTCGGCGATAATCTCGTCGGAGCGGAGCTGCGCCTTTTTGGAGGCTGCCTTTATCATTTCGGCGGACTCCTCCTTTGCGCCCTCAAGCTTCCTTGCGTATTCGTCTTCCATATTTTTAGCCTTTTCGAGAGCGGAGTTGGCGTCCTCGTAGGTCTTGGAGACCTGAGCCTTGCGCTCCTCGATTATTTTGTTTACGGGAGCGAAAAGAAACTTTTTAAATAGCAGAAACAGGATAAGGGTATTGCACAGAACGCCGATTATAGTCGAGGGTTCTATGCTGAAAAATTCAAAATTCCACTGCATTTAGCTTTCCTCCCATTCCTGTTGGATAATAATCAGCCCTCAAGATGCTTAAGGAACGGATTAACAAACAACAGAACGATGCCGACAAGAAGTCCGTAAATACCGGTGGACTCGGCAACTGCGCAGCCGATGAACATCGTGGTGGTAGCAGAGGATTTAGCTTCGGGCTGTCTGCCGATGGTCTCAATGGCCTTTCCGACAGCGTAGCCCTCGCCGATACCGGGTCCGATACCTGCGATAAGCGCAAGTCCTGCGCCTATGCCCTGTCCTGCGAGAACAATAGCCTTTGCCAGAAGCAAGGTCTGCTCATAAGTCTGTCCTTCCATTTTTATATACCTCCGAAAAATGATTTGATGTTTGCGTCATTTCCTTAAATGTTCTTTGGCTGAAAAACGTGTTGTCACCCGTCCTTGCAGCCTGCCGCGTCCCCGACATATGCCATTGTAAGCATTATGAAAACGTAGGACTGGATAACGCCGGAAAAGAAGTCGAAATAGATCGACAATACTGCGGGTACGCCTATCTGGAAGATGTGGAAGTAATTTAGTGCAGCCAGATTAAGGCTCAGCGCATTGTACACCACATTGCTCAGAACTGTGAGAAAGGCGTAAATGATCGAGCTGATGATCATGCCGCTGGAGATGTTTCCGAACATACGAAGCGCCATAGCCACAGGGGTCGATACCTCACTCAGGATATTGATGGGCGTGATTATGAATACCGGCTCCGTAAATCCCTTGAAATAGCCGCCGACACCGTTTGACTTTATCTTGTAGAAGGTGATCATTATCAATGTCAGCACAGCCCATGTTCCCGTGCAGCAGATATCGACTGTCATGCTCCTGAAGCCGAGGACGCTTATCAGCGAGCCTGTAAGGGCGAAGGTAAATATTGTTGCGATATACGGCGCAAAATGTATCATTTTGCTGCCCATATTTTCCTTTACAAGGTTGTTGAAAAAGGTCACGAACCATTCGGCAAGAACCTGCTTTTTCGACGTCGGAACGACCTTGAGGTCGCTTGTGAGCCATTTCATCAGGATAAACAGGACGATAATGAGCAGCCAGCCTGTAACGACGGTTTCGGATATGGAGAAGATCTCCGTTTCCCCGTCAAGGAGCGTTATCATTTTTCTCGGTCCAAGAACATCCACATGAAGCTCGGTGTCAAAAAACTTTGCGGCAGCCTCAGCCGCCTGAGCGGTTTCCATACGAAGTTACCCTCCTTTCTTAAGCGGCATTATTTCCGCTTAAATATAGCACTGCCTGTATAGAACGTTTTAGGGTAAAGCAAGGGGATAAAGGTGCAGACACTGTTAAACAGATCTGACCTGAATCCCAGCGCCAGAGCGGCACCCATTACCGTAAGACGGAGCAGGTAGAAGCTGAACATATACCGTTTTGCGCTTTTTGCCGTTGGACGTTCAACCGCCCGTTCTGCGCTGATCCCCAGCAGAATAATATTCGCCGTCATCGCCGCAGTTCCCAGCAGAAGTCCAAAGGGGATCTGTATATTCAGTCCGTAAAAGGGCAGTGTGGCTGCAAGGATAAGCAGATCCGCAAGAAAAGACTTTGGGATCAGAAAACGGAGCTGTTCGTTTATCATGTTGCTGAAAAATCCGATCTTCATACGGCTGACTGACTGCTCCTTTGCTTTTTCCTGCCGCCGGCTGATGAATACTCATCGTCCCGGTTATGTTTACAAATAGTATTATACCAAATACGGTTAAAAAAAGCAATATTTTTAATGAAACTTAACAAATTAATTTTACAAATTTTCCCACATCATATTATTCAATCTGCTTACAACGGGCAGTTTCAGAGCATATTAAATCGTCGTAATAAACAAATTTGTGATAATCATCAAAAAATCTATTGACTTTTTGTAGAAATTGTGATATCATAATCAAGCTGTATCGGGGCGTAACTCAGTTTGGTAGAGTGCTTGCTTTGGGAGCAAGATGCCGCAGGTTCAAGTCCTGTCGCCCCGACCATAAAATGCCGTGCCTTTGGGCACGGGGGTTTCTTCCGCATCATGCGGAATTATTATAGGGAACCTCTACAAACCGGTTTGAAAAGAGAAAATTGACAGAGTGCGCCGTATGCAAGGAAGCCTACGAAGCAAGGCTTGATGCCTTGCGAGGAGGTTTGACGCAGCAGACGGTGTGCT
>CAZDJG010000104.1:0-7468 GCA_964505695.1 uncultured Ruminococcus sp.
GGCTGGGGTTCTACCATTGAACTACACCCGCATATCATCCTGATGATTATTTTGTCACACCGCCAAAGCAGCATTTCAAGTGACGAAATAAATTATAGCACAGGTTTTCCGAATTGTCAATACCTTTTAAAGTAAAAATCCGGATTTTTTAGAAAAAAATTTTGTGCAATATATGCAAGGTTTCTCTCAAAAGCAGCAAAACAGCCGTATCACATGAATTTCGCATTGACATTTCCGCCTTATTAAAGTATAATTTAAATATGAGATTTTCTCAAAGGGGTTCTCGTTTAAACCGGGACACGAGCAAAGCCTCGTCAATGAGCTTTGCCGGCCTGCAAGGCGTCAAACCGCAGTAATACCTGATGTATTACAAGCTTTGACAACGCAGCAGAAGGCGAAACTCATAGAGGATTTGCCGTGAGGGAGGTTTGAACGAGGTTCCCTCAAAGCGAAAATTGCAGGAAGGATTGAGAAGAATGGGACTTACATTAACCGAAAAAATACTGAAGGCTCATGTCGTTGACGGCGAATTTGTCAAGGGCAGCGAGATAGGTATAAGGATCGACCAGACGCTTACACAGGACGCTACAGGTACTATGGCATATCTTGAATTTGAGGCAATGGGCGTTCCCAGAGTAAAAACGGAACGTTCCGTAGCTTATATCGACCACAACACTCTCCAGTCGGGTTTTGAAAACGCCGACGACCACCGCTTCATCGGCTCGGCGGCAAAAAAACACGGCATATATTTTTCCCGTCCCGGAAACGGAATCTGCCATCAGGTACATCTTGAACGCTTCGGCGCTCCGGGCAAGACCCTTATCGGCTCGGACAGCCATACGCCTACAGGCGGCGGCATAGGAATGATCGCTATCGGCGCAGGAGGACTTGACGTTGCGGTAGCTATGGGCGGCGGCGCATATTACATCACATACCCTAAGACCGTAAGGGTAGAGCTTACGGGCAGTCTTTCCCCGTGGGTCTCCGCAAAGGACGTTATCCTTGAGGTATTAAAGCGCCTTTCCGTAAAGGGAGGCGTCGGAAAAGTCATCGAATACTGCGGCGAGGGCGTTAGGACACTTTCCGTTCCCGAAAGAGCGACTATCACCAATATGGGCGCAGAGCTTGGCGCAACCACGTCAATATTCCCCTCAGACGAAACTACAAGAGAGTTTCTGAAGGCTCAGGGAAGAGAGGACGTTTATGTTCCCCTTTCCGCCGACCCCGACGCCGTTTACGATGAGTCAGTCGAGATAAACCTCTCCGAGCTTGTTCCTCTTGCAGCTTGTCCTCATTCTCCCGACAATGTAAAGAGCATTGATGAGCTGGGAGCTATGAAGATAGATCAGGTCTGCATAGGCTCATGTACAAACGGCTCCCTTATGGATATGATGAAGGTAGCGCATATCCTCAAGGGCAAAACGGTTCACCCCGACGTTTCACTGTCCATTGCACCCGGATCAAAGCAGGTGCTCAATATGCTGGCAAAAAACGGCGCTCTTGCAGTCATGATCGACGCAGGCGCGAGGATACTCGAATCCGCCTGCGGTCCGTGCATAGGCATGGGACAGTCCCCCAACTCAAAGGGCGTTTCCCTGAGAACATTCAACCGCAACTTCGAGGGCAGAAGCGGAACAAAGGACGGTCAGGTCTACCTTGTTTCCCCCGAAACCGCCGCAATATCCGCGATAGCAGGAGTTCTCACCGACCCCAGAACCATAACGGGCGAGTTCAGGTTTGAAATGCCCGCTCATTTTGAAATAAACGACAATATGATCGTCCCCCCCGCCACCGAGGCTGAAATGGACTCCGTTACTATCCTCAGAGGTCCCAACATCAAACCCTTCCCCGAAACCGCGCCTCTTGCGGATTCCATAGACTGCGGCTGCTCCCTCAAGGTCGGCGACAATATCACCACAGATCACATTATGCCCGCAGGCGCAAAGATCCTGCCGCTTCGCTCAAATATCCCCGCTATCTCAAATTACTGCTTCACGGTCTGCGACGAAAAATTCCCCGAAAGAGCAAAATCCATGGGAAAGAGCATTATCGTCGGAGGCTCAAACTACGGTCAGGGCTCGTCCCGTGAGCACGCAGCGCTTGCTCCCCTTTATCTCGGCGTCAAGGCTGTCCTCGTAAAGAGCTTTGCACGTATCCACAGAGCTAACCTTATCAATGCGGGAATACTCCCTCTCACATTCGTAAACGAGGCGGATTATGAGAATATCTCTCAGGGCGACGAGCTTGTTATCTCCGATGTCAGAAAGGCTGTTGCGGAGGGCAGAACACGGCTTACCGTCCTCAACAGGACAAACGGAAAGGAAATCCCCGTGCTCTGCGAGCTTTCGGGCAGAACAAAGGATATAATCCTTGCAGGCGGACTTCTCGATTACACACGGGAAAGCTTAAAGTAAGCCATGAATATATCCGGATCTGAACACTCGCTCAGGATCGGCACAGCAGCAGCGGGCGCGTTCATATCCGCAGTTGTATTAAAGCTATGAATGACGAAGATATCACCCTGGCAAAATGCGGCATGGACTGCTCCGAATGCCGCTTTGCAGTGGAAAACGACTGTCCCGGCTGTCCCTATATCCTGCCGCCCGAAAGCCGTGAAAAGCTTTTTGATGACGAGGAGTGCGAGGTCGGCGCATGCTGCGAAGAAAAAGGTCTTGCCCACTGCGGACAATGCCCCATGTTTCCGTGCGAACCTCTGAAGGAGGTGTCCTTTGACACGGAAACGGGCGACGGCGGCGCCCGTCTTATGAAGCTCAAGGAAATAAGCGACAAGGCGTACCGCAGAAAAAACCGCATGACCGCACGCCCCCTTGCGGGACTGTGTACGGGAATCGCAGCGGGCGCTGCAATAGGCGGATTTTCGGGAGATTTTCTTCCGTGGATATTCGCCCTCGCAGTCTGCGGAGCGGGACTTGGAGCAATTACCGCCATAGCAGGCAAGGATAAATAAAGGCAATACCGAACAAAGAACGACTTGCGCCTTTGCACCGAATCTGACTGCGCATCTTCAGCGCAATCTTTATTCGGTATCGCCTAAATTTTCAGGAATTTGATCCCGTAAATACCACATTCGGAAAGGAATGACCTTAAAATGGCTAAAATTCAGATGAAAACCCCTCTCGTCGAAATGGACGGAGATGAAATGACCAGAGTTATCTGGAAAATGATCAAGGATATCCTTATCCTCCCTTATGTTGACCTAAAAACCGAGTATTACGATCTGGGTCTTGAATACAGAAACGAAACAAACGACCAAGTGACCGTCGATTCCGCAGAGGCAACAAAGAAGTACGGCGTTGCGGTAAAATGCGCAACCATAACCCCCAATGCCGCAAGAATGACCGAATACGACCTCAAGGAAATGTGGAAGTCCCCCAACGGCACTATCAGAGCCATTCTTGACGGAACCGTTTTCCGCACCCCAATCATTGTAAAGGGCATCACCCCCTATATCCCTACCTGGACAAAGCCTATCACCATCGCCCGTCACGCTTATGGCGACGTGTATAAAAACACCGAAATGCAGGTTGAGCAGGGTTCAAAGTGCGAGCTTGTCTGCACCGATAAGGACGGAAAGGAAACACGCTCCCTTATTTACGATTTCAAGGACAGCTCCGGCATAATACAGGGACTCCACAACAAGGACAAGTCCATTGAAAGCTTTGCGAAAAGCTGCTTTAACTTTGCCCTCGATACCAAGCAGGACGTATGGTTCGCCACAAAGGACACTATTTCAAAGAAGTACGACCACCGTTTCAAGGATATCTTTGCGGAAATCTACGAAAACGAGTACAAGGATAAATTTGAAGCTGCCGGGATAGAATACTTCTATACCCTTATCGACGACGCCGTTGCAAGAGTTATCCGCTCAAACGGCGGCTACATCTGGGCATGCAAGAACTACGACGGCGACGTTATGTCGGATATGGTAGCAACCGCTTACGGCAGCCTTGCAATGATGACATCCGTGCTTGTATCCCCCGACGGCGTTTACGAATACGAGGCTGCCCACGGAACGGTACAGCGCCATTATTACAAGTATCTCAAGGGCGAAATCACCTCCACAAACTCCGTTGCGACCATCTTTGCATGGACGGGAGCACTGCGCAAGAGAGGCGAGCTTGACGAGCTTCCGGAGCTTATCCGTTATGCCAACGCCCTTGAAAAGGCAACGGTAAGAACTATCGAGGAGGGCGTTATGACAGGCGACCTGGCTGCGCTTTCCTCGATCGAAAACAAACAGAAGGTCGATACCGAAACCTTCCTCAAAGAGATCGAAAAAAGACTCAGAGAAGTGCTGTGATTTTAGGGGCAGGGAACAGAAACTTATCTTTTTTCCCGGTTCAGGAGTAATGCAATGGCTAAAAAAGATGAAATTTCCGCAGCGGTCATAAAAAGGCTTCCCAGATATTACCGCTTTATAGGCGAACTTATAAAGCAGGGCACAGTCAGGATATCCTCGGCGGAGCTTGCCGCCAGGATGTCCCTTACCGCCTCGCAGATAAGACAGGATCTTAACTGCTTCGGAGGCTTCGGTCAGCAGGGCTACGGCTACAGTCTTCCCGAGCTTCACGAGCAGATAGGCATGATACTGGGACTTGACAGGAAAAGAGGCATTATCCTTATCGGTGCGGGAAATCTGGGACGGGCGCTGGCGGCACACATAGATTTCCCGAAATACGGCATGGAGCTTTGCGGTATATTCGATACAGATGAGAATAAGATCGGAATGAGCGTTTCGGGGGTCAGGATAAACCCAATGACCTCCCTTGAGGAATTTACCGCAAAGCGTTCCCCTCAGGCGGCGATACTCTGCATTCCTAGGTCTGCCGCCGCAGAATGCGCAGACCTGCTGGTAAAATGCGGAATAAAGGCTTTCTGGAATTTTTCTCATTACGACCTGTCGGAAAGATACAGCGATATTGTCGTTGAAAACGTTCATCTCGGAGACAGTCTTATGCTTTTATCCTACGGACTTACCAATTTATGTGAGCTGTTTTAGTGCAAAATACAATATTTTCCGGTTTGCCATTGATTTTTTGTTGATAATGTGATATACTAATATAGCAAGAGGGGTTCTCGTTAAAACCGGGACACGAGCAAAACTCATGGAGGATTTGCCGTGAAGGAGGTTTAAACGAGGTTCCCAAGACTTATTTTGTAAAATCATCGTACCTTTGGTACGAATTGGAGGAAATATAATGGCATACCCTATTATCACACCCGAATTTTTCGGCGAGCTTTCGGACAAGACCAATCCCGAAAACGAAAATGTGGTCTATAACGTCCTCATCACTCCCTCAGCAATCGAATACGTTTTTCCTGTCAACCAGGAACGGGTGATCAGAAAGCTTATGGATATCCCCGACGTTCTCCGCTATAAAATGACAAACCTCAAGCCGGAGCATGAGGAGGAATACGAGAAAAAGGGTCAGGAAATGATAGACGCTAACCCCGTCCTTAAAAATTACTGGCTGCTCAAGACCCTTACAATGAACATTCTCCAGAACAGAAACTATGTTTTTGAAAAAAGAATGCTCCTGCTGAATTTTGCATATAAGACCGTTCAGGGCATGATGGATAAGATGAAGGACAACCTTATCCCTGCATTTGTGGGCGATTTTCTCAAAACTCCTCAGCATGACGATGTAATAAAATATTTTGAAGCTGTCAAGCCGAATTTTGCATACAGCCTGTGCGACGGTCTTTCGTTCCTGCGCACGATGCCCGCAAACGAGGAGCTTGACAAGGTGCGCTTCACGGTGTTCAAGAGCGTCGGCTGCGACCAGAGCATGAGAAACTTCAAGTTTGACGAAAGCAAATATCTTCCCATGAAAAAGGCTTACTATGAGGACTTCCTCAAGGGTAAGGAGCATTATATTGAGCACGTAATGGTAAATTACGTCTGGACATATTGTATGCCCTATGCCGACTACTCCATTCCGCTGTGGGATAATTTCGTGTTCTTCAACACTCTTTTCAATACTGTCAAGGTAATGCTCACCTGCTATACCTTTGACAGGAACGATAAGGACGCCGCCTTTGTCACGGCGATCAAGGCCTTTGACACATCTCTCAGAAGCATCGAGGGCAACGTTGTAAAGCGCATAGTCGATGCAAATATCAAGGAGGGTCTTGCCACAAACGGCGATATGGCTATTCTTGCAATGAGCTGATAGTTTTACGGAAATATATCTTAGAGCCGTTCAGAATCTTGAAGCGTGCGGATTTTCGAGCATAATTTTGTCGATTACAAGGCAAAAATCCGCAGCAATACTTGTTGTATTGCAAGGATTTTTAACGCAGTCAGCGGCAAAATTTGCCGAAAAAACGTGCGTTGAAAGATACTGAACAGGCTCTTATGCGGCGGGGAATACTTCGCCGTATATTTTTGCCAAGGAGTTTTTATGGAAATTGACAAGCACCTTATCGGTCTGCTCAAAAGCGCGGCGGACGAAATAAAAAAATCTGTTATCGGCAAGGACGATATTATTATAAAAATACTTATGACCGCCTGTGCGGGAGGACATATCCTGCTTGAGGATATCCCGGGCGTGGGCAAGACCACTATGGCAGTGGCGTTTTCAAAAGCGCTTTCCCTCAATTATAACAGGATGCAGTTTACCTCGGACGTTATGCCTGCGGACGTTACGGGCTTTTATATGCCAAACCGTGCCACAGGTGAATTTGAATTCAAGCCCGGCGCGGTTTTCTGCAATCTCTTCCTTGCAGATGAAATAAACCGTACCTCCAGCAAGACCCAGTCCGCTTTGCTTGAAGCGATGGAGGAAAACTCCGTTACTGTAGACAGTGTTACAAGAAGGCTGCCCGATCCATTCATCGTTCTTGCGACCCAGAACCCCTCAGGCTCGGCAGGAACCCAGCTTCTGCCCGAATCACAGCTTGACCGCTTTACAATAAGGCTGTCAATGGGCTACCCCTCCGTCGGTGAAGAGGCTGAGATACTTAAAACCAAGGCGTCGAAAAAAACCGCTCCCGTTGTATCGCCCGTTATGACAGCGGCGGATCTTATAAAAATAAGGAGCGCTGCGGAGGATATATTCGTAAGCGACGAAATATACGATTATATTGCCCGTCTTTCAGACGCAACACGCTCTGACAGACGGCTCGAACTGGGAGTAAGCACAAGAGGCTCCATTGCCGCTGCGTCAATGGCGAAATGCACCGCTCTGTTCAAAGGAAGAGATTATGTTATCCCCGAAGACGTGACCTTTGTTTACACCGACGTATGCGCCCACAGAATAATCCCCGCAAGAATAAAAGGAAAGCTTCCCTCGGACAGTGAGATAAGAGAACTGCTCTGCGATATATGCCGAGGCGTACCGTCCCCTAAAATTTGAAAATAATGTAACATTTACCGCTCCCGAATTGTATTATAGGCAATACCGAATAAAGATTGCGCTGAAGATGCGCAGTCAGATTTTTCGTC
>CAZDJG010000105.1:0-7461 GCA_964505695.1 uncultured Ruminococcus sp.
GAAGCAGATGACCGAACCAATAGAGGATTTGCCGTGAAGGAGGTTTATAGAGGTCCCCAAAAGATATAAATGCTCCGTCAGTGTCGGGGGCAAGGATCATGCGGTAAGCGCAAAAACGCTGGAACGCATTATCAAGGACAAGGGAAAGCTGTATATAATTTATCCCAGGCTTCAAAATTCAAAAAGCGGGATAGTTATCCCCACAGAATAAGATAACGGGAACGACATATTATTGCGTTCCCGTTTATAGGTCATTGCTTTTCGTATTCAAGCTGTGCAGAGTCCGTGTTCCAGCACATAGTTGTTCCGTCTATGCTTATTTTATAGGAATATTCGTAGTCTGAGCTTTCCTCATGCAGGATTATCTCATCGCCTTTAATCTCAAACGTCCCCGAACTATCCACGCTGATAATAATTCCGGAGGTCGTTGAAGAATTTTCTTTATAGGTATAATCGGATTTGAATGTGTATGTCGTTTTCATATCCGAATGCTCACGCACCCATGTTCCCGTTATCTCACTCAGTTCAACGGAGGGAGCAGAGCCTTGACAGCCTGCAAAAAGCATTATACAGGAAGCAAGCATAAATAAAGCTGCGGTTATTTTTGCAAAAAATCTTTTCATTAAAATTACCCCTTTAATTAAAAACATATGCACATTATACAACTGCGGAAATATTTTGTCAAGCACGGCTGCTGCGAAAAAAATCATACTCCTATTGACAAAAAGGCGTAAAATAGTCTATAATAATATCATAAGGGGACGGGGCTTTTTCCGTCCCCTTTTAAGGTATTTGAAAGGATAAAAGCATATGGATAACGAAAACAGGGAAAGCCCGGCTGAGGAAACAGAGAAAAAAGCCCCCAAAAAAGAAAAACCCAAATCATTTTTGCAGACCGTCCGCGAGATCGACGCGGAGGACAGGCGCAGGGAGCTTGAAGCAGAGGCAAAGCGCAGCGAGGCTATAGCAAAACGAGAAGAACAGCGGCGCAGAAGCTATGAGGAAAAGCTCAGACAGGAACGGCTTGAGCTTATAAAGCTAAAGCAAGGTGTAATTTCCGAAGATGATATCCCAAAGGAAGAAACCGCACCGAAGCAGTATACAATATGGGAGAAGATATCTAATTTTTTCTATCATAACAAGGCATACGTGATAGTCGGCATACTTTTTGCGGCGCTGGCTGCGTTTCTCATTTATGATTTCGCTACAAGGGAAAGACCCGATCTTCAGGCTATGTACATAGCCGCCGATTATGACATGAGCTATTATTGCAGCGAGCTTACGCCCCTGTGGAGCGAGTACTGCGAGGACTTCAACGGAAACGGCGAAAGGCTTGCCCGTCTGTATTATGTTCCAACAGGCTATGCGGACGAAACAAACGCCTCCGCATATTATGCCCAGGGCGACAGAACAAAGCTGATGGGAGAATTTCAGTCGGGAAATATGGTAATGATCATCGGAGATAAGGACGCATATCAGTCTATCGGAGTTACCGAGGGCGTTTTTGCCGACTGCCGCGAGCTTTTCCCGGACGACCCCTATGCCGAGGAGCTTGGCTACCGCCTCGCGGGAACCGATTTTATGGATATGCTGGGCTGTGATACCGTGGACGATTCCGATCTTTATGTATCGTTCAGAAAGCCCGTCAAGACAATGGGAATGAGCGAAGAAAAAATGCGCGAAAACTATGACCTTGCCGTATCCTTCTGGAAAAGCTTTCTTGAGGAGCATCGCATTGACGGACGGGAGCTTGCCCCCACACCCGACCCCGAGCCTGTCCCCGATTATTACGGCGATCAGGAGACAGCAGACGGCGAATAACCCGATTAAACGTTTAACACAGTTAATCATACACTAATCGGAAATATTTGTTTATTATTCCTATTGAAAAAAATGCACAATTATTTTATAATGTTTTTAGGCGGTTTTATACCGTGTTTTACTTACGTATCAGAAATGCCGCAAGCTTGTAATTCAACCGAAAGAAAAGGGGAAAATATAATGATGCCAATAATCACCAGAGAAGATTTTGAAGAAAAATTCCGTCAGAAGCTTCAGACAGAATTTAATGTTACTCCTATCGACGCCTCGGATAATCAGATCTACAAGGCTCTTTCGGCAGTTGTTGTCGAACTGCTCAGAGAAAAGAGAAGAAAATTCAGACACAGGATCCATTCCGCAGGCAAAAAAGAAGTCTACTACCTTTCTATGGAGTTCCTTATGGGACGCTCCCTCAAAACCAGTCTGTATAACCTTGAGCTTAACGAAATGGTCGAGGAGATCCTTACAAAGTGGGACGTAAATATCGACCGCATATATGACTACGAGCCTGACGCAGGTCTTGGAAACGGCGGTCTCGGACGTCTTGCTGCCTGCTATCTTGACGGTCTTGCAACGGACGGATACCCCGCAATGGGTTATTCCATTCTCTATGAGTTCGGTATATTCAAGCAGAAGATCGAGGACGGCTGGCAGACAGAGCTTCCGGACAACTGGCTCCCCGGCGGCGAAAGCTGGCTCGTTCCCAAAAAGGATCAGGCAATAGAAGTCCACTTTGACGGCGAGCTTCAGGAGTACTGGGATCAGCAGTATCATCATGTTGCATATAAAAACTACAGCACCGTAATCGCTGTTCCTTACGATATGTATGTTCCCGGCTACGAAAGCGAGGGCGTTTCCGTTCTCAGACTGTGGCAGGCACAGGCTCCCTCCTTTGATATGAATATGTTCAATCAGGGCGACTATGCAAAGGCTCTGAGCCAGAACACCGTTGCTCAGGCAATTTCAAAGGTGCTTTATCCGAACGATAACCATCTTGAGGGCAAAAGCCTCCGTTACCGTCAGCAGTATTTCATGTGCGCTGCCTCCGTGGGAGATATCGTTACACGCCATATGAATGTTTACGGAACTCTCGACAATCTACACGAAAAGGTCGCTATCCATATCAACGACACCCACCCCACTCTTGCGGTTCCGGAGCTTATGCGTATCCTTCTCGATGACTGCGGCTATAGCTGGGACAAGAGCTGG
Organism: uncultured Ruminococcus sp.; assembly: GCA_964505695.1. Lineage (GTDB taxonomy): Bacteria > Bacillota > Clostridia > Oscillospirales > Ruminococcaceae > Huintestinicola. The sequence goes on from CAZDJG010000105.1 coordinate 3,031, forward strand.
TACATCGTTACCAATACCTTTGCCTATACTAACCATACCGTTATGGCCGAGGCTCTCGAAAAGTGGGACGTAAACCTTGTCCGTCAGATCACTCCCCGTATCTTCGATATCATCTGCGAGATTAACCGCCGCTACTGTGATGAGCTTATGGAGCGTCTCGGCGACGGCAACAAGGTCGCAAGAATGTCCATTATCCAGAATAATCAGATCCATATGGCGCTTTTGTGCGTTTGCGCTTCCCACTGTGTAAACGGAGTTTCCAGGCTCCACTCGGAGATCATCAAGAACGACGTTTTCAACAACGAGTACAGCTATACTCCCCACAAGTTCCAGAACGTTACCAACGGCATCGCATACAGAAGATGGCTGCTCCAGTCCAACCCCGGACTTACAAAGCTGCTCACCGATACTATCGGTCCGGACTTCAAGAAAAACGCTGCCGAGCTTTCCAAATTTGCCAGGTACGACGGCGACAAGAAGGTTCTCAGCAAGCTTGCCGAAATCAAGCTTGAAAACAAGCAGAGATTTGCAAAATACGTTAAGCAGAATTTCGGCACTGTCCTCAATACAGACGCTATTTTTGACGTTCAGGTAAAGCGTCTGCATGAATACAAAAGACAGAACCTTAATGCGCTCAACATTCTCGCCGAATATAACGCTCTTCTTGAAGACCCCGATATGGACTTCACTCCCAAGACATATATTTTTGCCGCAAAGGCAGCTCCCGGATATTATCTTGCAAAGCAGATAATCAAGATGATCTGGGCTCTCGGCGAAGAGATAAGCAAGAACCCCGCTATAAGCGAAAAGCTCCAGGTATTCTTCCTTGAGGATTACCGCGTAACGCTTTCCGAGCTGCTTATGCCCGCTGCCGAGGTCTCCGAGCAGATATCTCTTGCGGGAACGGAAGCGTCCGGTACGGGAAACATGAAGCTTATGCTCAACGGCGCTCTTACCCTCGGAACTCTTGACGGCGCAAACGTTGAGATCAAGGAGCAGGTAGGCAAGAACAACATCTTTATCTTCGGCATGACCACCGAGGAGGTTCTCGCAAAGAAGGCTCAGGGCTACCGTCCCGAGGAGTATGTAAACAACAACGAGGTCATCCGCAAGGCTCTCGATAAAATGTACAACGGAATCAACGGCTGCACCTTCGAGGAGGTCGCAAATACCCTCAAATATAAGGATCCTTACATGGTTCTTGCGGACTTTGACGCATATCAGTCCGCACAGCAGTATGTTTCAGAGTGCTACAAGGATAGCGCAAAGTGGAATAATATGTCCCTTTACAACATTGCGGGAGCCGGAGTATTCTCCGCAGACCGTGCCGTTGACGAGTACGCAAAGAATATCTGGAAGCTTACAAAGTAAAACGAAAATAAAAGAACCCCGTAATTTCATTTGCTTGAAATTACGGGATCCTTTTATTTTATTTGCCTTTCTGAACATTAAGACCCGAAAGAGCGCTCCGTCCCACCTTATCATAAAAGGCGGAAATAAATATTACGGGCGCTGAAAAATGTACCGCAGGCTCGTTTGTGGAAAAGCTGTATTCATTGTCGATATAGCATTTTGCGGGGGGAGTGTTTTTTTCAATATGCCACTTGGAATATTCATCGCTGCGGCTGACGTTTGCACCGCCGACGATCATTCCCGGCAAAGGATAATCAGCGCCTTTGGAAACGGAAAGCTTATGGGACGGAAAACGGCAGTATTCCTCCCCTGAGCCTGTCATATACATTATATCGGCGGGATTTTTTCCGAATATATAGGAAAACTGCTCCGTTGCTCCCAAAAGATAGCTTTGCTCTCCGCTGATAAGATATGCGGTTATAAAATCCATGCAGTCGGAAAGAATATCGAAATTGCTGCCGCAGACATAGCCCTCGCCTGCGCTCCTTGCAGTCCTGTAGCCGCTGTTCTTTACGGCAAACAGCATTCTGTCCGCATGATCGTTTATCCGCTTTCTTACAGATGCCTCAACCGCTCTGTCCCTTTTTTTGCAGCCGAGAAGATAGGAAAGCGCAGCAAATCCGCCGCAGCTTTTTCCGCCGCCAAACCCTGTAAAGCATGAGGCAAGGTATTTTTGACGTATCATATCCCCGAAGCTTTCATTTCCGGTCAATGCGTACATTTCGCACATTGCCCACATAAAGTCGCTTTCCAGTGAAAATGCTCCCTCGCCCTTTTCGGCGCAGCTTCCGTTTTTGCAGGTATATTCGCAGTATTCCTCAGAACCCACGACCCACAGCCAGCATCTTTCCGCAGCTTTTCTGAGGCGTTTGGAATATTCGCAGTCCCTTTTTCCGAAGTATTCCGCCGCATGAGCCGTTACAGTCGTAAACCTTAATGCGGCCGCACAGGATCTTTCCTCAAGAAAATACTCGTTTGCATCGTCTTCGGGAGAATAAAAGCCCTCACCGTGCGGTGTCGTCACTCCCGAAAAAACTCCGCCGTCTCTGTCCTGCATTTTCAGCAGCCAGTCCAGTCCCCATCGTATCTCGTCCTCGACCGCAGCCTGTTCGCTTTCGGAGAAGCTTTCCCCGAAAAGTCTGAGAGCATAAAGCATATCCGCAACAGCAAGGCAGGTACCCGAAATATTTTTGCAGTAGCCTCCCTCATTGTGCCATCCTCCCGAAACATCTGCGGCGCCTCCGGAAACGCCTTGGCGAAAAACGGGTTCGGTATGACATTCCCTGTGCATAAAGCGGGAATCTTTGCGGTATTTAAGATGGTCGCTTTCAAAGTCGAAGCCGCAGCGGTTAAGATATATTCCGTGAAGCACCGTGCGGCGTATATTTTTGTAGGGAGCGTCGGAGATCTCAAAAACGTCAGAGCGTCTGTAGCCCGCTCTTATAAAATATCTGCCCTTTTCAGTGAAATCGGAAAAATCCGCCAGACGTACCGTATCCCCGGATTCCCCGTCATAAAACGGATGGGAAAGACGGCCTGCATAAACGTTTACTCCCCTTGCCGCGTCCACAAGGTAAAAGATCCCTGCACTGACACAGCAAACCGCCGACTTGGGCATATGGGTCATATATCCGAGTCTGTTCACATGGATCTTTTTTTTCAACAGCCGTCACCTCCGCATTACCCGTCTGCAGACCAAAAGCAGACAGATATATATTATCACTTTACTACAATATAATTATATCATTTTATAGAGAAAAAATTATTCAATACATATTACAAACATGGAATATTATTTGCTGTATTTTTTTAAATTTACTTGAACTGTATTGCAGATATGATAAATTTGTGTTATAATATGCTGTAATAGATTGAAAAGGAGGCAGTTCGGAGCAATTTTCGGACAAAATAACATGGAAATAAGATTCAATGATGAAAAAATAAGCTTTGGCGGAAGAACGGATATCAGGGAAGACGGAGCATATTTTTATTTTGTTTCGTCCTATGCGTCTGTAAGGTTCAAGGGAACGGAGATCTCCGCCGTAATAAACAACAGCGGCGTATGGGGAACTCTTTCTCTGGGATATGTCATTGACGGAAGAATGGGCAGGATACCCCTTCCCGGGTATAATAACGGAAAGGACACCGAGTACCGTATTGCAGACTGCCTTGAGGAGGATAAAGAGCATACTCTTCTGATATACAAGCGCCATGCCGCAAACCACAGCTTTGCGCTGAAGTCCCTGTCCTGCAGCGGCGAATTTCTTGCCGCTCCCGAAAAGCCCCGCCTGAAGCTGGAGTTCTACGGGGACAGCGTTTGTGCGGGCGAGGTCAGCGAGGCTGTGGATTTTACGGGCAGATGCGACCCGCCCTCCCATGACAGCATTTACGATAATTCCTATCTCAGCTTTACGTGGCAAACCGCAAGAATGCTGGGCGCGGATATACAGAACGTTTCACAGGGCGGCATTGCGGTATTTGACGATACGGGATATTTCCATGCCCCCAAAATGATAGGCATGGAGTCCGTTTATGACAAAATGTGCTATTTCCCCGAGGGAGGAGAAATAACCGAATGGGATTTTTCACGCTATACCCCGGATATAGTAGTCTTTGCGCTGGGTCAGAATGACAAGCACAACGGCATCACCGACAAGGATGATATTGATATTTACGACCCCGCAGTCCGGAGCAGATGGAAAGAGGGTTACAAAAAGATCGTAAAAAGCGTTCATAGCCGCTATAAAAAGGAACCCAAGTACATTTTCCTTACGACACTTCTTATGCACGACCCCGAATGGGATAAGGCAATAGACGAGATGACCTCAGAGCTGAGCGCCGACAATATCCGCGCATATCATTTTATGTTCAAACGCAACGGCGCAGCTACCCCCGGACACCCCAGAGTCTCCGAACATACGGAAATGGCAGAGGAGCTTTCGGCATTCATCAGAACGATCATATAACATATGGGGTTCTCTATAAACCGGGACACGAGCAAAGCCTCGTCCATTGGTT
>CAZDJG010000106.1:0-6957 GCA_964505695.1 uncultured Ruminococcus sp.
GAAAAATCTGACTGCGCATCTTCAGCGCAATCTTTATTCGGTATTGCCTAAAATTTAGCTGAGGTGATGGTATGATTCCGCCAAAGGACACGATCACGACCGGAAATCTTTTTCTCATTGTGGAAAATTCGGATGATATAGCAGCCGAATGGGACGGGATATCAGAGCATATGAACGCTCCTGCTTTTCACGAATATCTTTCCGAAATTATTTCCGAAAAGGGAATAGATGTAGCAGAGCTGGGACTGCGCACTCTTCTCAGCCGTTCGTTCACATATCAGATATGCTCGGGCGACCGCGTTCCGGGAAGAGATATTATTCTGAGGATAGCTCTCATTCTGGAGCTTTCCGTTGACGTGACTCAGCGTATGCTCAGACTTGCGGGAAGAGGAGCGCTTTATCCCCGGATAAAAAGGGATTCCGTTATAATATCCGCTCTTGCCAACAAGTACGGAATTTACAAAACCGATGAAATGCTTTCGGGACTCGGATTGGAGACATTGCTCTGATATGTCCGGTGTAAAGGAAAAAACGGCTCTTTCCGAAAAAGCCGAGGATGAATATGAAATAATTTCCTGCGTTAAATCGGGAGGAAAAACGTCCTCGTATATTGTGTATGATAAGGTATGTCAGCGCAGGGCTTTTTTAAAGACCGGCAGTGCGGAGCTTATTGAAAACGAGGCTCGTATTTTGTCAAAAATTGCGGGAAAAGGCATTCCCGATGTGTATGCCTGCTTTGAGAAGGACGGTACGGCATATCTTATCCGACAGTTTATCGAAGGGGAAAGCCTGGGGGAACAAATAAGGAAAAACGGTCCCGTGTCCTGCAAAAGGGCCGCACAGATCGGAATATCCGTCTGCAGTATCCTTTCTCAGATGCACGAAAAGGATCCTCCCGTGATACATCGGGATATAAAGGCAGACAATATTGTCGCCGCTCCGGACGGAGAAATATTTATCGTTGATTTCGGCATTTCCAGAGAATACGCCCCTGACTCCGACAGAGACACGCAGGTAATGGGCACGCCTGCTGCCGCTCCTCCCGAGCAGTTCGGATATGCCCAGACAGATGTGCGGTCGGACATATACTCTGTCGGAGCGCTTCTGAAGGAACTTGTAACGGGGCATACAAACGACGGTCTGAACGGACTCCCCCGCAGTTTTGCAGCAATTATCGGGCGCTGCATGGAGTTTGCCCCCGAAAAGCGTTTTCAGACAGCAGAGGAATTAAAAGCGGCTCTGAAGCGATTTTGCAAAGGGTACTCTGCGGTTCTCTTTTTTGCCTTATGCGCTGTATCGCTGATCGCAGCTTCGTCAATTGCGCTCATCGAAACAAAAACAGATGAAAAATATAAACAAACAGACAGCAGCGTCATGCATACGGCTGCAGTGTCCGGCATTTCCGTAAACAGCATTGCAGATACAGAAAAGGACAAGTGGATCGATAACGGCGACGGTTCTTATACTCTTACGGTAGGCGATACCTCTCTCTATGAGGGAAAGGATCGGGTAACGCTTGCCGTTCCCTTTGACAGCATATCGGAGCTTGACAGCAGCGAAATAAGCACCATAAACGCCGATTTTGAGATAAGCGGCAGAAAATGCAGCGGAGCTGTTTCGGCATCTGTCGGCGGCAGCAATAACGACGTCGAATGGTGGAAGGAATGGAAATGGAATTATGTTCCCGATAAAGGCGATCCACCTAATTTTACATTGACACTTGATTTTAACGAGATGCCTCTCACGCCGTGGGCTGAAACCTTTTATATCTGTCCGTGGGGAGTGAGCGGGGACACGGTCATTACCGTTAAAAATATTTCCGCCGAACCTTTTTGTGTTGTGGAGCTTGACCATAGTTACAGGGGCGATTACGCTGTAAGCAGCTTTATTCCCCGAAGTGAGCTGGAAAAATTTGACAGTGATATTTTAATTGACCTTGATATCGAGGTCGGCAGAAGATATGGCTATTCTAATTTCATACCGTTAGGTTTTGTGGACAGTGAGGACAATACGGTCAATCTTATAGACGAAATAGACTGCAAATACGAACGCAATTCCGACGGCTTTATCACAACCGAATACGGTCAGACAAATTGTACACTGATACTTTCCCATGACGTTATCGGCAGGCTGAACGAGAAAGGCATTGCGTTTCAGGCGGTAAATGTTACGATCAGATCGGCAAGGCTCAGAGATGCAGTGTATGATGAATAAACAAAAAATCCTCACAAATAAGGTCACGGTAAAGTTTAGGGCAAGCCTTTTCAAAGGCTTGCGGGGGGTCAGGGGGGGACAGAGCCGCCCTTGTCGCCCTCCGCAGAGGGCGAAATCCCCTTTTTACAATTTTAGGGAACCTCTATAAACCTCCTTCACGGCAAATCCTCTATTGGTTCGGTCATCTGCTTCGTTATCAGACCTTGTAAGACAGCAAGTATTACTGCGGTCTGATGCCTTGCATCTGACCGAACCAATGGACGAGGCTTTGCTCGTGTCCCGGTTTATAGAGAACCCCTGTATTTTTTTGGCAAGCTGAAATGGAGCTAAGGCACTTAGCTCCATTTGTTGTATATTGCAGTAAAGGAAAGCCGAATTTTGTGCAAAATAACAAAAATAAAATTATTGCGTCAAAGTCTGCAACCTGCGTACCAAAAAAAGGTGCGGATTTGTTATAATTATTCTGTAAATTTACAGCATGACAGGAGGAATAAAAATGGGATTAAAAAGGATCACGGCAGTATTTCTCACTGCTGTGATATGCATCTTTTCAATTGCCGCAGGCGTTTCGGCTGAGGATGCAGGGATAACGCTGAACAAATCAAGCATAACTATGACCCTCGGTATGTCCTATACCCTGAAGCCGACTCTTACGGGAATTGAAAAAGGCTCTGTAACGTGGAGTACGTCGGACAAGTCCGTAGTTTCCGTTGCAAAGGGAGGGGTTATAAAAGCGCGTAAAACCGGTACTGCCGAAATAACCGTAAAGGTGAAGGATACCGGCTATTGTGCAGTCTGCAAGGTAAAAGTAAGACTTCCAAAAACCTCAGAGGAGCTTGCACGCAGCATGGGCGCAGGCTGGAGCCTTACAAACAGCCTTGACGTCTGCGGTGCGGACTATATAGACGATATTAAGGACTATGAAACCGCATGGGGCAATCCGAGAGTCAGCAAAAAGCTTATAAATGCCGTGAAAAAAGCAGGCTTCAGCACGATCTGTATCCCCGTCGGATGGGCGGATCATATGAGCTTTGACGGCGAGATAAGCGTAGAATGGCTCGACAGGGTACAGGAGGTGGTCGATTATGCCTACGAAAGCGATATGTATGTGATCCTCAGTACTCACGACGGCTGGATAAGCGTCAGCGATGAGGAGAACATGAGAAAAAAATACCGCAGAATGTGGGCGCAGATCGCCGACCGCTTCAAGGATTACGATGAAAAGCTTATTTTTCAGGGAATGTCGGAAACCTACTGTATTGACGAGCCATCGGGAGTTTTCCCCGTTTCGGGACGAAAGGTTCTCAATAATTTTTACAGCGATTTCTCGGATATTATCCGCAAATCCGGAGGACTGAACGAAAAGCGTTTCCTGATTGCCGTTCCCGCAGATTCAAACGCCGCTCTTAAGCTCCCCGATGACGACAGGATGCTTGTAGGAGTTACAAATCTTGCACCCTATAAGCTGAGCGATTCGTCATCCTCCGGCAAAAGCTTTGACGAAAACGCCCGCAGCGAGATTGATCAGAGCTTTGAACAGATAAAGTCCGACTTTACAGACAAGGGCATCAGTGTTGTTATCACACAATGGGGACTTGCGGATAAATCCAATGACAGCGAGCGCATAAAAGCTGCCGAGTATTTTGTCAGAACAGCAAAAAAGAACGGTATACCATGCGTATGGGCAGGCTGGATCGACGGGCTGATCGACAGAAAAACTCTTAAGTGGAGCTGTGACGAGCTGACAGACACAATAACGGCTTGATTTTGAAAGGAGTGTAATTTTATGAAACTACGGGCAATTAAAAAAAGCCTTGCGGCATTCACTGTTGCTGCCATGATCGTTTCGGATGTTCCCTCGGTCTGGGCGCAGTCCGAGCTGGACTTTGGCATGGCGGCAATGGACGAGGCGGTCTTTGACCTTGCCGCCGCAAGCACGGGCACTGCGGATCAGTGGGTAAAAAACGATGACGGCACTTACACATGGACGGTAGGAGATCCTTCTCTTTATGAAAGCGAGGATAAATCGTTTACCGAGCTGTGGATACCTCTGGCGGATTTTACAACGCTTTCCAACAGCAATATCCGTTCGATCACGGCTGTGTTCGATGTTCAGGGCAGCAGCGCCGTTTCCGGCTCTCTGGGGGCAAGTGCCAACGAGGGGGCTGATGTACAATGGTTGGGAGCATCGTGGAGCAACTATACGGCAGACGACAGCGGAAATAAAACGGTTACAGGCTCGGAGGTAACGGCGGTTCTTGATTTTACGAACGATCCTCTTGCAAGCTATGCGGATGATGTTCAGATCCAGCTCTGGGAGGGCGGTCAGGACAGCGTTATCACTCTTAAAAGCATTGCCGCAGAGTCATACGGATATGAGTGTGACAAATGGATCAATAACGGCGACGGTTCCTATACTCTGATGGTAGGCGATACCTCCCTCTATGAGTCTGAGGACAAGGACTGGATAACTCTGAATATTCCTCTTGACAGTATAATAAAATGCGACCACAGCTATGTAAGCTCTATTTCCGCCGATTTTGAGGTAATAGGCGGCTGCGTAGGAGGAATGGGAACCACTGTCGGCGAAGGCGACGGCGAATGGAAAAACTGGGAATGGAGCTATGATCCCTCTGAAGGCGATCCGTCAAGCTTTACAGTAACTATGGATTTCACCGAAAAGCCTCTTTCCCAATGGTCCGATTTTTTTAATATCTGCCCGTGGTGGGTAAGCGAGGATACTGTTATTACCGTTAAAAACATTACCCCCGTGATCGATATGTCGAATATTGAAAAGGATAAGTGGTTCAGCGGCGGCGTCGGCTCTTATACCCTTAAAGTCGGCGACACGTCCCTTTATGAGGCCGAGGACAAGGAATGGATAAACCTTACCGTTCCGTTCAGTGACCTGACAGATTATGATAAAAGCACAATAAGCTCCGTTTCCGTTGATTTTGAGATCAGCGGCGGCAACTGCGGCGGCGGAATAGGAACTACTGTCGGCGAGGGCGAGGGCGAATGGAAACAATGGGAATGGAGTTATGATCCCACCGGCGATCCATCAAGCTTTACGGTAACTATGGATTTTACCGGAACGCCCCTTTTTCAGTACAGTGATAACTTTATCATCACCCCATGGTGGGTAAGCGAGGACACTGTAATTACCGTTAAAAATATCAGAGCCGAAACGGATATTTCCGGAATGGAAAAGGACAAGTGGAACGACAACGGAAACGGTTCATACACGCTGATAGTCGGCGACATATCCCTTTATCAGCCTGAGGATAAGCAATGGATAGAGCTTCCCGTGCCTATTGATCAGATAACGAGATCAGATCACAGCAGGGTTTCCTCTATTTCCGTTGACTTTGAAACAAGCGGAAGCGGATGCAACGGCTGTATTGCAACATCGGTAGGCACCGGCAATGAGGCCGACGAGTGGAAGGAACTGGGATGGGAATATCTCCCCGACAGAAGCAATCCCTCAAGCTTTACGGTAACTTTTGATTTTACTGACAAGCCTCTTTCACCCTGGGCGGAAACTCTTAATATCTGTATCTGGTGGGTAACCGAGGATACGGTAATTACCGTTAAAAATATCAGAGCCGAATCAAATGCTCAGACCGACAAGTGGAACGACAACGGGAACGGTACGTATACCTATATCCGTGAGAGCGAGCTTGCGGAGGACGAGGAAATTGAAGCTCTGAGCATTGATATCTCAAAGTATCCGGGTGGATACACCGAAGAAAAAGCAGCTTCCGTAAGATACATCGGCGCACTGCTCAGCGTAAACGAGGGCGGAGGTGTAGTGGGAGGCATCGGAGCAGCGGGCAATGACGAATGGAAGCAGATGGAATATAATTCTGAAAAGCCGGATTTTGACGGAAAAATAAGAACCGTTGTTGCCACTCCCGAGGGCTTAGCAGACGGATTGCTCGACGTTATGATCTGGTGGATAAGTCCCGGTACGGAGCTTACGGTAGAAAACGTTATAATAGGATTTGAGGAAACAAACAAATGGATAAAGCATGATGACGGTACATACACCTTTACGGCTGATTCGGCGTTTGCTCCCGATGAAAAGTACAATCTTGATCTTATCCAGTTCCTTGAAGAGGGCAGTAGCGCAGAGGATATCGAAGAGGTAAAGGTTCCGCTCAGGCTGTCCGAAAACGGCTATGCAAACGGCTGCATAGGCGCGTCTGAGTTAAAAACAGACAGTGACGACCCGTGGAAGGTTGCCGAATTTTACTCCGACAAGGATCTTGAACCTGTACTCAAAATAAACGGAGTAGCAGATAACGATCTCAAATTACAGGTATGGACTCTAACACCCGGCTCAACTCTTACTTTTGACCCCTCGGAAATGGCTGTTTCCTATGCGCAGGCAGCCGTTGTCAAGCCAAAGATCACTAAGGTAATTCCGGGCGACGGACAGATAGGTCTTAACTGGAGCGCTGTAACAGGTGCAACACAGTATGCAGTTTATTATCATAACGGCAGCAAATGGGTAAACGCAGGAACTACAACCGCTCTCGGCAAGTATGTAAGAGGTCTTGCCAACGGCACAAAATACGGCTTTGCGGTAAAGGCATATGTCGGCGGCAAATGGACTGATATCACCTCCTCCGATATCGTTTATGCTACCCCCGCCGCAGCCGCAGCAAAGCCTAAGATCACTAAGATAATTCCGGGCGACGGACAGATAGGTCTTAACTGGAGCGCTGTAACAGGTGCAAC
>CAZDJG010000106.1:7057-7431 GCA_964505695.1 uncultured Ruminococcus sp.
CAAATGGGTAAACGCAGGAACTACAACCGCTCTCGGCAAGTATGTAAGAGGTCTTACAAACGGCACAAAATACGGCTTTGCCGTAAAGGCATACGTTGGCGGCAAGTGGACGGATATCACCTCCTCCGATATCGTTTATGCAACACCCGCTAAATAATATTCTTCAGAAATCGTAAAAACGGCTCGGACAGCCATGAAAATAGCTGTCCGAGCCGTGTGTTTTTGCTGAAAACTATATAAGCCCTGCGGCGTCCTCTGCGATCTGGCCGGGGGTAAGCCTGTTTGCTCCGAGTACCTCTTCTGTACTGTAATGGTCGAGAAATCTGCAAGCAGATTCGGTGCAAAGGCGCAAGTCGTTCTTTGTTCGGTATTGC
>CAZDJG010000107.1:0-7414 GCA_964505695.1 uncultured Ruminococcus sp.
TGACCGAACCAATAGAGGATTTGCCGTGAAGGAGGTTTATAGAGGTTCCCATAAGAGAAAGGGACAGGATAAATGGATAAAAACACACTGACAGAGCTTATTATAAAGCTTGCCTGCTGCCCTGGCGCTTCGGGAGATGAAAGCAGGACAGCAGAGCTTTGTCTTGATATCATGAAAAAATACACCGACAGGGCGCAAATAAAAAACGGCAACGTTCTTGCTCATTTCGGCGTGCGCTCGGATAAAAAGCCCCATGTGCTTATCGACGCACACCTTGACAGAGTGGGTCTTATCGCCGCATATATCACTGAGGACGGCTTTGTCAAGGCTGACTGCCTGGGCGGTCTTGACAGACGGCTTTTTCCTGCGCAGAGGGTAATGCTCCACGGGACGGAGGATATTCCCGGAGTGATCTGCACCCTGCCCCCTCACCTGAAAAAGGACAGCAAGGTAATGGATAAAGATCAGATATATATCGATACCATGCTTTCTCCCGAAAGCGTGAAAAAGCTTATCCGCCCCGGAGATACTATTACCTTTGATACGCCGTGCAGGGAGCTTATACCCGACAGCGGAAGGATATGCGGCGCGGCTCTTGACGACAGATGCGGCATAGCGGCGGTCATAGAGGCAATAGACAGTCTGGAAGGGGAATACGACAGCCTGCCCTACAGCTTCACGGTAATGTTTTCCGCACAGGAGGAGCTTGGGGAAAGAGGCGCATGCATAGGCGCATTCGAGGTGGACCCCGATATTTCCGTTGCCGTTGACGTTAGCTTTGCAATGAGCATAGGCGAGGATCCGAAAAAATGCGGCGAGCTTTCAAAGGGCTGCATGATAGGCTTTTCCCCCTCGCTTGACAGGAGACTTTCAAAGCAGTTCGCAGCCTGCGCGGAGAAAAAATGTATCCCGTACGCCTATGAGGTAATGAACGGCACAACGGGTACGAACGCCGACAGATTTTCCGTCAACCGCTGCGGATCAAGAGCAGTCACCCTTTCGATACCACTGAGATATATGCACACCCCATCCGAGGTTATAGACATATGCGACGTTATCTCTACCGCAAGGCTTATTTCGGAATTTTTAAAGGAGGACAAGGCTTATGAATGTGAATAAAGATCTTCTCCTTACTCTGCTGAAAGAGCTTTGCGAAATAAACGGCGCATCGGGAAACGAGGAAAAGGTAAGAGAATATATTCTCGGAAAAATAAACGGAAAATGCGGCTGCACCGTACTGCCGTCGGGCTGCCTTATCGCACGGTACACGGGCAGGAAAAGAGCGTCAAAGCGGCTTATGATAAGCGCTCACATGGACGAGGTGGGTCTTATCGTTACGGGGATAAATCCCGACGGAACCCTGAGCTTTAACTGCGTGGGAGGAGTGGACGCAGACGCCGTTATCGGCAGGCAGGTACTCACCGAATGCGGCATATACGGCTCGGTCGGCTCAAAGGCAGTTCACAACATGACAGAGGAGGAAAGAAAGGCTCCGCCGAAATTCGACGGACTTTACATTGATATAGGCGCTGCGGACAGGGACGAGGCACAAAAGTATATCCGTCCGGGTGACTATGCCTGTTTCACCTGCGGCTATTACCGCTCCCCCGACGGATTTATCCGCTCAAAGGCAATAGACGACAGAGCGGGCTGTGCAATGATGCTTGCAATGATAATGGAGGATATCCCCGAATACGACTGCATATTCTCATTTGTTACCGGCGAGGAAATAGGTCTGAGAGGTGGGGGGACAGCCGCATTTTACGCAGAGCCGGATCTTGCACTGGTTTTAGAGGCGACCACTGCGGCGGATATTCCGCTTGCCGAGGGGGATAAGCGGTGCTGCATTCTCGGAAAAGGTCCCGTTTCTTCCTACATGGACCGCTCCACGTTCTATGACAGGGGGCTTTACAGGCTTACACTGAAAACCGCAGAGGAAAATAATATTCCCGTACAGACCAAAATGCTCATTGCGGGAGGAAACGACAGCGGCGCTATCCACATAAGCCGCAGCGGAGTGAGAACAGCCGCTGTTTCCGTTCCGTGCAGATATCTGCATACGCCCTGCTGCGTTATATGCGAGCAGGACTATTTCGACAGCTTTGCCCTTGCCTGCGCTCTTACGGAGGCGATACACCGCTGTGATACGCCGGATATATGACGGCTCACGTCTCAGGCTCGCGGAGGATTATTATTCGCTTAAAACCATTGCGGCTCTCCGTGCCTACGGCACGGACTACGATTTTTGCAGATTTTATTCGTCGGGCGGCGGAAATATCCTGCTATACAATTCCTCGGCAGTCCTGAGCGGAGAAATGACCGACCCCGAAGAAACAGCGGATTTTATAAAAATAAATTCTCCCGACAGCGCAGAATGTCCTCCCCCCGCCGCTGCGCTGCTTGCAGAAAAAGGATCCCTTGCAGATGAGTATGAATTTAAAAGGCGGCTGCTTTTTAAGCTTATACCGCAAAGAGATTTTGACGATGAAAGGTTCAAAGGAATTGCGGACGTTCCCGTTTCCCTTGACAGAATGTATTCCGTTCTGAAAAGCTGCTTCGGAGATTTCCCGTATGACCTCTGGTATGCGGATATGTCCCACAGGATAAGGCATAAGGTTTCAAGGGCGTTTATGTGCGGGGACGGCGCCTGCGCCGCAATGGATTTCTGCATCGGCAAAAAAGCATACATATCGGCTGTGGGAACTCTCCCCGAAGAAAGAGGAAAAGGACTTGGCAGCGGTCTTTTAAAGCGTATAGCCGCAGAGCTTGAAGCAGGCGGAGCCGAGGGGTTTCTGTGGTGCTTTGAGGATCTGGAGGGATTTTACTCGCATATCGGTTTTAGGCAGACAGGCGAGGATATTATTTTATTAAAGAAAGAAAAATGACTTGTGAATTACCGGAAGGTAAAGAAAGGACGGCAGCAAAATGGCTGAAATATTTGACCCGAAGCCTGTTATTCAGAAGGGCTTTGAAATTGAAGAAAGAATACTTAAAGCGGCGGCAAAGGCGGAGGAATCCTGCGAGTCCGCTTTTAAGGAAATAGACCGCACCGCCCGCTTCAACGGCGAAAAGGTGCTTAAAGCGTTTATCGACAACAAGGTGAGCGACGTGTGCATGAAGGGCAGCTCTGGCTACGGCTACGGCGACGTGGGCAGAGATACCCTTGACGCAGTTTTTGCACAGGCAATGGGCGCACAGGACGCGCTTGTCCGCCACAGCATTGCATCGGGTACTCATGCGCTGACCATCGCTCTTTTCGGTCTGCTGAGAAAGGGCGACAAAATGGTTTCCCTTACAGGCAAGCCTTACGATACCCTTGAGGAGGTCATCGGTCTGAGAGGCTCCGGAAACGGCTCTCTTGCCGATTACGGCATCGAATACGAGCAGGTGGAGCTTACCCCCGAAGGCAAACCCAATGTTGCGGAAATTTTTCAGAAGGTAAAGGGCGCAAAGCTTGCGTATATCCAGCGTTCAAGAGGCTACAGCCTGCGCCCGTCCCTTACGGTGAACAACATTGCGGAGATAGTCAAGGCGGCAAAGGGCGCAAACCCCGATATTATCGTTATGGTTGACAATTGCTACGGCGAGTTCGTTGAAAAGACCGAGCCTGCTGCGGCAGGCGCAGATATTATCGCAGGGTCGCTTATCAAGAATCCCGGCGGCGGTATCGCCGAAACGGGAGGATATATCGCAGGAACAAAAAAGCTTGTGGAGCAGTGCGCATACCGCCTTACCTGCCCCGGAGTGGGCAGAGAGGCCGGCTGCTCCCTCGACCAGAACAAGCGTATGTATCAGGGGCTTTTCTATGCTCCCGAGGTGGTGGCAAGCGCCCTGAAAACGGCAGTATTCACAAGCGCCGTAATGACCCAGCTTGGCTACGAGTGCTTCCCCAAGCCCGGTGAACCGAGAGGAGATATCATCACCGCTGTGCTTATGAAGAATCCCGCAAGCCTTATCGCATTCTGTCAGGGAGTTCAGAAAGGCTCTCCCGTGGACAGCTTTGCCGCTCCCGAACCGTGGAATATGCCCGGCTACGACAGTCAGGTGATAATGGCGGCAGGCGCATTCAATAACGGCGCTTCCATCGAGCTTTCCGCCGACGCTCCGCTGAGAGAGCCGTTTGCGGCTTACGTTCAGGGCGGTCTTACCTATGCAACGGGAAGAATGGGCATACTCTGCGCTTTGCAGGAAATGTTTGAAAAGAGGTGCTTAAAGCTCTTCTGATACCGCAGAGCATGAAACAGAGCTGCTTTTAAGAGCGGGCTTTTCCGATGTACGGCTCTTATGCTCAATAAACGGGACGTAAAACAGATAAATAAAAAGGGGTTGATAATATGAAAAAAACAAGATCTTTAATTTCCCTGCTTGCGGCGGCAATGATATTTTCCTCCTGCGGCTCAGGCAGCGCCGGGGAGAATGCCGCTCCCGAAGGCGGATATGTTTCGCGGTCCTCGGCAGAGATCGTAAACGACATGAAGATCGGCTGGAATTTAGGCAACACACTGGACGTATGCGCCGCAGACAGGGACGGGGACGGCGTTTTAAACGAGATCCCCGAAAACGGAATTGTTGACGAAACGCTGTGGGGCAACCCCATGACGGAAAAATCTCTTTTCGAGGCTCTGAAATCCGACGGGATAAATGCCGTAAGGATTCCCGTTACCTGGAGAGATCATATGGGAGATGCTCCCGATTATAAGGTGGACGAGGAATGGATGTCAAGGGTAAAGGAGGTCGCAGATTATGCCTATGACCTTGATATGTACGTCATCATCAACATCCACCACGACGGCGGCGACGATGAAAAGTTCGGCGCATGGGTCCGCAGCGCAGCAAAGGATTACGATTCCTTCAGCGAAAAATACACCGCTCTGTGGAAACAGATATGCGGTGAATTTTCGGAGTACGGCGACCGTCTTATTATGGAAAGCGCAAACGAGATAGGCTTTGACGACCTTCCCGCAGACGAGGCATACGCCCTGCTCAACAGAATAAACAAGCTGTTTGTGGATACGGTAAGAGAAAGCGGAGGATATAACGAGGTCCGTCCACTGCTTATCGCCGGCTACTGGACGGATATCGCCAAGACCTGCGACGGCCGCTTTGAAATGCCCGCAGATCCTGCGGATAACCTTATCCTCTCCGTTCATTATTACACCCCATGGGAATTTTGTATCATAAACAAAAAAACAACATGGGGAACCGACTCGGACATAAAGGTGCTTGAAAAAAACATGAATATGCTCAAGGAAAACTTTACGGATAAGGGCGTTCCGGTCATCATCGGCGAATACGGCTTCAATATAGGAACATATCCGAAAAGCCAGGTAAAATTTGCCTCCGCCGTTTCAAAAACCTGCTATGATATGGGGATCCGCTGTTTTTTGTGGGACAACGGCGAGGTTTATGACAGAACAAATCATGTATGGCGCGTCGAAGGTCTTATAGAAGCGCTGAGAGAAAGTACGGGAGTGAGCATATGAAAACCAAAAGCATTTTGCTTTCTCCGCCCTATAAGCGTATGGGCGCGGACGGAACAGGGCTTTCTCCGAAGCTGTTTTCCGTTATCCACGACACGCAGCCCGAAAGAAAATTCCCCGCCGTTATCGTTATCCCCGGCGGCAGCTACGACCATTGCTCGAAAAGAGAGGGAGAGCCGTGCGCCGCAAGATGGTATTCTCAGGGCTTTAACGGCTTCGTTCTTGAATACTCCTGCCGCAGACCCTTTCCCGCAGCTCTTGCCGAGCTTGCGGCGGCTGTGTGCTGTATCCGCAAAAATGCGGAGGAGCTTTGCTGTGACGGCAGGATAATCCTGTGCGGATTTTCCGCAGGAGGTCATCTTGCGGCAGGTCTGTGCGCACACTTCAAAAAATACAGCGGTCTGTTTGAGGAGGATATCCGTCCGGACGGCGCGGTCCTATGCTATCCCGTCATAACCTCGGACGAATATACCCATAAGCCCTCGATGGAGAATATCTCCTCTCCGGATACGGAAAAAAGTACGTTATCCATTGAAAAAAATGTTTCCGTGGATTTTCCTCCCACTTTTATATGGCACTGTGCAGACGATAAAACAGTTCCCGTTGAAAACAGCCTTTTGCTTTCGGCTGCTCTTTCGAGGAAAAACGTTCCCTTTGAGCTGCATATTTTTCCCAAGGGAGGTCACGGTATCGCCATGTGCGACATCACAACAATAAAGAATGACGATCCGAGATATCTGAACCCCACCGCCGCGCAATGGTTCGGACTTGCCCTTGACTGGGCGGAAAGGAATATAAAATGAATATCAGGGTGAGACGGATAACGCCCGATGACATTGACGCCGCCGTCGGGATATGGAACAGCGTTGTTGAAGAAGGAACGGCCTTTCCTCAGACCGAAACTCTTACCAGAGAAACGGGAACGGAATTTTTTGCCGCACAGAGCCTTACGGCAGTTGCCGAGGATCTAAGCAGCGGAGAAATAACGGGTGTTTATATCCTTCACCCGAATAATGTGGGCAGATGCGGTCACATCTGCAACGCAAGCTATGCGGTGAGAAGCGATATGAGAGGAAAACACATCGGAGAGGCTCTTGTCAGAGATTGTCTTGAAAGGGCAAAGCAATCAGGCTTTAAAATACTCCAGTTCAATGCGGTCGTCGCCTCAAACACGCCTGCGCTGAAGCTTTACGAAAAGCTGGGATTTGTTCGCCTGGGAACCATGCCCGGCGGCTTTCGCATGAAGGACGGCAGACTTGAGGATATCATAATCCATTATCATACGCTTTGAAAATGCTTTGTCGGCATTTGACGCACAATGCGATTTTTATTAAACTTTTTCTTCTTGACAAGCTGCGATAAAAAGAGTATAATAAAAATAATTATTGTGTTCGGAAATAATGCTCTCCCGTCAGTTAAAGGGGGAGCGGTATGATTGTTTTGCCGTAAGGCTCGGTTTTTGTTGTGCAGATTGATTCGGATATACTAATCGCCGCAAAATGATTCATACTAAAACCGTTTGAACGAAGGATAAGATTTTGTGAAAAGCTGTGCCGGTTGTGGGAACAAGCCGCAGGCAGGCTTGTTTCTTTCGGTCAGTCCCCTTGTCACCCGGCAAGGTTCTTTGACACGGAAAACGGTGCGGATTTTCGCCAAAGATATCCTGAGTTTCAATGGTTTTTAGTATCCAATCTATTATTGAACGTCTCCGCATTTTATCAGAGAGCTTTTCTTTTCGGAGACATGTTTTTCTGCCGGGTGGCAGACTGCTGTTTTTTGGATAATACGGATATGATTTACCGCTTTACAGGCTGAAATTTTTTTGCGAATACAATAAAATCCCCGATTTGTTTTTCCGTTCGCAAATGAAAAACAAACATATGGGGTTCTCTATAAACCGGAACACGAGCAAAGCCTCGTCCATTGGTTCGGTC
>CAZDJG010000108.1:0-7389 GCA_964505695.1 uncultured Ruminococcus sp.
AACAGTGGAGCTTACTCTTGCCGTTCACAGGGTATTTGATTCTCCGAGGGATAAGATAGTCTGGGATGTGGGACATCAGTCATATACTCACAAGCTGCTTACGGGCAGGCTTGACAGATTTTCCACGCTGCGAACGGAAAATGGCATTTCGGGATTTGCAAAGCCGTCCGAATCCGAGCACGACATCTTTATCAGCGGACACAGCAGCAATTCCATTTCTGCCGCCTGCGGCATTGCAAGGGCAATGCGTCTCAGCGGCGACAGCCACAATGTCGTAGCGATCATAGGAGACGGTGCGTTTACGGGCGGAATGGCTTACGAAGGACTTAACAATGCGGGAAAAAGCGACGATAATATTATAGTTATCCTCAATGACAATGAAATGTCCATATCAAAAAATGTGGGAGCGTTTGCAAAATATCTTTCGTCTATAAGAGGAAAAAAGGCCTATATGGACGTGAAAAAAAGAGTGGAAAGAGTTCTTGACAGAACTCCGGTTATAGGCGAGCCTATAAAAGAGGTAATGCTTGCCTCAAAGGATACGCTAAGATGGCTTCTTTACCGTTCAAACGGTCAGACATCCGGTCCGACAATGTTTGAAAATCTTGGATTTGTGTATCTCGGACCCGTTGACGGACACAACCTCGAAAGCCTTGAGGAATATCTCAGGGCGGCAAAAGCGGCGAAAAAGCCTGTGCTTATCCATGTAAACACCGTAAAAGGAAAGGGTTACAGACCTGCGGAAAGCAATCCCGGAGCATTTCACGGAGTATCGCCCCTTGCGATGAAAAAGGGCAATCCCGAAATAATCAGTGAGGACAGCTTTTCGGCGGTATTCGGAAAGGAGCTTGAGAAGCTTGCAGGCAGCGATAATAAGCTTTGCGCAATAACTGCGGCAATGAAATACGGAACGGGTCTGAATTTCTTTGCGGAGAAATTTCCCGAAAGATTTTTTGATGTGGGGATCGCCGAACAGCATGCCGTTACCTTTGCCGCAGGACTTGCGGTGAGCGGAATGACCCCTGTTTTTGCGGTGTACTCAAGCTTTTTGCAGAGAGCATACGATCAGATAATACATGACGCTGCTATCAGCAGGACTCACATTGTGCTGGGTATCGACCGTGCCGGAGTGGTAGGTGAGGACGGGGAAACTCATCAGGGACTTTTTGATGTTCCGATGCTGACCTGTATCCCGAATGTGACCGTATATTCTCCGTCGGATTACAATGAACTGCGGCTGAGCCTGAGAAAGGCTTTGTACAATACTCCCTCGGTGGCGGCTGTAAGATATCCGAGGGGTTCTGAGGATCACGATATCCATATGACCGCCGATACGGATAATATGCTTTGCTATGAAAATAACGGCGGAGACTGCCTTGCCGTTTGCTACGGCAGGACGGGGATCTTGGTATACAGCGCGGCAAAGGAGGCGCCGTCTCTCGGAGCGGACGTTTTAAAGCTGATAAAAATATATCCCATAGAAAGCGCTGTTACCGATATCTGTATGAGATACCGCAGCATTATTATTTTTGAGGAATCCATTAAAAACGGCGGTATCGGTGAGCATCTTGCTGCGGCTCTTCTGGAAAAGGGCTACGGCGGAAAAATACATATCAACGCAGTAAGCGGATTTGTCAAGCAGGCGAGATCCGAAAGCATTCTAAAACGTTTTATGCTGGATAAGGACGGCGCGGCGAAGATTATTGAAAAATACAGGAGCTGAAACGCCATGCGGCTTGATGTATATCTTTCGGAAAATAAAATAGTAAAAAGCAGGGAGCTTGCAAAAAAGATCATTTCCGAGGGCGGGATATCGGTAAACGGAATAACATCGGTCAAACCCTCAAGGGAGATATCCGAAAGCGATAAGGTGGAGCTTATCGGCAGGCTGCCTGTATATGTGGGCAGGGGCGGACTGAAGCTGAAAAAAGCGCTCGACTGCTTTAATATAGACCTTTCTGGACTTGTGTGCATGGATATAGGGGCGTCTACAGGAGGCTTTACCGACTGTATGCTCCAAAGCGGCGCTGAATATGTCTATGCCGTTGATGTGGGTCACGGGCAGCTTGACGAAAGCCTTGTGTCTGACGAAAGGGTGAAAAATATGGAGGGGGTAAACATAAAGGACGTTTCCCCGTCGGATTTTTCACAGCGCATTGATTTTATCGGAACGGACGTTTCCTTTATTTCCCTTGCAAAGGTGATACCCAAGATACAAGAGCTGCTTTCCGATGGCTGCGGTGCGGTAATGCTCGTAAAGCCCCAGTTCGAATGCGGCAGGGGAGATATAGGCAAAAACGGAGTTGTGCGTTCGAAAAAGGCACATCTGAAGGTGGTAAAGGATATTTGTTCCTGCTGCGGTGCATGGGGAATGGGCGTAAAGGGACTTGACTTTTCTCCGATAAGGGGCGGAGAGGGAAATATAGAATTTCTGATATATGCGGTAAAGGGCGTATGCCCGGATGTCTTTGACTGTGAGGAGATCGTTGCGGCGGCTCATAAGGAGAGATGAAATTGAAAACAGTGATATACCCGAATTTTTCCAAGAAAAATGCCTATGAAACCACAGCAAAGGTATGCTCCATGCTCTGCGACATGGGATTTGAGGTAATGTGTCCGAAGGATATCAGGGAGCGTTTCCCGAAAACTGCCAATGTAAGATTTCTTCCTGTGGCGGAGGCTGCCGCAGAATGCGATCTTATTATTGCGGTCGGCGGAGACGGAACGATACTTGAAGCGTCGGAATATGCGGCGCAGTCGGGAAAGCTGCTGCTCGGAATAAACACGGGACGACTGGGTTTCATGGCGTCTATGGAAACGGACGGGCTTTATAATCTTTCAAAGCTTATGAGCGGAGATTATACGGTTGAAAACAGAATGATGCTGGACTGCGAGTTTATAGGCTCGGAGGAAAAAAGAATATATACCGCTCTTAACGATGTGGTAATCTCTTCGCAATATGCCCGTCTTTCCGATTTCTTTGTCACTGTATGCGGAAATGAGGTAAGCTCCGTCAGGGCTGACGGGCTTATCTTTTCAACTCCCACAGGTTCAACGGCTTATGCTCTCTCTGCAGGCGGACCTATTCTTGAGCCTGACCTTGAATGTATCCAGATGACTCCTGTGTGTCCTCATTCTCTTGTGTCGAGGACAATGCTGTTTTCCACGGGTAAGAAACTGGAGGTTTCCCACAGAACAAGAGAGGGAACGTCCCTTTATCTCAGCGTTGACGGGAAAATGTCGGAAATGATAGGCAGGGACGACAGGATAGCCGTTTACCGCTCGGAAAAATTTCTGCGCCTTATCGATATTTCGGGAAATTCCTTTTACAATGCGGTAAACAAAAAGCTGATAAACCCTATCAAGGAAATGTAGCGTCGGCGCAAAGGAGGCGGATTGCCGTGAAAGCCGTAAGACATGAAACAATACTTGAAATAGTAAAAATCTGCAATGTGGAAACACAGGAAATGCTCAGGGAGCTGCTTATGGAACGTGGCGTTGAGGTCACTCAGGCAACGCTTTCAAGAGATATCAGGGAGCTTGGACTTATTAAGGAGCAGGACAGATATTATGCTCCCGAAAAAAGCTCGGCGGAGATACCCGCTCTTTTGCGGGATTCTGTCACATGGGTCGATCATGCGGTGAATACCGTGGTTTTCAAGTGCCATGCGGGAATGGCGATGGCTGCCTGCGCAACCTTTGACAGTCTTGGGTTTTCGGGAGTTGTGGGAACCCTTGCGGGGGACGATACGATCTTTATCCTTATGCGCTCTGAAAAAGAGGCGGCTGCATTTGCAAGAGAAATGCAGGGGATACTTTTAGTCGAAAAGGGTGATACTGATGCTCAGTGAGCTTTATATAAAAAATCTTGCGATAATTGAGGAGGCTGTCATTCCGTTTACGGATAATTTCAACGTCTTTACAGGTGAAACGGGAGCAGGAAAATCCATTCTTATAAACGGGATAAACGCAGTCCTCGGACAGCGCATAACAAGGGATATCGTTCGTGCAGGCTGCGAAAAGGCTGTCATTACCGCGCTTTTTACTGAGCTTGGGGAAAATGTGTGCGCAAAGCTTGATGAGCTTGGTATTTCCCATGAGGACGGTCAGATAACCCTTACTCGTGAGATAAACGCTGACGGCGGCAGCACTGCAAGGATAAATTCAAGAACGGCAGCGGTTTCTGTTTTAAGGGAAATAGGTCAGTGTCTTGTAAATATCCACGGTCAGCACGATAATCAGATACTTTTGTCACCTGAGCATCATATCGGCATACTTGACAGCTACGGCGGTCTTGACGGACAAAGAGAGGAATATTACGCAAGCTTCAGGCGTTTGCAGGACGTGTCGAGAAAGCTTAAAAAAATGTCTCTTGAAAGAAAGGAAAAGCTTGAAAGAGAAGCGCTTTTAAGAGAAAGGGTAAACGATATAGGCTCTCTCGATATCGAAACCGGAGAGGATGAAGAGCTTGAGGCGGAGTATAGGATAGCCGCAAGCAGCGAGGATATAAGAAACAGTCTTGGAGAGGCTCATGAATTTCTTGCCGGAGTGGACGATATGGACACCCCCGGTGCGCTTGAGCTTATTTCCGACGCCTGCTCGGATCTGGCGGCGCTGTCGGATAAATCGGATTCGCTGGGCAGGCTGTACGACAGGCTGGAAAGCGTAAGAGTGGAGCTTGACGATATAGTTTCCGAAATAGCCTCCGAGCGTGACAGCGTGGATATTGACGGGGAAAGATACGGTTATCTTACCGAGAGAATAGGAGAGCTTAACCGCATAAAGAAAAAATACGGTCCCGAGCTTTCAGATGTGCTAGAATGCTATAATAGCGCTGTTTCGGAGCTTGACGGGCTTGATGCCTCTGCCGGTGAAATAGAAAAAACCGCACAGGAGCGCATGAAGCTTCTTGAGGAGGTTTCGGAAAAAGCCAAAAGGCTTTCCGCCGCAAGATCTGAGGCAGGCGAACGTTTTTCCGCACAGGTCGAGGAGGAGCTTTGCTTTCTGGATATGCCCGGAGTTAAAATAGGAGTTTCAATTGAAAAGGGCAAGCTTACCGCTGCGGGAATGGATACGGTGGAATTTATGATATCAACCAACAAGGGCGAGGGCATGAAGCCTATGTCAAAGATCGCATCGGGGGGCGAGCTTTCAAGAATAATGCTTGCGCTCAAAAATGTAATTGCGGAAAAGGACAGCATTCACACGCTTATTTTTGACGAGATAGACACGGGCGTCAGCGGAAGAGCCGCACAGAAAATCGGTATCAAGCTTAAAAGCGTTTCGGAAAACCAGCAAGTCCTTTGCGTAACTCACCTTTCCCAGCTTGCGTCAATGGCAGATAATCATCTTCTTATTGAAAAGCAGACAAAGGACGGCAGAACATATACCTCTGTTCACTTGCTTTCCTTTGAGGAGCGCAAGAGGGAGATAGCGAGGATCATGGTGGGTGAGAATATTACGGACATTGCCTTGAAAAATGCGGAGGAGATGATTCTGGCAGGCTTGGAGAAATAATATGCAGATCTCAAGAATTATTGAAATAATTTACATTCTCATAGACAAAAAAAGAGTAACGGCTGCGGAGCTTGCGGAAAAATTCGAGGTGTCCGTACGTACCGTGTACCGTGATATAGACACACTGTCACAGGCGGGATTTCCGGTTTACGCCGAAAGAGGGCGCAGCGGCGGCATAAGGATAATGGACGGATTCTGTCTTGATAAAACCCTGCTTACTGCGTCGGATAAATCGCAGCTTATGGACGCTGTTTCCGGCTTTGCCGCAATGGGAGCGGCGGACGGCGGTGCAGTGCAGAGACTTAAAAGCTTTTTCGGCATAAAGGACAGCTTCGACTGGCTTATGATAGATCTTTCCGACTGGGAAGGGGTCACGCAGGATCTTTATAACCTTATAAAGTGCTGTATTTCCGAAAAGCGCAGCCTTTCCTTTGATTATTACAGCTCAAAGGGGGAAATGTCCCACAGAAATGCATTTCCCGTGCAGCTTATTTTCAAGAGCAGGGCATGGTACCTCAGCGCATACTGCCTCGATAAAAGGGAAATGCGGCTTTTTAAGCTCAGACGCATGAAGCGTGTGCGAGCGGGAGAAAAATATGACGGTGCGATACCCCGTGCGAATTATGACGATCCCGGCAAATATTCCGAATCCACCGAGGTCATTCTTAAAATAAGCGAAAAAATGACCTATCGGATATATGATGATTTCGACGAGGAAAATATATCACGTGCTGAGGACGGCAGCTTTATAGTTAAATGCCGTTATCCCGTTGACGACTGGGTCTACGGCATGATCCTTTCCTATGCGGACGGCTGCGAGGTGCTTTCTCCCGTTTTTATTCGTGATGGTATAACGGCAAGGCTTTTAAAAACATTGGAAAATTACAAAAAAACCTGACAGTATGATGTCAGGTTTTTGCTGTTATAATGTGTTTATGACCGGTCAAATAAAATCGAATGGAGTTTTATTATGAAGAATAAAAAGCACATATGCCAGAGTTGCGGTATGCCGATGAGTACCGGGGATTTCGGAATAAACCCGGACGGAACCCCAAACAGCGAATACTGCAAATACTGCCTGAGGGACGGCAGGCTGAGTGACTGCACTCTCGATGAAATGATAGCAACCTGCGCTGATATCGATGTCAGAGACGGACGAGCTGCAAGCAGGGAAGCCGCCGCCGGAATGTACAGAGCGCTGCTGCCGATGCTTAAAAGATGGGGCGGAACAGGTTCGATGGAGTATGAGATCGTAGATCTTGATGAAATAATAATTGCGGGAGTTTCATGCAGAACCTCCAATACCGCTCCCGATATGCAGGAGAAGATAGGCGGACTTTGGAAGAAGCTTTATGCGGATAATATACCCGAAAAGCTCTCCGACGGGTCAAACCCGTTTGTTTACGGAGTATACAGCGGATATTCTCCGGACTTTACCGGTGAGTTTACAGTCACCGCAGGCTGTAGGGTCGGCAAGACTCCCGAATCGGGAGAATATGTGACTGTACCTTCGGGGAAATATGCAAAATTCAAAGTCCGCGGCGATATGGTAAAAGCTGTTGCCGCATTCTGGTGCAGGCTGTGGGCAATAGACATTGACAGGGCATATACGGCGGATTTTGAAGAGTATACAGGTGAACAGGATATTAACATTTATATTTCACTCGCAGGCGGGTAATAGGGAATGTAAAATCGTCTAAACAAAAAATCCACACAAATAAGGTCACTGTAAAGTTTAGGTCAAGCCTTTTCAAAGGCTTGCAGGGGTCAAGGGGGCAAGCGCCACCCTTGTCGCCCTTTGCAAAGAGCGACACCCTTTTACTGGCAGATTTAAAAGTATTAAGGCAATACCGAATAAAGACTGCGCATCTT
>CAZDJG010000109.1:0-7353 GCA_964505695.1 uncultured Ruminococcus sp.
GCAAGCAGATTCGGTGCAAAGGCGCAAGTCGTTCTTTGTTCGGTATTGCCTTAATACTCTCAACCCGTCAGTAAGGGGATTTCGCCCTTTGCGGTCCTTTGCGAAGGGCGACAAGGGCGGCGCTGCCCCCTTGACCCCTGAAAGCCTTTGAAAAGGCTTGACCTAAACTTTTCCGTAAGCTTTATTTGCATAGATTCTTTTGTTTAGCCGCTCTTTGTATGGTGCCGCCTTAAAGCCTTTCGCCGCATTTGCAGCAGTAGGTATTTCCCGGATCATTCTTTTCTCCGCACAAAGCGCATACCTTCGGCTTGCCGCTTGCCTCCTCGGCAAATTCAAGCTGAGCCTCAAGCATTTTTATTTCCTTGATAAGAAATTTCATTTTGCCGGTTTCGTCGCTGTCCTCCTTGTGCATGGAGTAGCAGACCTTTCCAAGCTCGCAGAAGCGATCCTTCAGCTTTACTCTGAGCTGAGCCTGCTCCACATATGCTTTGGAAACGTTCACTGCCTCGTTTGCCTTAACTGTCAGTTTGTCAAAAATGTCCTTTGAGCCGGAAATAAGATCATCGATACCGTATTTCATATAAATATCCTCCTTAAAGCTGATTCAGAAAATCCTCAAGCAGGGGCTTGTAGGCGGTCATTTTTTCATACCTCGAAATATACTCATAGGGAAACTTGTAGTTAAAGTACCTGGTTATCTTTCCCGTGGCGCTGTCCACAAGCTTGGTGGAGCCTCCCGCGCCGCAGGCGATAATGTTCTGAGCCTCCTCCATGATGTATATGTTATAAAGGCTCTCAAAGCCTTTTTTTGCGTAGCCTGCGTTTTCAAGGTTGCCTACCGTATTTTTCTGACGGTAAAGGTAATAGGGAGCATACCCCTTTTTTGTAAGAAACTCAAAGGCGAAATCCGTCATTTCCGCAGCGCAGTTATCCCTCAGATAATGCTTTTTCAGCTCTTCCGAGCTTTTGAACAGCTCTGCCGAACGCTTTACCGTAAGAGTATGCACGGTAATGCTTTCGGGGTCAAGCTCCGTCAGCCGTTCAATGGTTTCCTTAAAGCCGTCAAGGGTATCTGTGGGAAGTCCCGCAATGGTATCCATGTTGATATTTTTAAATCCGATACGTCTTGCAAGTGCAAAGCATTTTTCAACCTGCTCCGCCGTATGCATTCTTCCCACTGCTTTTAAAACGCTGTCGATCATTGTCTGGGGATTTACGGAAATTCTCGTTGCGCCGTTGTTTCTTACCGCAGTAAGCTTTTCTTCGGTGATCGTATCTGCACGCCCCGCTTCTACAGTATATTCACGAATTTCAGAAATGTCAATGCTTTTTTGAATGGTTTTCATTATTTTTTCAAGCTCTGCCGCCGAAAGGGAGGTTGGAGTGCCGCCGCCGATATATACCGTATCGCAGTGAGTGTTTTTGCCGCTCAGTATCCTGCCCGTTTCCTCGATCTCACGGCAAAGCATATCCACATACTGCGGAATAAGCTCCCTTGCGCCTCTTGACTGGATAGAGTGGGAAACAAAGGAGCAATAGGAGCATCTTGTGGGGCAAAAGGGTATGGAAATATACAGCGAATAGCTTTTGGGGTCAAGAGAGCTGAGGGCGTCCGCCTGAGTGACCGAGGTAAGATAGGTAAGCTCGAATTTTTCGGGTGAGATAAAATATTTATCCCTGAGCCTTTTAAATATCTCCTCCTTTGGAAGTCCCTCCCGTGCAAGAGCGTTGATCTTTTTAACGGGGCGAATCCCTGTAAGGCAGCCCCATTTCGGGGAAACACCCGTTATTTCGGAAAGCGCCCTGTAAAGCAGCCTGCAAAGGGAAATTTCATATTCCTTTGCGTTTATCGGCAGAGCCTCCGATCTTTCGCACTCCCGTCCGTCAAGGCAGACGTAAATACAAAGCCTGTTCCTTACCGAAACGACCGTCCTGTCGCCCTCTGAGGGAACGGGAGCGTCATATTCAAACTCAAAGCTCTCCAGCGGACAGAACAGCTTCAATACCGCCTCGATCTCATATTTAAAGGAATTGTTTTCAAAATAAACGGTCATTGTATCTCTCACTTTTATACTAATCTTTCACCAAACTGCAGATAAAAGATCAGTATTATAATATATCGGTTTAAATGCAATGCTATTCTTTCCAATACAAGGAAAATTCTTACTCACAAGCAGAAAAATTCTCTGCCGCATATTTCATGTACGGATTATTCGCTCTTTCCTCAGACATTGTTGAATTTGCGCCGTGTCCCGAAAAAAGCTTGTAATCGGTTTTTACGTCAAAATCAAACAGCATTGCAAGAGTGCCGAGCATGACATTTTCGTCGCCGTCAATCATATCCGTTCTGCCCATACTGTTTTTGAAAAGAGTGTCGCCGCAGTACATATTTTCCCCGATAATATAGCAGACAGAACCGCTTGAATGACCGGGAGTATGCAGCACCTCGAACTCAAGCTCTCCGACAGTAACGATATCTCCGTCGTTTATCTCCTCCGCTTTTTCAACGGGGTCTATGGGAGGAAGACTGAAATACTCCGTAAGGTTTGTTTTGTTGTTTGTAAGCTTATCCCTGTCGGCAGAGTGTATCACGACAGCCGCTCCCGTATTGCATGAGATATATGCCGCGGAAGCTATATGGTCGCAGTGACCGTGAGTAAGGAGTATTTTTCTGAGCTTTATACCCTTTTCAGCGATCTGCTTTAATATCTGCTCGCCGCCGTAGGGTGCGTCTATCAGAACGCCGTTCATATCATCGTCCCATACAAGATATGAATTTACTCCGAATCCGCTTAACGGAGGAAGATTCAATGTATTCATGTTTTTCTCCTTTTGGGAACCTCTATAAACCTCCTTCACGGCAAATCCTCTATTGGTTCGGTCATCTGCTTCGTTATCAGACCTTGTAAGACAGCAAGTATTACTGCGGTCTGATGCCTTGCATCTGACCGAACCAATGGACGAGGCTTTGCTCGTGTCCCGGTTTATAGAGAACCCCTTTTTATCTGATGATCCTTTCCACGCTGATAACGTCCTGAACCTTTCTGAGCCTGGAAATAAGCATATTAAGCTGATTCACCCCTGCAATGCTGCAGGTTATAATAAGGTTTGCGTTGCCGTTTTTAAGAGTTTTTGTTGTGATCTCAGAAACGGGTATGCGCATTTCGGCTGTAACGGCGGTAACGTTTGCCAGCAGGGAAATATTGTCATAGGAAACGACATCGAGGGTCGCTTTGAAAATGGGGTTGTCGTTCTTTGCGGCATTTTCCGCCCATGTGACCTCCACCCAGCGGTCGGGTTCATTTCCGCTTTGCATTGCCTCGATATATTTAGAACAATCCTTTCTGTGAACGGAAACGCCGTGTCCCTTTGTAATAAAGCCGATTATCTCCTCGCCGGGAAGGGGATTGCAGCATTTTGAAAGCTTTACGTCGATATTGCTTTCGCCGCCCACAATAATTCCCGTATTGCTCCTGCGTGGAATAAAGGGTACGGATCTTGCGGCAGGAGGAGCGGCATACTGCTTTGCATAGCTGTCCTTGAGTCTGGGGATTATCCTTGAAAGAATGATACCGCCGTAACCCACTGCGGCATAGAAATCGTCCAGAACGGCGCAGTTGTGCCGCTTCATGTCGTCTGAAAGGAATTTTTCCATATCCTCCGGGGGGACTGCGATACCGTTTCGCTTGAACTCATGCTCGATATCCTCTTTGCCCTTTGCAATATTTTCTTCTCTGCGCTCCTTTTTGAACCATGAACGTATCTTCGACTTTGCTTCGTTGGTTTTGCATATATCGAGCCACGCCCTGTTGGGACCGTGATCCGGGGACTGTGAAGTGATTATTTCAACTATCTCGCCTGTCTGGAGCTGATAATCGAGAGAAACGAGCTTTCCGTCAACCTTCGCTCCCTTCATTTTGTTTCCCACCTGGGTGTGAATGGCATAGGCAAAATCTATTATGGTCGCTCCCGACGGCAGGGTGATAATATCCCCCTTTGGGGTAAATGCAAAAATATCCTCGGGGGCAAGGTCGCTTTTTATGGTTCTTACTATCTCCTCAACGTCGTCTGTTTCCTGCTGAGCCTCTATTATCTGCCTTATCCATGCAAGGCGGTTTTCCAGCTTGTCCTTGCCCCTGATGCCCTCCTTGTATTTCCAGTGGGCGGCGATACCGTATTCGGCTGTGTAGTTCATGTCAACGGTCCTTATCTGAACCTCAAAGGGAATGCCCTCTCTGCCGATAACGGTGGTATGCAGGGACTGATACATATTTGCCTTGGGGGTAGCTATATAATCCTTGAAACGGTTGGGTATGGGCTTGAACATATCGTGAATGATACCCAGGGCGTTATAGCACTCGTTTACGGTGTTCACAACTATCCTTACCGCATAGATATCATAGACCTCGTCAAGTCCCTTGCCCTTGATAAACGCTTTCCTGTAAATTCCGTAAACGGATTTTACACGTCCCGACATCTGAGGCTCGGGAAGACCCATTTCCATAAAACGCTTTGCTATCTGCTCCTTGATGGAGTTTATGAACGCCTGCCGTTCATCGCTGCGGATTTTAAGCATCTGCTCGATCTCCGCATACGCATAGGGGTCGAGGTATCGGAATGCAAGGTCCTCGATCTCGTCCTTTATGGTTCTTATTCCCAGGCGGTGGGCAATGGGCGCATAGATGTTCATGGTTTCCAGCGCAGTATTTCTCTGCTTGTTTGCAGGTCTGAACTGAAGAGTTCTCATATTGTGCAGGCGGTCGCAGAGCTTGATGATGATGACCCTTATATCCTGGGACATTGCAAGGAGTATCTTTCTTACATTTTCCGCCTGCTGCTCTTCCTTTGTGAAAAGGGGTATCTTTCCCAGCTTTGTTACGCCGTCTACCAGCATGGCTACGTCCTGACCGAAGCGCTTTCTCAGCTCTTCAAGAGTAGTGTCTGTATCCTCCACAACGTCATGGAGAAGCGCTGCGCAAATGGTATCCGTATCCATACCAAGCTCTAAAAGAATGTACGCCACCGCAACAGGGTGGGTGATGTACGGTTCTCCCGACGAGCGTACCTGATTTGCATGAGCCTTTGCGGCAAGCTCATAAGCAGAGATTATCTTGCTCAGATCGTACTGCTTTTCATCGTCGAGTATCTTTTGAATCAGAGAATCTACCGTATAAACGGTTTCGGATTTGTTGAGCATATGCGACGCCTCCTGAAAATATGTATGCCGTCAGGCTTTTTCCGCAAGCCGTCTGAGAGATATCATCACGGGTGTTTTTTCCGTGTCCGCTTTAGGTGCGTCCGGTATGACCGACACTCTGTCCGCACCCGCGTCCAGTTCAATAAGACCCGCCTGAGAAAATACGTCCAGACAGATAAGGAATTTGCAGTAATTCATATCCGTACCCACTCTTTCAAAAAGTCCGAAGGCAGACAGCCTGTCCCTGCCGAGAGCCTTATAGACAGCCGCCAGATCGGCTCTTTCGGGCGTAATGATGGGAATAAGACGAGGAGCGGTCTTTTCGCCCCTCTTAAATGCATAGTATGCGTTTTCGGCAGCAATGAGCTTTGACTGGTTAAGTCCCTTTCGTCTGATATCCGCAATTTTAAGATTAACGGATCTTCTGCCCATATATTCGTTTATTTCCGCAGATGCAATGACATTTACCTCGCTGCCCTTTTTATAGGGAAGCTCCGCAGTTTTCACTCCGAACATAAGACCCGTAAGGGACGCTCCGCAATAAGACAGAACAAGCTTTGTGTGCGCTCCTCCCGACAGCGCAGCGATATCCGTTATCACGCAGTCGGAGAGAAGAAAAACAGGTCTGGGATTTCCCTCGCCGAATGGTTCGAGAACGTTCAGTCCCTCTGTATTTTCAACTGTAAGCTCTGCCGCAGCCGCAGTCCCGCAAACAGATATTTCGGGAGAAAGGGATATTCCTTTTTCTGAAAGCTCTGCGGCAAATTCCTGCAATCTCCTGTCAAATTCCGGTATATTTTCCTCGGTAAGGGAAAATCCCCCCGCTCCTGAGTGACCCCCGAACTTTTCAAGGAGATCGGAAACGGACGTAAGGGCGTCAAAAACACTGAAATCTCCGAATGAACGGGCTGAGCCTCTTACCTCGGTTTCCCCTTTGTTTCCCGACATCAGGAAAACCGGTCTGCCGAATTTTTCCATGCACCTTGCAGCCGCAATCCCCACTACGCCGTGATGCCAGTCTGTTCCGCTGAAAACGAGAACACGCTTATAGAGCACGCTCGGATCTTCCCTGATCTTTTTATAAATATCGGAGATCACCGCATTTTCGTATTCCTTACGCTTTGCGTTTTCATCGCAGATCTTTTTTGCAAGAGCCTCTGCATTATCCGTGTCCTCCTCAATAAGGAGGGAGAGAGCGTCCGACGGAGAGCCTATCCTGCCTGCGGCGTTTATTCTCGGTGCAAGTCCGAACGCGACAGAGGACGAGCTGTACGGCGGCTTCAGCCCCGCCTGTTCAATAAGAGAGCCAAGTCCTATATTTTCCGTATTTTCAAGATAATGGAGTCCGTCCCTTACTATCGCCCTGTTTTCCCCCGTAAGAGGAACAACGTCTGCAACGGTCGCCGCTGCCGCAAGATCGGAAAACTGCTCCATCGCGAAGGCAGAATCTCCTCCCTCCATGGCGGAGATAAGCTTCAGCACAAGACCGCAGCCGCAGAAATCCTTGAAAGGGGAGGGACAGTCGCTCCTGTGCGGATCGACAACTGCATCGGCGCAGGGCAGCGTTTCGCCCGGACGGTGGTGATCGGTTATAACGAGCTTTATTCCAAGCTCCCTGCAAAGCTCTGCCTCTGCATGGGCGGAGATACCGTTATCAACGGTGACAATAAGGGATACGCCCAGCCCTGAAAGCTTTTTCACGGCGTCCGAATTCATGCCGTAGCCCTCGCTGCGCTCGTTGATATAGGTCATAACGTTTGCACCTATGCCCGAAAGATACTGGTATAAAACCGCGGTGGCTGTGATACCGTCGCAGTCGTAATCGCCGTAAACGCAAATAAGCTCTCCGCTGTCGGCAGCCTCGTTGATGATACCGCAGGCGACCTCCATATCCCTGATAAGGAAAGGATCGCTGTACTCTCCGCCGTCCCGGTTCCCGAAAAAGTCAGCCGCCTTTTCAAGCGTATCTCTGCCCGTACAAACAAGCGCACGGGCGGCAAGGACGGAAAGACCGCCCTGTTTTATAAGTATATCCTCGGACTTTTTGTCCGAAGGGGATATTTTCCATTTTTTTATCAATCTTATTCCATCTTTCCGAAAGTATATAGGGGTTCTCTATAAACCGGGACACGAGCAAAGCCTCGTCCATTGGTTCG
>CAZDJG010000110.1:0-7248 GCA_964505695.1 uncultured Ruminococcus sp.
CCGAACCAATAGAGGATTTGCCGTGAAGGAGGTTTATAGAGGTTCCCTATAGTCATTGCTCTGCAATCTCAAAAGCGTTATGCTCAGCGGAAAATCTGCGGCATATTTCCATAGTTTCTCCGTCCGGATTGAAGCAGCACAGCATGACTCTGTAATCAAAACGGGATCCGTCCGTTACCGCAAGAATGTCCCTCAGAACTCCTTCAATGTCGGTCATATCCGAGGTCACGGGAACAATAATAATTCCTCTGCTGCCTTTACCTTCACCGCTCCTAAGAGCAGAAACGGCAAAAAAGCACATTATTGCGGCGGAAAGAGCAAAAAAAGCGATAACGGCATAAATCATAAAAACACCTCCGTATATTCATGATATGCCGCAGCCGCGGAAATGTCATCAAATAATACAATAATCAAAAAGAATTTTTGTAACAATTCACATTTTATGTAAAACTATTGACAAAATAAATCATCCGGCATATAATAAAAACAATGATAATGGACGTTCTTAAATTTATACAAAGTTAATTTTAATTACATTAAAAGAATTTGCCGTTGTATAAAAAAACACTTAACAATATTCATTATCAAATTTAACCTTGGAGGTAAAAAAAGAACACAAAAAAACACCCGCTTGTATTGTAAAGCATTCCACCGTATTCATTTCAGCTTTTTCTCGCCGCAGCGGTAATTGTCGTCTATAAAATTCGGTATTGGTATAAAAACGACTATGACAGATACGAAAACGATTATTTCGTAGGTCAGACGCCCGGCGGAGTATGCACACACGACCTCAGCTATGAAGAGCCTGTGATCCCCGACGGACGTTATTATCCGCAGGGTGACAGCTCTGCACCCTATTACATAGAAATAACGGAAAACAAATATCTCAGGCTCGCTCCGGTCTCGGGTGAATTAAGCGATATGCTCGTGATTCTCTATGAAAGCAACGCCCTTTATCTTTCCGAATATCTTGAAAAAACGGAATTCAAGGTAATAACCTCCCATGTTGTCGATTCTTCGTTTCTTTATAAGGAATGGAAGGATTTTGTCCCGGTTCATGAGGGAACGTATACGGGTGAAAAATACGAGGGTGTAAAGCCGATGTTCAACATTTCAATTCGCTGTGACGAAAGCGGAAACGTTGAACTGCCCGACCCTGTAAACAGCGATCTTTTTTTACGAATACCCGATAAATCATAAACGGATTTTCAAAATTATGCGGTTATGTACAAATCAAAAGGCTGCCTCCTGAAATTACCGGGAGCAGCCTTTAATATTTATTATTTTACGTTACCCCTTGCGGCGGTTTTCATATTTCGGACGACCGCCCTTTCCGTGTCTTGACGCAGCTCCCTTTCTGTACATATCCCGTCCGCTGCGCCTGTGATCCCTGTCGCTGTCAAGGTGCTCGCTTCTTCCCTCGTAACGCTTTATAGTGATCTTCTGACCGTTTATCTTTGTTCCCGTCATGGAATCGAGAATGTGCTCGGTATCAGCCTCGGGAACCTCGACAGTGGTAAATCTGTCATAAATATCTATCTTTCCGAAGGATTTTCCCGGCATTCCCGTTGCATCGACAAGCGCTCCGAGAACGAAATTGGGTGCGATCCTGTTTGAACGTCCCGCCGATATCTCAAGCTTGACCTTGCCGCTGCGTCCGTTTTTATCATTCCTGCCCCTGTTTTCACGCTGCACAATGGCGGATATTTCGGGAATGTTGACAGTTTCCTTTGAAAGCTTCATTCCGAGAAGCACAGCCGCAATATCCTCTGCGGATATTCCGCTTTCGATAAGCTTTTCAATATCGGAGCGGTAAGCTGAATATTTTCCGCTTTCGGCGGCTGAAAGTATCCTGCTGTTGAGATGCTCCGTTTTTTTGGCTATTATTTCATCTCTTCCGGGCAGCTCCGAACGGACAATATCGGTCTTGATAAAGCCTGATATGCTTTTAAGCTCGTAAAGCTGCTTTCTTCCGCTTATTATGGTATATGCAGCGCCGCTTTTGCCTGCACGTCCCGTTCTTCCGATACGGTGAATGTAATATTCGTTGTCCTGGGGCAGATCGTAATTGAATACGCAGTCAACGCCGTCAACATCAATTCCTCTTGCGGCAACGTCTGTGGCGATAAGAACGTTTATTGTTCCCGCTTTGAACGCATTGAGAACCTGGGTTCTGCTTGCCTGCTTCATATCGCCGTGAAGTCCCGCCGCTTTGAAACCCTTTGAAACAAGGGACTCGGTAAGCTCATCGACCATTTTCTTTGTGTTGCAGAAAACCATTGAAAGCTTAGGCTCATATGCTATGAGCAGCAGTCTGAGTGCGTCGGTCTTTCTGCCCATAGGTACCTCAAAATACTTCTGCTCTACAGTATCCACGGTGCGTGCCTTGCTCTCGACCTTTATGACTGCGGGATCGTTCTGGTACTGCTTTGTTATCGCCATTATAGGAGGCGGCATGGTTGCTGAGAAAAGCACCGTTTGCCGCTCCTCGGGAACATAGGAAAGAATGGTTTCGATATCCTCCCTGAATCCCATATTGAGCATCTCGTCAGCCTCGTCAAGAATAATGATCCTGAGATTTTCAAGCTTTAAGGTCTTTCTGCCTATGTGATCCATCACACGTCCCGGAGTGCCTACGACAATATTTGCGCCTCTTTTCAGTCCTGCGATTTGTCTGTCCATAGCTGCTCCGCCGTATACAGCACAGGGCTTTACCCACGGCATATATGCGGAAAACTTTTCTATTTCCTTGCACGCCTGCATTGCAAGCTCACGGGTAGGGCAGAGTATAAGCACCTCGACGCCCCTTTTTTCGTCCCTTGAGATGCTCATTGCCGCAGGTATACCGAAGGCTGCGGTCTTGCCCGTGCCCGTGTTGGATCTTCCCACAAGATCCCGTCCCTCCAGCATAACGGGGATAGCCTTTGACTGTATCTCCGTTGCCTCCGAAAATCCCATATCCTCAACGGCTCTGAGTATCTCCGAAGGCAGATTAAGTTCGTTAAAAAGCATTAAATATTCCTTTCCCGAGCTTTCCGCTGCGTATCCGAAATACACGGAAAGCTCCTTGCATATGTGTTTGGCTCCGCGGCTGTGCAGTGCGCTCAGTCTGCGGTCAATTTTAATATTATAGCACTCATATTATATAATGTCAACGAATATTAACCCTGTTTTTTGTAAATTTTGTGCATACAAAGAAAAATATTACATTAAAATACCGATCAAAATTTAGCTGTTATGTCAAAGCAGTCTTATTTTTATTCTGTTATTCTGTTAAAAATGTTACACATACCCATGCAGTTTGTTAAATTTTTGACAAATACGCATTTTATGATTTTTTTCTCTTGATTTTTACCGCAGGATATGTTAGAATATTATCAACGGGAAAATTCTGTCGTTTTGCAGGCAATTCAGTCAGACGGCAGCGTATTTTCATATTTGTATCCTGCGGCGCAGACTGCGGGAGTATTCGGGATAACCCGGTAAAAAACATTTTACAGAAAGCGGGAATTGATTTATGAGCAACAAAGTAACCATTATCGGCGCAGGCAGCGTCGGCTCCACAATTGCCTATAACATGGTCGTTACAGGCATTGCGTCTGAGATCGTTATGATCGACATCAACGAAAACAAGGCTCTAGGAGAGGCAATGGATATCCGTCAGGGTGTTCCCTTCTGCTCTCCTGTTTCCATTTATGCAGGCTCCTACGAGGATGCAAAGGACTCGGATGTTGTGATCCTCACCTCAGGTCTTCCCAGAAAAGCAGGTCAGTCCCGTCTTGAGCTTGCTCAGGTAAATGTGGATATCACAAAAACGATCATCCCCGAAATAGTAAAGCACGCTCCCAATGCCGTATACATCATCGTAAGCAACCCCATTGATATCCTTACTTACGTTTTCCACAAATTTTCAGGTCTTCCCGCTAACCAGATCATCGGTTCGGGTACTACTCTCGATACCGCCCGTCTGCGCACAGGTCTTTCGGAAACATTCAACATCAGCCAGCAGAATGTTCACGCCTACGTATTCGGTGAGCACGGCGATTCATCTTTTGTTCCGTGGTCACTTGCAAATATTTCCAATATCCCCATTGAGCAGTACATCAATTGTCTTCCAGAGGACAAGCGTCCTGTTGTGAATTATGCGGAAATTGAGGATTACACAAGGAAGTCCGGCGCAAAGATCATAGCAAACAAGGGCGCTACTTTCTACGCTATCGCCATTTCCGTATGTCATATATGCAAGTGCCTTTTCAGCGGCATCGACACCACCCTTACCGTTTCAACAATGATGAACGGCGAGTACGGAATTAACGACGTATGTCTGAGTACTCTTTCCGTTGTAGGAAGAAAGGGCGTGGAGGGCAAGCTTATGGTTCCTCTCACCGACGATGAAGTAGCCAAGCTCAGACACAGCGCCGACTGTCTCAAGGAAGTTATCAAGGGTCTTAATTTATAAGTCACAACATATAATCAGACAGGCGGCAGAGTATTTTTCACTGCCGCCAAAAGTCATGTATAAGCATAATGAAACTTTAAAAAAGGAGTACATAACCTAATGGAATACCGTATCGAACACGATTCAATGGGCGAGATGAAGGTTCCCGCAGACAAATACTGGGCTGCGCAGACCGAGAGAAGCCACGAAAACTTCCTTATCGGCGTAGGAATAGAAACAATGCCCCGCGAGATCACAAAGGCATTCGGCTACCTCAAAAAAGCTGCGGCTATGGCAAACCATTCCCTGAGGCCCGAAAAGATGACCGATGAAAAGCTTTCCGCAATTTCAAAAGCGTGCGACGAGGTCATCAGCGGAAACCTTAACGACCACTTTCCTCTCGTTGTATGGCAGACAGGAAGCGGAACTCAGTCCAACATGAACGCAAATGAGGTCATTGCAAACAGAGGAAACGAAATTGCAGGCGCAAAGCTTCTTCACCCCAATGATGACATCAACATGAGCCAGTCCTCCAACGACACGTTCCCCACTGCAATGCACATTTCTGCTGTAATTGCCATTGAGGACAAGGTCATTCCCGCTGTAGACGAGCTTATTGCTACTTTCAAGCGCCTTGAGGAAGAAAACAAGGGCATTGTCAAGAGCGGAAGAACTCACCTTCAGGACGCTACTCCCATTGCTTTCTCTCAGGAAATCAGCGGCTGGAGAGCATCACTTGAAAAGGATAAAAAGCTGCTTGAGATTGCTCTTCCCGAGCTTAAAGAGCTTGCGCTGGGCGGTACCGCCGTGGGAACCGGTCTTAACACTCCGAAGGGCTTTGACGTTAAAGTTGCCGAGGCTGTTTCCGAGCTTACAGGCAAGGATTTCAAAACCGCACCCAACAAATTCCACGCTCTTACAAGCAAGGACGAGATAGTTTTCGCTCATGGCGCTCTGAAGGCTCTCGCTGCCGATATGATGAAGATCGCCAATGACGTAAGATGGCTTGCCAGCGGTCCGAGAGACGGTCTGGGCGAGATCGCCATTCCCGAAAACGAACCGGGATCCTCCATAATGCCCGGAAAGGTAAACCCCACTCAGTGCGAGCAGGTCACAATGGTTGCCGTTCAGGTAATGGGCAACGACGTTGCGGTTGGAATGGCTGCAAGTCAGGGTAATTTTGAGCTTAATGTTTTTATGCCCGTCTGCGCTTACAATTTCCTCCAGTCAGCAAGGCTTCTTGCCGAATCCATCACTTCATTCAATAAGAACTGCGCTGTGGGTATAAAGGCAAATAAGGAGAAAATGCACCACAATCTCCACAATTCCCTTATGCTCGTTACCGCTCTTAACCCGTATATCGGCTATGAAAATGCCGCAAAGACAGCAAAGAAGGCTTATAAGGATAATATTTCTCTGAAGGACGCCTGCGTCCGGCTTGGATTCCTCACACCGGAGAAATTCGACGAGGTATTCCACCCCGAACAAATGATATAAATTATAAAAATGAAATGAAAGGATAAAAGCAATGGTTTACAGTTATTACCCGGGCTGCACTCTGAAAAACAAGGCTAAGGATCTTGACAGATATGCACGTCTTTCCGCACAGGCGCTTGGGATCACGCTTGAGGAGATCGAGAACTGGCAGTGCTGCGGCGGCGTTTATCCGATGGCAAAGGACGAGATCGCCACAAAGCTTTCCTCTGTCAGAGCGCTTGCCGACGCCAAAGCGCACGGCAGAGATCTTATCACCCTCTGCTCCGCCTGTCATAACGTTCTCAAGCAGGTAAACAACGATATGCTTACCGACGAGGACATCTGCACAAGAGCAAACAATTATTTAAAGCTCGACAAAGAATATCACGGTGAAACAAATGTAGTTCATTTCCTTGAAATGCTCCGCGACACCGTGGGATTTGACAAGCTTAAAGAAAAGGTCGTAAATCCTCTTTCCGGAAAGAAGATCGGCGCATATTACGGCTGTCTCCTTCTCCGTCCGGGCAAGGTAATGCAGATGGACAATCCCGAAAATCCGAAAATCATGGAGGATTTTATCCGTGCCATAGGCGCAGAGCCTGTTGTTTATCCCATGAGAAACGAATGTTGCGGCGGATATGTTTCACTTGAGGACAAGGACGCTGCGGCTAAGAGAAGAAACGCCGTCGCTGCAAGTGCCGCAGGCTTTGAAGCTGAAATGATGGTCACTGCCTGCCCTCTTTGTATGTACAACCTTAAAAAGAACGACAGCAGCGTTCCGGTATGCTATTTCACTGAGCTTCTTGCAGAGGCTCTGGGCGTTAAAGAAAACTAAGGAGGTATGAAGATGGACAGAAAAGAAGAAATTCTCCGCATAAGCGGCGTGAATGTCCGCAAATGTATGAGATGCGGAAAATGTTCAGGTACCTGCCCTTCCTACGATGAGATGGAGTATCATCCTCACCAGTTCGTTTATATGGTCGAGTCGGGGAATATCGAGCCTCTTTTGAAAAGCAAGTCTCTTTACAAGTGCCTTTCATGCTTTGCCTGTGTCGAAAGATGTCCGAGAGGTGTTGAGCCCGCAAAGGTCGTGGAGGCAGTACGGCTTTCCGCAATAAGACAGAAGGGCTGCAACCATCTTAAATCAGACAGCGTACCCGAGCTTATTGACGAGGAAACCCCGCAGCAGCTCCTTGTCAGCGCATTCCGTAAATTCAGTAAATAAGGAGGAGAAAAATCAATGCACAGAATAGGCGTATTTGTATGCCACTGCGGTACAAACATTGCTGCAACCGTTGATGTAAAGCAGGTTGCCGAAGCCATGAAGCAGGAGC
>CAZDJG010000111.1:0-7189 GCA_964505695.1 uncultured Ruminococcus sp.
GCCGTTATCGGCAGTATGCTGAAGCTCCTCAAGAGTCACACAGTCATTAAGTGTAAAACCGCAGGCGGCTGTTCTGACAAGAGAAGTCATTATGGCTCCGCAGCCTATACTTTCACCTATGTCGTTTATAAGCGTACGGATATATGTACCCTTAGAGCAGGAAATACACATAACTCCGCTGCGTGGCCCCTCGTCATATTCTTCAATCTCAAGGGAATAAACAGTAACGGGTCTGGGAGAACGTTCAACGGTTTTCCCCTGCCTTGCAAGCTCGTAAAGTCTTTTTCCGTTTACGGAAACTGCCGAATACATCGGAGGAATCTGCATAATATCACCTTTAAAATGCTCAGCGGCTTTCAGTAACATTTCCGCAGGCACCTCTATGCCGTTTTCCGACAAAACCTCTCCGCTGATATCCTGAGTGTCGGTGGAAACGCCAAGCTTAAAGCCTACACGGTAAACCTTGTCATGATTTGGCAGAATATCGCAAGCCTTTGTTGCGCATCCTGCAAAAACAGGCAGCACACCCTCAGCCATGGGGTCGAGAGTTCCGGCATGACCAAGCCGTTTCATTTTCAGAATACCTCTCATTTTGGCGATAACATCAAAGGAAGTAAACCCCTTTGGCTTATTCACACAGATGATGCCGTTATATTCGTTTATGAGAGCCATAGATCAAACCCCAGTGCAGGTGCAATAAC
Source organism: uncultured Ruminococcus sp. (assembly GCA_964505695.1). Lineage (GTDB taxonomy): Bacteria > Bacillota > Clostridia > Oscillospirales > Ruminococcaceae > Huintestinicola. The sequence continues at coordinate 702 of CAZDJG010000111.1, forward strand.
GGAAAGCACCTTCATTTTTACCTGTGAAAGCTCACCTTCGGCGGTGCAGCCGGCAGCACGGATATGTCCGCCGCCGCCAAGCTTTCCGCAGATTTCCGAAACATTGACCTTTTCCGCGCTTCTCATGGAAATTTTGTATTTTCCCGGTTCTTTTTCCTTTATGGTAACGCCTACCTCAACACCCTCTACCTGCATGGGAATAGACGCAAGTCCCTCAAATTCTTCTGGAGCAAGACCTGTTTTTGCAATCATTTCGGATGTTACGGCAATAATTGCGCATTTGTCATCAAGATATGTTTCCATTGAATTGATAACGTGCTGCTCGACCATAAGCCTTGCCTTGCTTTTTATTTCAAACAGTTCACGGTTTATCCCGGCAAACGGAATTCCCATCGACATAAGCTCGGAGGCTATTTCATGCGCTCTCGGAGTTGTATTTTCAAAACGGAAGCACCCAGTATCGGTGGCAATTCCGGTATAAAGGCACTCAGCCGTGTGCTTATCAAGAGGCAGCTTGCCCTCTTTGATGACCTCGAACAAAACCTCGCAGGCAGCGGAGGCTCTGCCGTTAAGCAGTGTTTTTTTAGCATATCCCGTATTTGAAACATGATGATCTATTGCAAGGTCAACATAGTCAGAATAAGCGGAAAGCGTTTTCCCAAAGAGCTTGGTATCTGCAAGATCTACAGATACTATAGTCTGGGGAGTAAATTTCTGCGCCTCGTATTCCTCATAAAGATAAGAATATTTTTTGGGAAACGGATCGCTGCAAAGAACGTTTGCTTTTTTTCCAATCGCCCTGAGAACGCTGCACAGACCGAAACCGCTGCCCATTGCATCGCCGTCGGGATTTATATGGGTAAGGATATAGTAATTATCGTTTTTGAGAAGAAAATTTGCAGCCTCAAGCACTGTAATGCCGTTGATTTTTGCATTGCCGTTCAAAGCCGTTACCTCCCCTTTTATTCCTTATCATCGTCTGCGGCAGAATTTTTTCCGTCCGATACGGAAATATCCTCAAGCATTTTTGCGATTTCAGCAGAATGCTCAATTGAATTATCCGCAATAAATTTAAGCTCAGGGCATTTTTTCAAATGAAGCTTGTTGGATATCTCCTTTCGGATCATCCAGCCTGCACTTTCAAGTCCCCTGACTGCATTTTCGGAAGCCTCCATGCCGTCAAGATGAGAAATATAAACCTTGCAGTGAGAATTATCTCCCGAAAGCTCGGTACGCACTACCGAAACAAGTCCATCCTTCACTCTCGGGTCTTTTATTCTTTCACGGATAAGCCCGGATATTTCCCGCTTGATATCCTCGGATAATCTTGCATTTTTAAAACTAGGCATAATTAAGAGCCGTCCTTTCTATATCGGATCCGTCCGCATATTCGGGTTATGAGGAAAACAGCCGGATCAGCCGTAATTATCAGTCGGGACGATATTCCTCCATGATAAATGCCTCGAAAATATCGCCTTCCTTTATATCGCTGAATTTTTCAAGTGTGATACCGCACTCGTAGCCCTCTGCGACCTCTTTAACATCGTCCTTGAAACGTTTAAGGCTGGACATTTTATCCTCGGCAATAATAATACCGTCTCTTACTACTCTTATCTGGCAGGCTCTTGTGACCTTGCCGCTGAGAACATATGAGCCTGCAACAAGTCCGACATTGGAAATTTTATAGACCTGGCGGACTTCAATGCGTCCCACTGCGATCTCACGGTATTTAGGTGCAAGCATACCCTTCATTGCAGTACCAATCTCTTCAATGGCGTCATAAATAATACGGTAAAGGCGGATATCAACACCGTCACGCTCCGCATTTTCGGTCGCAACGGGATCGGGACGCACATTAAATCCGACAATGATAGCATTGGAAGCGCTTGCAAGCATAACATCGCTTTCCGAAACTGCTCCAACAGCACCGTGGATAACCTTGATACGCACCTCATCGTTGGAAAGCTTTTCAAGTGACTGCTTTACAGCTTCAACAGAACCCTGAACGTCAGCCTTAACGATAATAGGCAGTTCCTTTATCTCGCCCTGCTCGATCTGGCTGAACAGATTATCGAGAGTTACCTTCTGATACTGATTGAACTGTTCCTGTTTTGCCTCGTGCTTACGCTGTTCTACAAGCTCTCTTGCAAGACGTTCGTCTTCAACGGCGTTAAATACATCGCCCGCAGACGGAACCTCCGCCAGACCGGTGATCTCAACAGGATATGAGGGACCTGCTTCGGTTACGGCAACACCCTTGTCGTTTGTCATAACACGTATACGTCCAACAGATGTGCCTGCAATGATGATATCGCCTGTTCTGAGTGTACCGTTCTGAACGAGGAGAGTTGCGATAGGACCTCTTCCCTTGTCAAGACGAGCCTCAATAACAGTACCCTTTGCAAGTCTGTTGGGATTGGCTTTAAGCTCTGCAACCTCTGCAAGGAGAAGGACATTTTCCAGCAGATCGTCAATGCCCATGCCTGTTTTAGCCGATACGGGAACGCAGATAACATCGCCGCCCCATTCCTCTGCAACAAGGTCATGCTCGGTAAGCTGCTGCATGATATTCTGAGGGTTAGCGCCTTCTTTATCCATTTTATTTATTGCTACGATAATGGATACTCCCGCAGCCTTTGCATGGTTTATTGCCTCAACGGTCTGCGGCATTATTCCGTCATCGGCAGCAACAACGAGTATCGCAATATCCGTTACGGACGCACCCCTTGCTCGCATTGAGGTAAATGCCTCATGTCCAGGCGTATCGAGGAAGGTGATCTCCTTTCCCTTGCAGCTTACTCTGTATGCACCGATATGCTGGGTAATACCGCCTGCCTCCGAATCGGTTACGTGGGAATTTCTTATTCTGTCAAGAAGAGAGGTTTTACCGTGATCAACATGACCCATAACAACAACTACCGGAGCACGCTCAACACCCTCTCCGTCGTCGTCGCTGTCATCAATAAGACGCTCCTCGATGGTGATAATAACCTCTTTTTCAACCTTTGCACCAAGCTCCTCCGCAACCAGCGATGCCGTATCAAAATCAATAACCTGATTGATAGTACACATTTCTCCGAGAGACATAAGCTTTTTAATAACCTCGGTAGCTGTTACCTTGAGCCTTGACGCAAGCTCGGAAACAACGATCTCGTCGGGAATAAGAACCTTGAGCTGCTGTTTTCTTGCACGCTCAAGCTCCAGTCTGCGGAGTTTTTCCGCTTCTGTCTCCCTCTTGCTCGAATACTGCTGCTTGTTTCTTTGAGCGGATTTCTGTGTAAGCTTCTGCTTTTTGGAGAAGTTATCCTTTCCTCTTTTTCCGTTTCCGCCGCCTGAAAGAGGAGCGATATTTTCATATCTCTCGTTATATTTGTCGATATCCACATAGCTTCCCCTTGTATCGACGGTGCGAAGCTTTTGCTCTACCTTAACGCTTTCGGCAGAAAAATTACCGCCAAGCTTTGTCCGTATAGCAGATCTGTTGCTGTCGGCAGGCTTGCTTACGGGCTTTTTTAATTCATGCTTTACAGCATTGTTTTTCTTTTCATCGGTTTTTCTGACCTGACTGTTAAATCTTTCCAAAGCTGACTTCTGTTCGCTCTTATGAACCGGTGCAAGCTTGTTTTCAGTCTTTTTAGACTCTTGCTTTTTCATCTGCTGTACAGACTTGGGTTCATTCTTTTCGGCAACTGCCGTCTGATTATGCATAGCGTTCTGTTCACCAGCCGTTTTAGCAGCGGCTTTGTTATCCTTTTTATCCTTATTATCTTTATTATCTTTCGGCGGTTTCTTTTCCGCAGCGGCAGATTTTTCGGGTGCGGAAGGCTTTGGCTGGGGCTTATCGTTTCTTGAATCAAAATAAGCATTAAGGCTGTCCACCTGATTATTCTGTGAAAAATATTCAAGAATATAATTCAGTTCATCCTGTGTTATGCTTGCAGACGGTTTTTTTACCGTTCCAAGCTTTTCGGATATCACATCAGCAAGCTCCTGATTTGTTATTTTAAGATCCTTGGCGACCTCGCTGAGCTTGGATTTTGTCTGTGTCTGTTTTGTACTCATAGGCTATAATTACCCTCCTATTATTACGTAACATCTTACGAGTTTTTTTCCGTAAGACAGATCAGTTTTTTTGCAAATCCGTCATCGCATATTCCAATGACAGCCGCATTTTTTCCCGTTGCAGATCCTATTTTGGAAATATCCGCTCCGAGACTGCGCACCTCAATGTTTTTCCGTTGTGCAAAAAATCTGATTTCCTTTTCCGTTTTGGCGGATATGTCCGTTGCAAGAAAAACAGCCTTTGCCTTGCCTGTCATAATAGCTTCCTTGACCGAATCAAAGCCCATGACCATTCTTCCGGCTTTTCTGCAAATCGTAAGCAGATCAAATATTCTTTCAATGCCGGCGTTCATTCAGCTCTCTCTCCATATTATTGTAAACCTCGTCCGATATGCGGCAGGAAAAGCTTTTCTCAAGTCTTTTTGATTTTCTTGCGAGCCTGAGACATTCGGGGTCGGGACAAACATATGCACCTCTTCCCGATTTCTTTCCCGTAGCATCCAGCAGAATTTCGCCCTCGGGAGTTTTGACCACCCTTATAAGCTCTCTTTTAGGCTTCATTTCGCTGCAGCCGAGACACATTCGCATTGGGATCTTTTTCACACCTGCCACAATATCACCTCGTTTTTTATATAAATGCAGACGTTCAGTCTACAGAATTTTCCGGCTTTATGTCGATCTTATAGCCTGTAAGACGGGCTGCAAGCTTTGCATTCTGACCCTTGTTTCCGATTGCCAGTGAAAGCTGATTGTTGGGAACTATAACCGTGCAGACATTATCTTCACTCTCTGAAATATCGACCCTGATAACGTCAGCGGGTGCAAGCGCTTTTGCAATAAATGCAGCGGGATCCTCATCATAAATGATGATATCTATTTTTTCGCCGCCCAGCTCCTCGACTATCCTGCCTATTCTCGAACGTCTCGGACCAATGCAGGCACCTATGCAGTCAACGTTCGGATCCTTTGAGCAGACAGCGATCTTGGTTCTTGCTCCCGCCTCTCTTGCAATCGACTTTATCTCAACTACCCCGTCGTATATTTCAGGAATTTCAAGCTCAAAAAGTCTCTTGACCAGATCCTTGTGCGTACGGGATATCTTTATTGCAGGTTTTCTGTCGGGATTTATAATGCCCACCACATAAATCTTGATTATATCCCCTTCTGTAAGCACCTCGCCGGGGATCTGCTCGTTTTTATAAAGACATATCTCATTTTTATCTATCATAAGAACAGCATTTCCGGTAGCGGGCTCGACCTTCTGAACCACAGCGGAAACAATATCATGTACCTTATCCTTATACTGCGCAATGAGCTTTTCCTTCTCAAATTCCTTAACATCATGGCGGATCGACTGTTTTGCATACTGCGCCGCCACTCTTCCGAACATTGCGGTATCAAGCTTATAAGGTACCCTGTCGCCGCATACGCATCCGGGTTCGATGGTTTTTGCCTCTTCGATATTTATCTCGTTAAGGTCGATCGGCTCATCGTCAACAACCGTTCTGAGAACGCAGACATCAAACACATTTCTGTCCGGATCGATATCCACAAGGAAGTCATCACAGTCCGGGTATTCCTTTCTAACCGCTTTAAGAATACCCTGCTGAATTTTTTCAACAAGGGCTTCCATTGGGATAGAGTTTTCATGTGCAAGACATTCAAGCGCCTCAAAAAATTCTCTGTTCATTTTTTGAAATTCCTCCTGAAATAAAATTGTTAGCCGTTTTCATCAGATTCATCAGATAACTCCTCATCATCATATAGCTTAATAAATGCAGTGTCGGAAATACTTACCTCCTGCGTTCCGTTTTCCGTTTCGACTGTTATGCTGCCGACGTCCTTATTATACGCAGTCAGGACGGCTATAAATTCCTTTACACCGTCTTTTTCACGGATATATCTTATGCGCAGAGGGCAATTGAGATACTCCAGGAAATGTTCTTCTTTTCTCAGTTCTCTTCCGAGTCCGGGAGAACCTACCTCAAGCATATACTGCTCATCAATGGGGTCTGCATCGTCAAGAGCCTTTGAAAGAGGTCTTGTCATAGCCTCGCAGTCATCCATATCAACACATCCGCCGGGCTTTTCAATAAGTACCCTCAGATATCTCATTGCACCCTCCTTGTCAAAGGTAATGTCCCATATAGAAAGCCCCAGTCCGTCAGCAATAGGCTTTGCTATTTCATATACCTTTGAGACAGTGCTGCCTCCTTTTCCCCTTTTTTTTCCTGTCATAAGCAATACCTCCATCAAACAAGAAAGACCGGATTGCTCCAGTCTTTGTCTTTAGCTATTGGTGTACCTTTACTATTATACCACACCGTTTCCAAAATTGCAAGTGTTTTTTTTAATTTTTTTATTAGAACACAATTTAGGGGTTCTCTATAAACCGGGACACGAGCAAAGCCTCGTCCATTGGTTCG
>CAZDJG010000112.1:0-7129 GCA_964505695.1 uncultured Ruminococcus sp.
TATCATATTTCTCCCTTTTTGTCTATACTGCGTGGATGGTGACTTTTTGAGGAGAGACTAAATATCTTGATTATGTTCTTTCTTTGTAACTGTTACAAATCGGTTACAAAGCCGTGCCTTTGAGGGATGGTGTTACTTCATTCGTATAGTCTGATTTTTATATATATTACGATTGACTTTTTAAAGCAAATATATTATAATAAATCATAAAAACAGACTGTGGGGTTATAACTATCTGTAACGGAGGTCGCTATGAAGAAATTGCTTTTTGTTTATAATCCTCATTCGGGAAAATGTCAGATACTTACACATCTTGCGGAGATAATAGATATCTTTACAAAAGGCGGATACGAGGTAACGGTTCATCCCACACAGGCAAGAGATGATGCAATGGAAACGGTAAAATCCCGCGCGGGGGACTTCGATCTTGTGGTATGCAGCGGAGGCGACGGAACCACCAACGAGACCATCAAGGGTATAATGGAGGGTGGTCATCATGTGCCTGTAGGAAGTATTCCTGCGGGTACAATGAATGACTTTGCGTCAAGCCTTGGTATTCCAAAATATATGCCCGATGCCGCAAGGATGATTGTTGACGGAGTTCCCGAATTTGTGGACGTGGGTGCGTTTAACGACAGGTATTTCACATATGTTGCCGCATTCGGCGTTTTTACAAAGGTAAGCTATGCCACCGATCAGCAGCTTAAAAATACCTGGGGAGCGCTGGCATATCTTATCGGGGCGGTAAGGGAGGCTGTGCGCAGCGGAGAGTTTCAGCAAAAATACACTATTACCGTGGAATGTGACGGCAGATCCTTTACCGATGATTTTATTTTCGGAATGGTTGCAAATTCCCTTTCCGTAGGCGGAATAAAGGGTCTTGCAGGCACTGATATAAAAATGAACGACGGAAAATTCGAGGGAATTTTTATCAGAAAGCCATCAAGCCTTATCGAACTTCAGCAGACCCTGAATGCGCTTATAAAAAAGGAATTTGACGCACCCTATTTTTATTATTCCAAGTCCTCTGATTTCCGTTTCCGCTCCGACGGCAGCGTGCCGTGGACTCTCGACGGAGAATACGGCGGAACGGAAGAGGATATAAGTCTCAGTGTTCTTCATGATGTTCTTCAGATCGTTGTAGATCCGTCCAAGGCGATGGGAATAATGGATAATGAAGACTGAAAGGAATGGTCATAAAATGGCTCTTGATCTTGACTTGGCTGCCATACGTGCCGTACAGCTGCGAAAGGAGATCGAAAAGCATAATATAAGCTATTATGTGCTTGACGATCCCACGGTAGACGATTATACCTACGATGCGCTTATGAGGGAGCTTAAGGATATAGAGGAAGCTTATCCTCAGCTTGTTACCTCTGATTCGCCTACCCGTCATGTCGGCGGATATGCAATGAACACCTTTGAAAAAGTAACGCACACGGTTCAGATGGGCAGCCTTCAGGACGTTTTTTCAATGGAGCAGGTATCATCCTTTGCGGAAAAATGCTCGGAGGAGCTGGGAGAAATGCCTCTGCTTACCGTTGAACCCAAAATAGACGGTCTGTCCGTCTCCCTTGAATATGAAAACGGAGAATTTGTACGGGGTTCTACCAGAGGAGACGGATTTGTCGGCGAGGACGTTACCGCAAACCTCAGAACGATACGCTCAATACCCCGTAAATTAAAGGAGAATATCCCATACCTTGAGGTAAGGGGAGAGGTTTATATGCCCAGAGAGTCCTTTGCCGTCCTTGTGGAGCAGCAGGAGCTTGACGGAGAAAAAACGTTTAAAAATCCCAGAAATGCGGCGGCAGGCTCACTGCGGCAGAAAGACCCAAAAATCACAGCCTCAAGAAAGCTTGATATCCTTATTTTCAACATTCAGCAGATAAATGGTGCGGAAATATCATCTCACAGGCAGTCCCTGGAGCTGCTCAGACGGCTTGGATTTCATGTTATCGACGATATCCCCGTTTCGGACGTAAATGCTATGTGCTGCGAGATTGAAAGGATCGGGGAAGAACGCAGTATGTACTCTTATGATATCGACGGGGCAGTTGTCAAGGTTGACAGCTTTTCTCAAAGAGAGCATTTGGGCTCAACGTCCAAATTTCCGAAATGGGCGGTGGCATATAAATACCCCCCCGAGGAAAAGGAAACCACTCTTATTGATATCGAGGTAAACGTCGGGAGAACGGGTGCGATCACTCCCACGGCGGTGTTCGAGCCTGTCCAGCTTGCGGGAACAACTGTCAGCAGAGCAGTTCTTCACAATCAGGAGTTTATCAGCGAAAAGGATATACGCATAGGCGATACTATACTTGTGCGCAAAGCGGGAGAGATAATCCCCGAGGTGATACGCTGCGTTGCCCATGCCGAAAATTCTGTTCCCTACACTCTTCCGGAGGAGTGTCCCGTATGCGGTGCAAGGGCGGTGCGGTATGAGGACGAGGCGGCACTCAGGTGTCCCAATGCCGAATGTCCTGCACAGCAGTACAGAAATATTATCCATTTCTGTTCAAAGGGAGCAATGAATATTGACGGAATGGGTCCTGCGGTAATTTCCGCTCTCCTTGATAAGGACCTTATAAAGACCTCTGCGGATATATATTCACTTAAAGCGGAGGATATTGCCGTACTTGACAGAATGGGGGAAAAATCCGCCGCAAACCTTATAAGTGCAATAGAAGAATCCAAAAATGCTCCTCTTGACCGTGTAATATTCGCTCTCGGAATAAGAAATATCGGAGCGGCAGCCGCAAAGCTTCTGTGCGACAGGTTCGGCTCGATAGACGAGATAATGTCGGCGAGCGCAGAGGAAATAGCGAAAATAGACGGATTTGGCGGGGTTATGAGCGAGAATACCGAAAAAGCATTTAACGAACCCCATTTTATACATCTGATAAACCGTTTAAAAGAGAGCGGAGTAAAAATGGAGTATGAGAACCGAATAACAGACAGGCGTTTCGAGGGCAAGACCTTTGTGCTTACAGGGACATTGCCCACACTCAAACGGGACGAGGCGAAAAAAATAATAGAGGGATTTGGCGGCAAAGCGTCCTCCTCGGTTTCAAAAAAGACGGATTATGTTCTTGCGGGCGAGGAGGCAGGCAGCAAGCTCACAAAGGCACAGGAGCTTGGGATAACTGTAATTTCCGAGGACGAATTTCTTGAAATGACCAAGTGACCAAGTAACCGAAAGGAATGTTTAATAAAATGGGAAGCTGGCAGGAAAATCTTATAAAAATAGAGCCTTATGTGGCAGGGGAGCAGCCTGATAAAAAGGATTTTATCAAGCTCAATGCAAATGAAAACCCGTATCCTCCCGCACCGGGCGTTACAGAGGCGATAAAAAAATTCCGCTCTGAGGAGCTTAACAAATACCCCGATGCAAATGCGCTCCCTCTTGTAAGAGCCATTGCCGCAAGGCTGTGTCTTTCCGAGGAAAATATATTTGTGGGGAACGGTTCTGACGATGTGCTTGCTCTTGCATTCAGGGCATTTTTTAATTCGGGAAAACCTGTGCTTTACCCCGATATAACCTATTCCTTTTATCCCGTGTGGTGCAGTATGCTTGGAATACCGTATGAAACAATACCTGTTGACGAGGACTTTAATATCCGCGGGGAGGATTACAGACGTGAAAACGGCGGAATAGTTATCTGCAACCCCAACGCCCCTACAAGCATAGGCAGGGGACTTGATTTTATGAGGGAGATACTTGACGCAAACCCCGGCAGCATAGTTATTGCCGACGAGGCTTATGTGGATTTCGGCGGTATCTCTGCCTTGCCGCTGTTAAAGGAATATCCCAATCTTGCGGTAGTGCAGACCTTTTCAAAATCCCGTTCCATGGCAGGAATGAGGATCGGCTTTTGTGCCGCAGGAAAAGAGCTTATCAGCGCACTGAGGGCGGCAAAGGATTCCTATAATTCCTATCCCGTTGACAGCGTTGCCATAGAGGCAGGCTGTGCTTCGGTCGCAGATGAAAAATATTTTTCCGATACCGTTGCAAAAATCATCGGAACAAGGGAAAGGCTTGCCTGCGAAATGAGGGGCATGGGCTTTGACGTAAAGGACAGCAGCACGAATTTCCTTTTTGTTTCTCACCCGAAATACAGGGCAGCCGATATAAGCGCATTTTTAAAAACAAAGGATATCTATGTCAGGTATTTCAGCAAGCCGAGGATAGACGATCATCTGAGAATAACCGTTGGCACCGACAGAGAAGCGGACATACTCATTTGCGCACTCAGGGAATACATAAAGTGATAAATGCCCCGCAGATTTTTTCTGCGGGGCATTTTAGTTTGCCGATAAAGCGGCTAAACAAAAAAATCTGCACAAATAAGGTCACAGTAAAGTTTAGGTCAAGCCTTTTCAAAGGCTTGCGGGTTTCCAAAGGGCAGAGCCCTTTGGTCGCCCTCCGCAGAGGGCGAAATCCCCTTTTTATCATAAAAACGGGGAAAGGGGTGAGAAATGCGACAGCATTTCGAGGGGGAGCGGACATGACCGCTCCCCCTTTTTACAGATTTATTCAAAATTAAATCTTCCAAACGTTCCGGTGGAACGTTTGGAACAAAGCAATACCATTACGCTATTTGTATTTATTGCACAAATATGTATACCTTTTTTGACAGATCGCAATGCTCCGAAGAGCTTTAATGCGGGGCATTTTGTAATATTATTATCAGTAGCTTTCCGAAAGATATATCATCACTCTTCCCTGGATCGCCTCTGCTGCCTCCTTTGAGGATATTGCGCCCGAAAAATACCTTGACGCTTCCTCGCTGATAATGTCTGTAACGGTATAGTTATATTTGTGAATGCTTTCCACAGAGGAAATGAGCCTGTTTACTTTCCCGATATCCTGTTCGGACGGCTCTCCTATATCGGCATCGCTGCCGCTTGACAGCATCATATGACCCATCAGGGTGATCGGAGCGCGGTATCTTCCGGGTTCGTGAGTCATTGCCGTTTCTGCCTTTTTTGCGTTGGAATCCGTTCTTACGGAAAAACTATCCGTATAATCCTGATATTCGGGGAGCAGGAGCGTGCGTACAAATTCCCATGCGCCTTCTTCGTTTTCCGAGGAGCATATCGCAAAGCTTGTGTCCATTTCAAACGTCGAGCCGAAGCCGCTTTCGCATGGGAATCCCACAGCAGTTACGGGTTCGCCGAAATTATCATGCTCAATGGCATAGATATCGCTGTAGTCCGCAAGAAATGTAATAAGCAGAAGTGCGCTTTCGTCCGCATACATAGTGGCATATCTGCCCCAGAAAGCGTCGTCGAAATATGAATCCATATCCACTGAGTTCATGTATTCATTGGCATATTCAAGCAGCCTTATAAAATAATCGCAGGTAAAATCGCAGGTTCCGTTTTGCATATCCAGAAAACGGTCGCCCGACATATAAAGCGCATAATCGAGGATATCATTTTTGCATGAGCCGGGAAAGCTCTCCGCTGTTTCGGGTCTTCCCGAGGAAATGCTTTTCAGCTCTTCAATGGTGATTCCCTGCTTGTCCCCGAAAACAGACGTTTTGCCCAGAACCGTGAAAACCTTAAAACGGTCGCTGAAGGTATAAAGATGTCCGTCCGTTTCGCAGGCTTTAAGAAGATTGGGCAGGAAATCCTCCCGTGAAAGCTCGCTGTCCTTGTCTATAAATTCATACAGATCGGCAAAAATCCCCTTTGAAGCATAAATTCCCGACGATATGTCTGTCCCCATCATAAGAATATCGGGGACGTTTCCCGAAAGCATATCCATATTCAGAGCCTGAGTATCGTCATCGGGATAGGTTTTTAGCGTGACCTTGTATTTTTCGCTGTCACGGTTAAAGCATACTGCCTGATTTCTTATGAATGAATCAAGACTGTAATTATCTCCTGCAAGGATAAGCTCTGTTTTTTCCTCCTGCTCCTTTTGAGTGAGATAAACGCTGTAAACGCACGGCTTTTCCGACCTGAATGCGCTGCCGCCGCAGACAAAGCCGTTTTTCGAGGGAAATATTTTTGATACCTCCATAATGCTTATTCCGCTGTCCACCCAGTCAAGGACCTTTTCCTTTGTGCAGGCGTCGGGGTCAAAGGAAAAAAGGCTCATGCCGTCGCTTATAAAAAGCTCGGTATCGCCGAAGCCGCTTACGGGATAAACGCTTTGGTCGTAAACAGGTGAATCGAAGGGGAGAGGTACATTTATCGCTGGCTCATCTGCGGAGATGTCTATTCTGTGCAGCTCAAACCCGTTGTCACCATAGCTCCATGTATAGATCGCACCCGATGCGCCTTTAAGCATAGTCCAGTTGTTCATGTTATTGTCGGAGAAAGCATTTATAAGCTTGCCGTCATAATCAAAAACGGCGATTTTATCATAGAAGTTTACATATATTCCGTCGGGAGCAGCGCATATCCCACGGGGATAATATCCGTTTTCAAAGCCCGGAGCGGTAATATCTTCAAGCTTTATCGAGGAAAGCTCGCTTCCGTCGGAGCCGATCTTTTTCAGATAAAGCGTCGGTTTATCCGACGAATAATCGGAATAAATATAATATCCCGTACCGTCTGCGGCAAAATCGGGGCAGATCATATCTATTGAGCCCGAACCGAGAGAAATTATCTTTTCATCGCTTCCGTCGGGCATCATGCTTATAAGGTCAAACTCCGAGGTGCCCGAATCGCCGCTGTATTCCGTGCGGCTGATAAGACAGTACATTCTGCCCGAAACGGGGTCATGGGAAAAGCCCTGCATTTCTCCGTCTGTATCGTTTTGTGAAACGGTACGTGAGCTGCGGTAGGAAAGCTGCTGCGTTTCCGACCTTTCGGGCTGAGGATCATTTTGCGCACACGCCGAAAGCGTCAGAATTGCGGCGGCAAGGCAGATAAGCTGTTTTGTTTTCATTTTCTTGTTTCCTTTCGATTTGTAATATTGTCCCCTCTGATAATAATACAAATTACAACAGGAAAATGTTACATTATAAAAAAATTTTTGTCTGATGGTTTTCTGCCTATTATGTGTTTTTACTTCTGACACTTTCATTTTAACTCTGTTTATTTTATCTATTTATAGTAACTCAAACTTCCCACACCCAAATCACCCGAAAAGCCGGTAATAAAGGGCAAAAAT
>CAZDJG010000113.1:0-7109 GCA_964505695.1 uncultured Ruminococcus sp.
TTCTCGGTAAGTTCCATCATGCCGTGATAATCCGTATATGCCTGATAAAGCTCCATAAGGGTAAATTCGGGATTGTGCTTTGTATCTGCGCCCTCGTTGCGGAATACCCGTCCGATCTCGTATACTCTGTCAAGACCGCCCACAATAAGCCTCTTGAGATATAGCTCAAGAGATATTCTCAGCTTTACGTCCTCATCGAGAGCATTATAGTGCGTTTCAAAGGGTCTTGCCGACGCTCCTCCTGCGTTTGCCACAAGCATAGGAGTCTCGACCTCGATAAAGCCTTGTCCGTCAAGATATTTTCTGATAGCGGCAATTGTTTTTGAACGTTTTCTGAATGTATCCGTAACATTCGGATTTACGATAAGATCTACATATCTCTGACGGTAGCGTGCGTCCTGATCCTTCAGACCGTGCCATTTTTCAGGCAGAGGGAGAAGAGATTTGCTCAGCAGGACGATCTTATGCGCATGGACTGTGACCTCGCCCGTTCTTGTTTTGAAAACATAGCCTTCAACACCGACAATATCGCCGATATCCCATGTTTTGAACTCCCTGAACTGCTCTTCACCGATATCGTTCATGCGGATATATACCTGCATACGGTCGGTGCTGTCCCTTACGTCAATAAAGTTTGCCTTGCCCATGTTTCGCCAGGTCATGATCCTTCCTGCAATCTTCACGTTTATACGGTTTTCGTCAAGAGCGGCTTTCAGAGCGTCAGAGTCATCTGCACACTGAGCGGAAAGCTTTTCCTCAAGCTCCGCATAACGAGTCCTTATCTCGGAATTTTTTATATTGAAGTCAAAGCTTGTTATCTCAAAGGGATTTTTGCCCTCAGCCTTGAGCTTTTCAAGCTTATCCATTCTTATTCTTTTTAACTCGTGAACGTATTCCTCCGTCTGAACGCTGTCATCCTCAGGCGCAGCGTTAGGGTTAAGCCTTTCCTCTGCCATTTTTCACATTCCTTTACACAGTATTTACTTGCTGATCTCAAGAACTTCCATTTTGATAATGCCCATGGGAGCCTCCACGTCCAGTATATCGCCCACCTTTTTCTTCAGGGCGGCAACGCCTATGGGAGCGTCCTCGGAGATCTTGTTGTTTTCGGGGTCTGCCTCGGTGGAGCCTACTATCTGAAGATCGAGTACTTCGTCAAACTCAAGATCCCTGAGCTTTACGAATGAACCCACGCCTATCTCGTCTGTGGAAAGATCCTCGTCGCTTACGACCTCGGCATTGTTTATTTTCATTTCAACGTCGGCGATCTCCGCTTCAAGGATAGCCTGCTCGTTCTTTGCCTCGTCATACTCGGCGTTCTCGGAAAGGTCTCCGAAGGAGCGTGCCTCCTTGAGCTTCTGTGCAACCTCTGCACGGCGGACGTTTTTAAGATATTCAAGCTGTTTTTCCAGATCCTTAAGACCCTCGGCTGACATTCTTATTTTCTTGACTGCCATTTGCAATGACCATCCTTTCAGTACTATAAATAATGGGCATAAAACACCTAGTTTGTATTATATAATAAATTCCGTTTTATGTCAAGGGTTTATGTCTGAGGAAAAATATGCTTTTTCATGCCTGTGCTGCGGCAGCAATAAGGAACTTGATTTTTTTGCCCTCCTCGGAAAACATTCTTTCATGCTCCGTAATGAGATTATCGGGGAGCTTTCCACTGTGAAGATCCCTTGTAAGATAGGTTATTTTAAAGCCCGACTCCTCAAAATAAGCAAGAGAATCCTCAAAAAGCTGATCATCATCGGTTTTGAAGCGTATCTCCGCTCCCGGCTTCATTATCTCCCTGTACTGCACAAGCTGACGTGTGTGGGTAAGGCGGCGTTTGTTGTGCTTTCCTCTGTTCCACGGATTGCAGAAATTGATGTATATTCTGTCAACGCTGTCGTCAGGTGTGAAGAACTTTGAAATGTCGGCAATATTGATCCTTAGCAGCATGACGTTATCGTGCTGCTTTTCTGCTGCCGAAAACATGCTTTCGATCGTTCGTCTGCCCACAGCCAGCATATCAGCCTTGATATCCGCCGCAATGATATTTATATCGGGATATTTCAGTGCGTGCTGCGCCGCAAATACTCCCTTTCCGCAGCCAAGCTCCAGATAAAGGGGTCGGGAATTATCCGCAAATGCGGTATGCCATCTGCCCTTCATATCCTCTGCGTTGTCTATATAATAATCGCAGGTGTCAAGTTCAGGTCTTGCCCATTTTTTTCTTCTTATTCTCATCGGTATGGATTCTCCTTCATTTGCGGCTTATCATAAGCATAGTTCCAAGCGTAATTAGCGCCGCTCCCGCAACGGTTTTTCCGTCAGCCTTTTCATGCAGTACGAAAAATGCCAGCACAAGAGTTATAACAACGCTCAGCTTATCTACGGGCACTACCTTTGAAACTTCTCCTATCTGTATCGCCTTATAATAGCACAGCCACGACGCTCCCGTTGCAAGTCCCGACAGGATCAGGAACAGCCAGCTTTTTCTGCCGATGTCCCTTATGCCGTACTGCGTTCCCGTAAGGAAAACCATTCCCCACGACATTACAAGCACTACGGCAGTCCTTATCGCCGTGGCAAGGTTCGAGCTTACCCCTTCTATTCCTATTTTTGCAAGAATTGAAGTAAGAGCGGCAAATACCGCCGAAAGCAGCGCAAGCACAAACCACATATTTAAAGCGCTCCCCTTACAATGCTCTGCATTTTGCGTACAAAGTCGGTGCAGCCCGAATTTGTCTGCTGTATAAAGAACAGAAACGCAAGCTCCTCGTCGGGGTCTGCAGAGAAATAGCAGCCAAGCCAGCCGTCCCAGCCGTATTCGCCCTCGCTGCCGTTAAAGCCCGCCTCGGCGGGGCTTGTAAGAATGCGCATGAAATTGCCGTAGCCGTGACCCTTCATGCTGTCCCAGTCAAGAGAGCGCATTTGTTCACGGGTAAGGCAGTTTGTACGCATATATCGGACGGTTTTTCTTCCAAGAATATTGCCGCCGCCGCTCATAAGCGTTTTTACAAATTTTGAGTAGTCGCCGATGGTGGAAACAAGTCCCGCTCCGCCCGATTCAAACGCAGGCGGCTCCTTACAGTCAAATATGCAGAGATTATAGTCCGTATACGGCATATTCCCGTTTTCGGTGCGGTCATACACCTGCGCCAGGCGGTCAAGCTTATCCTTCGGTACGTAGAAGCCCGTATCGGTCATGCCCAGCGGCTCAAATATCTCCTGTCTGAAATACTGTCCGAGAGTCATTCCCGTGACAGCCTCTATTACTGCGCCCATGATATCCGCGGACGCTCCGTACTGCCATTTTTCGCCCGGATCGAAGGCAAGGGGCTTTTTGCCCATTTCAAGGGCAAATTCACGTGTAGTCATTAACTTTTTTCCGTGCCGGTAATTATAGTCCTGCAAGCCCCACAGCTCGCCCATTGCCATACCGGCGGGGGAGCAGCCGTCGGGATAGGGTATTCCGGAGGTCATGCTCATAAGGTCGCCGAGAGTAATATCCCTTGAGGCGGGACGCTTTCCGCCGCTGTCAAGAATAATGGGATTTTCAAAGGTGGGCAGGAACCATTTGACTGGATAGCGCATCTCGATCCTGCCCCGTTCAAGCAGTGTCATTGCCGCTGCGGCAGTAACAGGCTTTGTAAGAGAAAAAAGACGGAAAAGCTTATCCTTCGTCATGGGGATATTTTTCTCCTTGTCCGCCATTCCGAAGCTTTCCGAATAAACCTCCTCTCCCTTGTAAATAACAGAAATATTCACCCCCGCAAAATTATCCTCCGAAATGGCTTTTTCGACCTCGGGAGCTATGTATCTGAGCTTTTCAAACATTTTTACAGTATCCTTTCCTTGAATTTTGGGAATAATTATTCGGTATTGCCTTTATTCCTTCGGGTTATCCTCCGTTTTTTCGCTGCTCCTTCCGTTACAGTGGGAAATAAAACGGGCAGGAACCCTTAAAACCGCTGCCGCGGATTTCGGATCGGTTTCCCTGCCGTCGGAGGAGGCTATCGTTATTCCCGTACAGCAGTGAGCCATCAGCTCCCATTCCTCCTCGCGGGCGGACGGCGCATTTAAAATTATGACGTCGTACTGCCCCGACAGATAGGCAATTGTTTCATTGTAGGACGGCAGGGAAAAAATTGCCGCAGGAGAGGGGTATGACTTATTTTCCGCAATGATATCCACACCCTTTCTTGCATTGATGACCACTGCGTCCCATATGGTCGTTTTTTCCGCAGCTATTTCCGAGATGCCCCCTTTGCCGCATTTCCCGAATATTTTATCCAGAGAAGGCTTTCTGAGGCAGCATTCCACAGCCGCAGTTCTTTTTCCGAGAGCCGCAAAGGCACAGGAAAGATATGAGCATATCCTTGCGGAATACGGGATATCGTCAATATCCGTTCTTGCCGGAGATACCGCAAGAATAAGCGGGGAGCCTCCGTTTTTTTCAAGAAGCTTTTTTGCCGCCGTAATATATCCGCCCTTTTCAAGACCCTTGGGAGCGCTGGGCATAAGCGTTCCAAGATCCGTTCCGTTATCGTACACCTGCCGCACGCTGTCGCTGACAAAAACAGCATTGTAAAATTCGTCCTCCTTCGGAGATGATCTTTCCGGACGGTATTCGCTTCTTCTGCGTCTTTGTAAGGACATTGCCGCAAAAACCGACGCTCCCGCTGCAATGCCCGAGGCGGCGCTTACGGGAACCGCCGGAAACACAGGCTCATTGGCAATATCGCAGAAGGATATCACCTCAAACGAGGGGATATCCTCCCTTAACTGTACAAGATGGATTATATTTCCGAGGATTATGGGAGCATTCTCCGCATTTTCCAGACCGCTCAGGATTATTTCGGCTCCGTCCGAACCGTCAAGGCGTTCAACGGACAGCGCTTTTTTAAGCTCATTCTCCGATATTCCCGACATATCGCCTGCCTGCTTGACAAATTCTCCGTAATTGAAAGTCTTTCTGAGCTGTGATACTCTCCTTGATGCTCCCGTGTTTACAGGTCCGGTTTCATTTTCGGGGAAAGTAAAATAAATTAGCGCGCTTGCATTTTTTGGCGGTTTTTCCGTCAAAAGGCAAAAAGACCATACTGCGGCGGCAAATACCGCACCGACCAGCAGAGAGATCAAAACTTTTCGCATATTTTTAGACATCGCCGCAATGCTCCGATCATCAGAATTTTCTTCTTCTCTTTACCTTTTTGTATTTTTTCTTTCTTTTCTTTTTTGTAACTGATACAATGATTATGTAAATTATAATAAGCGCACCGGCTATTGCAGCCGCCGCAGCGAACCAGCCGGAGGATATGAACTGCTTTGCCTTATCGAGATTATAGGCTATCTGAGAAAGGGTAACGTCATCCTGCGCCGCAAGGTCTACGGTGCATATTTCTTCTCCCGAAAGAGAAAGGGTGTATGTGCCGAATTTCTGCCCCTTAGCCACGGGAGCGGTAACGGTGCCGTCCTCGTTGAGAAGGCTCGTATCTATATTTATGCTTTCCTTAAGGCGGCTCGTATCAACGGTGGACAGCCACATACAGCTATAGCTGTCGGCAGTCACAAGGCGGACAAAATCGTTGCTGTCGCCGAATCTTACCTGTATCTCGGAAACCTCCACTCCCGCCTGGAGAAGCTGCTTATACTCGAAATTTTCAAACGCCCATTCATACAGATTTTTATGATCGTCGTAAAGGTAATAAACGGAATTTCCCTCTGCATCGTACAGCGGCGAATCCATTGTGACAAGAAGATAATTGTTTCCGTCCCTTGAGCCCATAGTGATAAGGTTTCTTCCCGATTCGTCCAGAGTCCCCGTTTTCAGACCCTTTGCATACTGATAATAGTAGCTGCTTGAACGGTTGAGCATATTGTTTGTGTGATAAATGTGCGCCCAGCCTGCCTCGTGAACGTTTGTCGCCTGCATTTCGTATTCCGTGGAGGTAGCGATCTCCACGAATTTCGGATAATTTTCGACCGCATATTTTGCTATAAGCGCCATATCCTTTGCATTTGTATACTGGTCGTCGTCATAAAGTCCGTGAGGATTTACGAAATGAGTTCCGGTGCAGCCTATTTCCTTAGCTTTTGTATTCATCATGTCAACGAAATTGGCAATGCTTTCCCCGCCCACATGGTAAGCAAGTATCCCTGCGGATTCGCAGGCGGATTTTAAAAGCAGGGAATACATAAGGTCTGTGACAGTCGTTTTCTCGCCTCTTTCGATGCCCACCGAGGACGCCCCCTGACCGTACAGCTCGTCAAAAACGACAAGAGGAGCCTCAAATACCGTATTGTCCAGATCCTCCACATGGTCGAGAACGACTATAGCTGTCATTATCTTTGTCAGAGAAGCGGGATACATTTTTTTGTCGGGATTTTTTTCGTAAACGGTCACGTCCTTGTCAAGGTTTATCATGACCGCGGCCTCGCTGGAAATTGTGAAATTCGGAGTAAAGGTAATTGCGGATGCCTTTGCGGGAAATGCGCCGCAGACTGCCGCAAGCATTATAAGAGCCGCAAAAAATCCGCATAGCAGACGGTCGGAAGTCCTTATCATTTTTTGAATGTTCCTTTCAGAAAATATGATATATTGACCCGATAAGCGAATATCGGGGTTGCTGTATGGTCTATATAAATTTATTATATCAAATTTCTTCTCTGAATGGAAGAGTTTTTTTGATATTTTAATCATTTTGTTATCAACAGCCAAAAAAGAGGGAAAACTGTCCGAAAATTTTGTTTTCCGAAAGGAAGATCACTGCAAGAGTCTGCCGCCTACGCGGTTCGGAAAAGACGCACTGACGTGCTGTTTTCCGAAACAGCCGCCTGAGAATGACGTTTTTTATTATAGCAATCCTATAAAAAATTGCCTTAATCTGTTTACCGACGTTTCGGACTTAATTTGCGGAAATTGGCTGAACAGTCCATGCGATGGAGCTAAAGTGCGGGTTCTGAACCATCGGACTTCAGCCGATCCCATGACAGACAATTGCAAGCCTGTAAATTTTTAAGCAAGCATTATTTTGTAGGATTGCTATAAACTTTACCATGTGGGGTTCTCTATAAACCGGGACACGAGCAAAGCCTCGTCCATTGGTTCGGTC
>CAZDJG010000114.1:0-7078 GCA_964505695.1 uncultured Ruminococcus sp.
CGAACCAATGGACGAGGCTTTGCTCGTGTCCCGGTTTATAGAGAACCCCTATTGACTGCTGAAAGGAAGTCATACTATGATCCTGTCTGATAAATCAATTTCGGAAATGCTCGGAAAGGGCGAACTTGTAATTTCTCCGCTGGAAAAGGAGCAGATCCAGCCTGCAAGCGTTGATATAAGACTCGGAAACACCTACAGCATAGTGGAGGATTCGTCCCTGGGCATAATCGGTCTTGAGGAGCAGATCGCATATAAGACTATAAAAGCGGACAGCTATCTTTTGCTGCCCGGGCAGTTTGTGCTTGCGTCAACGGTGGAGTATTTTGAGCTGCCCGACGATCTCACAGCATTTGTTGAGGGAAGAAGCTCACTGGGGCGTATGGGTCTGTTTATTCAGAATGCAGGCTGGGTAGACCCGGGCTTCAAGGGGGAGATAACCCTTGAGCTTTTCAATGCAAACCGCTGTGCCATTGAGCTTAAGGCAGGTAGGAGAGTGGGTCAGCTTGTTTTTGCAAAGCTTGACCGTCCCGCTCTAAATCCTTACAGGGGAAAATATCAGGGACAGAGGGGCGCTACGGGTTCAAGAGCGTTTATGGATACCGACGGTAAGGAGAGAAGCTGAAATGCAGGAGCAGAAATTTTTTGCCATAATCTCCAGAATGAAGTACATAAACCGCTGGGGGCTTATGAGAAACACCATACGGGAAAATCTGAGCGAGCACAGCCTTGAAACCGCATTTATAGCCCATGTGCTTGCCCTTTACAGGAATGTACGATTCGGAGGGAACGCCGACCCCGAAAGGACGGCTCTTCTTGCCATGTACCACGATGCGGCGGAGATAATCACGGGGGATCTTCCCACGCCCATAAAGTATTACAACAGTGAGATAAAGGCGGAATATGACAAGGTGGAGAAAATGGCTGAGGATAAAATGCTGTCTTATCTTCCCGACGATCTGAGAGAGCATTACCGTCCGCTTTTCACCAAAAGCGAGGAGGACAGGGAGCTTTGGGCGCTTGTCAAGGCTGCGGACAAGCTTTCCGCTCTTATAAAGTGCATCGAGGAGCGGCAGATGGGAAACTCCGATTTTACCGAGGCGGAAAAAAGCACCTTACAGGCTATCCATGACATGAATATCCCCGAAGCGGAGGAATTTATGCGGGAGTTCCTCTCTTCCTACCGTCTTACTCTTGACGGTCAGGCAAAGTAAAGTAATAATATATACAATATAAAAATCGTTTTGAATACAGGCTTACGGAAAGCTTATACGCACACATTGCGCAGATTTCAGTTTTTCGTAAGCCGGAAATGAAAAGGGTGAGGATATGTCTGTTACGCTTCTTGTTCTCGCAGCAGGTCTGGGTACCCGTTTTAAGGGCGGGATAAAGCAGCTAACTCCCGTGGGGGAGTGCGGCGAGCTGCTTATGGAATACTCCGCCGCCGACGCAGCGGCAGCAGGAGCTGACAGAGCGGTCTTTATTATCAGAAGAGATATCAGGGAGCAGTTTGATGAGCTTATCGGCAGCAGGCTGCGTGGGCATATGAACGCACAGTGCCGCTATCAGGATATGAGCGATCTTCCGTCGGGCTTTGTCTGTCCCCCGGACAGGATCAGACCGTGGGGAACTGTCCATGCTGTGCTTTCGGCAAAGGATATAATCGGCGGACCTTTTATTGTAATAAATGCAGACGATTATTACGGCAGACAGTCGTATGCGGATATATGCGGCTTTCTCTCCGATCCCCTGCGGCGTACGGGACAGCAGTGCATGAGCGGCTTTGTACTCAAAAACACCCTCAGCGGAGCAGGCGCTGTCACAAGAGGGATATGCTCCGCAGGGGATAACGGCTGTCTTTCTTCGGTTGAGGAAACCTATAATATTTCAAGGGAAGCGGACGGCGTTATTTACGGAGAACGGGACGGCGGGAAAATCACCATTTCGGACGAAAGCATTGTTTCAATGAATATGTGGGGCTTCGGACAGGAGATCATCCCTATGCTGGAGGAATGCTTCGGACAGTTCCTGGAAAAAGCCTTTTCGGAGGGAAAGGCAGGAGATGCGGAGCTGGCGCTGCCCTCTGCAATTGACAGGCTCATATCCGACGGAAGTATTTCCGTAAGGATACTTCCAACCGCTGACAAATGGTACGGCATGACCCGCAGCGAGGATATCCCCGAAATAAGAAATGCCTTTGCGGATATGATACGCAGGGGGACTTATCCCTCGCCTCTGTTCGGAAAAAAATAGAAAGGAAATGTGTCCTTGTTGAAAAAGCTCTTTTTTATTATTCCGCTGCTTGCGGTATTTCTGCTCTGCTCCTGCTCCGAAAATGCAGACAGCAAATCGGCGGACGGTCTTGTTTATACTCAGAGCGTTCCCCTTTCATATGCCGAATGCTTTTCCATTGACCGCTGCGAGGGCGGATATTCCGTGATATCCGTTTCTGACGGCGAAAAATATCTTATCGTTCCGGACGGAAAGGATATTCCCGAGGATATCCCCGAGGACATGAAGATAATAAACGCTCCCGTCAAAAACATTTATCTTGCAGCTACCTCTGCAATGGGGCTGTTTGACGCTCTCGGAGAGGGCAGTGCTGTGGGCTTTACGGGAACAGATTCCGACGGCTGGTATATAGAATATGCAAAAAAGGCCCTTGAAAACGGCGATATGCTTTATGCGGGAAAATACCGCGAACCCGATTACGAGCTGCTTTTGTCGGAGGGCTGCACATTATCCGTTCAGTCAACAATGATAAATCACGCTCCGGAGGTAAAGGAAAAGCTGGAGGAGCTCGGAATAACCGTTTTTACCGATATGTCAAGCTATGAGTCACACCCTTTGGGACGCAGCGAATGGATAAAGGTCTACGGGGAAATGACGGGAAAGGCGGAGGAGGCAAAGCGGCTTTTTGACGAGCAGGCGGCAATGCTTGACGAGATAAGCGGCTATGAGCCTGCGGGCAAGACTGTCGTTTATTTCTATATCACCGATTCGGGACAGGCAGTAACACGCAGATCGGGAGATTATATCTCAAAAATGATAGAGCTTGCCGGCGGAGAAAATGCTTTTCGCAATTTAGGAAACGACAGCTCCTCATCTTCGGTAACAATGGAAATGGAGCAGTTCTACATAACGGCTAAGGACGCCGATTATATCATTTACAACAGCACTATCGGCGGCGAAATAGTCTCGGTTGAGGATATAATCGCAAAAAATCCCCTTGTTGCGGATTTCAAGGCGGTAAAGAACGGAAACCTGTGGTGTACGAGGAACAATCTTTTTCAGGATTCCCTGCGGCTCGGCAGAGTGATACGTGATTTTCACAGCGTATTTACGGGCAGCACCGAGGACGATCCCCCCGAATTCCTTTATAAACCGGAAAGCGGGGGCGGGACTTGAAAAAGGATATAAGGATAAAGCTATCATTTGCCGTGCTTTTTCTGCTGGCGGCGGTCTTTTTTGCACTCAATATTTTTACGGGCAGCACAAGGATACCCGCTTCGGAGGTCATATCCGTGTTTGCGGGAAATGGCGTTTCCGCGGCTTACGAAAGCATAATCCTGAAGATACGTATCCCCCGTGCGCTGGAGGCAATGCTTCTGGGCGGCGCGCTTGCGCTTTCGGGATATCTGCTGCAGACGCTTTTTCACAATCCCATTGCGGGGCCCTTCGTGCTGGGGATATCATCGGGTGCGAAGCTTACGGTATCTATCGCTGTGATAGCCTCGGTAAGCCTGTTTCACAGGGCAGGCTCGGCGATGATGATAACGTCCGCCTTTGCAGGCTCCATGCTCTCTCTGGGATTTATCCTGCTCATATCAAGGCGGGTAAAAAGAATGTCAATGCTTGTAGTGTGCGGCGTGACTGTCGGATATATCTGCTCTGCGGTGACTGAGCTTTTTGTCGCCTTTGCCGACGATTCTGATATAGTAAATCTCCACAACTGGTCAATGGGTACCTTTTCCGGCGCTTCCATGGACAGCGTGAAAACCATGGCATGGACGGTGCTGATATCCTCGCTGCTCACATTCTTATTGTCTAAGCCCATAAGCGCATATCAGCTCGGAGACAATTATGCGGAAAATTCGGGGGTGAACGTAAAGCGGCTGAGGACTGCACTGATAATTTTGTCGGGCTTTCTATCCGCCTGCGTGACCGCTTTTGCGGGTCCCGTTTCCTTTGTCGGCATAGCTGTTCCCCATATCATACGGTTTATAATGAAAACGTCAAAGCCGATAATACTTATCCCCGCCTGCTTTCTGGGAGGAGGCATATTCTGCACGGTCTGCGACATGGCGGCAAGAACTCTTTTTGCCCCCACCGAGCTTAGCATAGGAACGGTAACGGCAATATTCGGTGCACCTGTTGTAATTATTGCAATGGTCAAGAGGAAAAAGGGTGAGCTATGATGGATAATATCAATGAGAGTATCCCCATTTCGGCGGAAAATCTGACGGTTGGCTACGACAAGCCCGTTATAGAAAACATCTGCTTTAACGTAAGGCGGGGCGAGATAATGACCCTTATAGGGCCAAACGCTTCGGGAAAGTCAACTATCCTGAAAACCGCCGCAGGATATCTTAAAAGCCTTGGAGGAACGGTGTTCTTAGGCGGTGAGGATATCGCAGATATCCCTCCGAACGAAAAGGCAAAACGGCTTTCGGTAGTGCTTACTGACAGGATAAGACCGGATCTGATGAGCTGCCGTGACGTAGTGGAAACGGGACGCTACCCGTATACAGGCTATTTTGGCGTACTGTCCGACGAGGACAGGGCATATGCGGAGGAAGCCATGGAAATGACGGGAGTATCGGAATTTGCGGACAGGGACTTTGCCCGGATAAGCGACGGTCAGCGGCAGAGGGTAATGCTTGCAAGGGCTGTATGCCGCCGCCCCGAAATACTTATACTTGACGAACCCACGTCCTTTCTGGACATTCACCACAAAATATATTTTCTGGAAATACTCAGACGTCTGGCGGACGAAAAAAAGACTGCGGTAATAGTTTCCATGCATGAGCTTGAGCTTGCAAGGGTTATATCCGACTTTGCCGTATGCATAAACAAGGGCAGTATCGTCTGTTCGGGAAAGCCTGAGGAAGTATTTACGGGAGAAGTGATCCGCAGGGTCTTTGATATTTCCCCCGAGCTTTATGATAAGTATATGAGAGCCTGTCCGGCATCTTTCAGCGCAGGTTCTTTCGGCTAATTTTGTCGCTGACTGCGCCCCAAATACTTGCCATACAGCAAGTATGCCTGCGGATTTTTGCCTTGTCGGCTACAAAATTATGCTCGAAAATCCGCACACTTCAAGATACTGAACAGGCTCTGAAAGGAAAATAAAAATGAACGAAAAGCTGAAAAAAATATGCCTTATGGCAAAGGACGGAAAAATATCCGCGGAAAAATTTTACGACGCTCTTACCGCTGCCGCAGACGACCAAAGCACCGACGACGATCTTGCCTGCGTTCTTGAGGACGTTATAATGGAGCTTGAAATGGAGCACGGCTGCCCGCCGGGAGCCGCAAAAAAAATGATAAGCGAGGCGGCTGAAAGAATACTTGAGGAAGCGGGAAAATAAAATTATGATAAACGTGCTTGTATGGAATGAAAATTTTCATGAAAAAAATCAGCCCGGGGTAAGGGCGATATACCCGGACGGAATACACGGCTGTATAGGCGGATTTCTGTCGGAAAATAAGGATATGAGCGTCAGGCTCGCCACTCTTGACGACCCCGGGCAGGGACTTTCTGAGGATATACTCATGGGTACCGACGTGCTTGTCTGGTGGGGTCACAAGGCTCACAGCGAGCTTACCGACGAAAACGCCGCCATGGTCTGCCGCCACGTAAACGGGGGAATGGGCTTTATCGCCCTCCACTCCGCTCATCACAGCAAGATATTCAAGAGTCTGTGCGGAACGTCCTGCAATCTCAGGTGGCGGCACGGCGACAGGGAAAGGGTATGGTGCGCCGATCCCTCGCACCCCATTGCAAAGGGAGTTCCCGATCATTTCGAGCTGCCTGCGGAGGAAATGTACGGCGAGCCTTTCGATATCCCCCGTCCCGACGATACAGTGTTTATAGGCTGGTTTTCTGGGGGCGAGGTGTTCCGCAGCGGCATTACGTTCAGAAGAGGAAATGGCAGGATATTTTACTTTCAGCCGGGGCATGAGGAATATCCCGTATATCACGACCCCAATGTACAGAGGATAATTACAAATGCCGTTTACTGGGCTGCTCCCTCCGTTCATAACGGACACAAGGGCATTCCCTGCTTTATGGCAGAGCCTTGCGAGTAAGAGCCTTATGAAAGTTTTTTCGGCTTGACGTTTATGCGGTTTGCTGCTTATACAGTAACACACCTGTATATTTGAACGCTGAAAATTTATGCTCTTAAACCTGTCGGTAAGGGGATTTCGTCCTTTGCGAAGGGGGTCAAGGGCGGCTCTGCCGTAAAGCTTATTGCCGCCGATGAAAATATGAATATCCTCGGCAAAAGCACATACCCCTCCGACGGCGATCCGATGCGGCTTGTGACCGAAACAAAAGCCATGCTCTGCCGATCGGTTCTCAAAAAATCGGATATCGCAGGGGTATCGGCCACGGGCGTGGGATCGTGCCTTTCGGGTAATGAGCTTCTCGGTGCGCGCGTAAAGCGTTTCGGGTAATTTATGTGCTTCGGACGGGGTGCGCAGTACATTAGCGGTCACAGCAAAACGCTTGCTGTGAGCATGGGAACGGGGACTGCCTTTGTTCTTGCGGACGGGGAAAAATATAATCACCCCGGAGGCAGCGGAGTGGGCGGCGGAACACTTACGGGACTTATTACGGGCAAAACGGAAAGTGCTGAAATAAACCGCATGATATTATGCGGAAATGCCGCAAATGCCGGCAAAAAAACCGTTTCCCGCAATGAAAGCGACATTGCCGCAGGCATTGCAAATGTGATATTCCCGAATGCGGTGCCTATGCAGGTTCGCCGGGAGCGGTACTGCTGTTAATGGGGAAAAAAGATTTAGGGGTTCTCTATAAACCGGGACACGAGCAAAGCCTCGTCCATTGGTTCGG
>CAZDJG010000115.1:0-7063 GCA_964505695.1 uncultured Ruminococcus sp.
TTGCATTTAAAATGCAGGAAGAAAAAACGCCCAATGCGCTTTCGGTGCAGTATTTAAGCTCTGCATCGGTAAAATCCGTAAGATATTTGCTGAAAACGAAAGCAGCTCTTTCGGCATAGCTCATATCTCCGAGACTTACTATCTCGTCCATTGAAAGCTGCGGTATCTCGGAGGGAACGAAAAGTCCTCCGTCTGCGGAGATACCCTGAACAATTGCCTCGGCGGCACTTATTTTCACGCTGCTGTTTCTTGTGCTTTTGTAAAACATTTTATCACCTTTTTCTTCGGGCATGCCCGATAAAATTATTTTCTATAAAACAAAATCTTCATTTGCGCAGTAAGCATTGTCAAAATAACGGAATCTGACAATCCTTCCGTTTTTTACGGTAACGTCGGAAATGTCAAACCTCGGCTGAAGTTTATGGGGATATCTGCATGAATATTCCTGCGCCGCCCGGATTATAAGACTGCGTTTTCGCTTTTTCACTGCCTCCGCCCCCGATTCAAGGGCATTGACATCACGGGTCTTTACCTCAACAAAAGCGATTATGCCGTCCTTTGCGGCAATTATATCTATCTCTCCGCCCTTGATGCGGAAATTTCTGCGCAGGATATCATAACCTGATCTTTTCAGATAATAAGCTGTTAGCTCCTCCCCCAGACGACCTGTTTCAGTTTTGCTTTGCCGCATAATATTTTTTTAAAAAGGACATACGGTGTATGGGCGAGGGGCCGTATTCGTCAAGCAGCCGGTAATGCAGCTTTGTACCGTAGCCCTTGTGCTTTTCAAACTGCCACTGAGGATATTTTTCGGCAATATCCTTCATGTACCTGTCACGGGATACCTTTGCCAGCACCGACGCAGCGGCAATGCTTGCGGAACGTGCGTCACCCTTTATCACAGCCTCGCCGTTTATGCCGAGGCAAGGGTATTTATTGCCGTCTGCCAGCGCGTACACAGGCTTTTCGTTCAGCCCGTCAAAGGCGCGCTTCATTGCAAGCATGGCGGCATTAAGTATATTCAGCCGTTCAATTTCCTCAACCGAAGCAGTTGCAATACAGAAAGACGTTGCCCTGCATTTTATCTCATCAAAAAGCTGTTCCCGTTTTTTTTCGGAAAGCTTTTTGCTGTCATTAAGACCGTCGATATAAATACCGTTATCAAAAATAACGGCAGCGGCATAAACATCGCCTGCCAAAGGTCCTCTGCCCGCTTCGTCAAGACCGCAGAAAACAGGATAAACGGCTCTTACGGAGCAGTCATATTCAAACAGATCCAAGCTTGTCACATTCCACCTCAAACAGTATTTTTATTGCTTATAAACTCCTCGGGCGATTCAAGAGTGATCCTGCCCAGCTTCCCCCCTCTGAATTCGTCAAGAACGGCGGCAGCGGCTCTTTCGGTATTTATCTCACCGCCCGAAACAAGCATTCCTCTTGCCCTTCCCACTCTCATCAGAAGCTCGTAGCCGTTTACGCAGCCCATCGCTGAACCATTTTCGAGCATTTCGTCCTCATCGGGGGTATCAAGGCTTATTTTATAGCGTGACGAAAGACTTTCGGGAGCAATATCCCTCAGCTTAACAAGGAGTCTGCACGCAAGAAGCTCGGTATCAACAACATCGTCCTTGACAGCGCCTGTAAAAGCGAGCTTTTCGCCTACCGACATATCCTCAAACTTAGGCCACAGGACGCCCGGCATATCGAGAAGCTCTATATCGTTATCAAGCATTACCCACTGCTTTTCACGAGTAACTCCGGGTCTATCCTCCACCTTAGCTTTTTTCTGACCTGCCATACGGTTGATAAAGGACGATTTTCCGACATTCGGGATCCCCACGACCATAAGATGGAGAATCCTTCCGCTCATTCCCTTTCTTTCGTTTTTGGCAATGATCCCCGACAGGATCTCCCGTACAGCGGGAGCAAATCTGTTAAGTCCTCTGCCCGTGCGGCAGTCGGCAGGAATTGCGGTGATCCCCTCTCTGCGGAAATACTCCGTCCATCTCGAAGTCATGGCTTCATCAGCCGCATCGCATTTGTTCATCACAACGATCCTCGGCTTGCCTGCGGTAAGGCTGCCGATGTCCGGATTACAGCTCGACATCGGCACTCTTGCATCGATCACCTCAGCAACAGCGTCAACCAAAGGCAGACATTTTTCCATCATGCGCTTTGTTTTGGTCATATGACCGGGAAACCACTGTATTGAGGGTATTTCGTTCATCTGTTCCGCTCCTTTATACCTAAAAGAGGAAAGCAGATGAAAGGACCTTGTCTTTCCGTCTGACTTTCCTCGGAAATATCACTGATAATCAGTCGACTGTTCCTATCCTGTTAAGAGGCCACAGTCTGAATACAACCTTGCCCATTATCTCGTCCTCGGGAACAAATCCCACAGCGGCGCTCCGGCTGTCAAGTGAATTCATTCTGTTGTCGCCCATTACAAAATAGCAGTCATCCGGAACTGTTACCGGATAGCTGTGTCCTTCTTCATCGCGCTTGGTAAGATCGTTGATATAAGGCTCGTCAAGAACCTCGCCGTTTACCTTTACCTCGCCCGTATCGAAGTTGATATCGACCGTATCGCCGCCCTCGGCAATAACTCTCTTTACTATAGGCTTACCGAGACTTTTGCTGTCAACAATGACAATATCCCCCTTGGCAGGCTCATAAAAAAGATGGTGAACTATAAGCTTTTCGCCGTCCTGAAGAGTCGGAAGCATTGATTCTCCGTCAACGTTTGCCTGCCTGAGCAGAAATGTAAAAACAAGGATCACCGCAAAAAAAGCAAAAATTATAGTTTCGACCCACTCAAGAAATTCCTCGTACGGTGTACCCTTTTCCTTATCCTTATCTGCATCAAGAGCCTCGTAATTTATCTGATACTTTGCCATAGCTGCCCATATCCTTTCGCTCATATTCTACGACGGCATTTTTCCACAAAAAAAGGGACTGCAATAAAGCCCCCAAGCAACCTGAAAAAGCATTTAATGCAGAGCGGAGGATATCCGCTCTGCTTTGCTTTTACGGGTCAATTGAAAGGAGTCTTATTCCTTTCATGTCATAAAGATGCATTAAAAAAAGATCACTGGATCTGCTCTTTGACCTTAGCAGCCTTGCCGACCCTGTCTCTGAGGTAGTAAAGCTTGCTTCTTCTGACTTTACCGTGTCTGATGACCTCGACCTTGTCAACTACGGGAGAATGCACAGGGAAAACCCTCTCAATTCCGCAGCCGTGAGCAACACGCCTTACGGTAAAGGTTTCCTGGATGCCGCCGTGTCTCTTGGCGATAACGGTGCCTTCAAAAACCTGTATCCTGTACTTCTGACCTTCCTTGATCCTTACGTGTACCTTTACGGTATCTCCCACTTCAAAAGCGGGAACTTCGCTCTTCATGCTTGATTCGCTGATAAGCTTTAATGCGTCCATTTCAATATCCTCCTAAAAATCGGAACATTCTTACCCCGTTTTTCCCCGTCTTATGACGCATGACGGACGGAGCAGCGGACTGCCCTTTTAATGTTGCCGTACAGCCGCTTCCGGCAATTACGGCAGCACTAATCTCGCCTTTTCCTCCAAGCGGCATACTTCGGCGGATTTTAAATGCGCTTATATTTTAACATATTCGGCAAAAAATTTCAAGTCTTTTTTCACACAAATATATTTTTGTCAATTTATTCAAATACGCTTCCGTCAGAGCAAAGTATATTTGTGCGTTTTGTACATATAAGCTCGGCATTTTTATTGCTTTGCTCACAAAAAGAAGCAAATGCACCGGTAAAAATTCCTGCATTAAGATTAAGCTCCTGTCCTGCGGGCAGCGTAAAGGAAAGCTCTGTCAGTCCGTCCTTATCCGTTATGCCGTTTATTTTAACGCTTGGCTTGATATCTACGGTTATCATTCCCTTTTTCTTGGAGTGCTTGAGGACTTCGATCTTTTCGAGCGACATAAATTCCTCTGCTGCCGATCCGATATCATTTCCCTCATATATTGCCGAATACTCAGCAAAGCCTATATCCTTATTGAGATGCACGGGCGCTGCGGCGGATAAGACCCTCAGTCCGTCAGGCATTTCGCTGTTCATGTACGTGATAATATTTTCATAGGAGGTTTCGGCGGTTATATAAAAATCCATAGCCTCCCTGCACCCCTCCACCCCAAGCGAAAGAGCAAGGGGGAAATTCAGATATATTCTCGGATTAAAGCCCTCGGAATACCATACGGGCAGTCCCGAACGTTTAAGCGCCCTCTGCATTGTTCTGAGCAGATCGAGATGGGAAATGTAATACGCTTTTCCTTTTTTTTCAAAAAAAACTCTCACAGGCTTTTTATCCAAAGCATTCTACCCCCGTTTTCCTGTTTACTCCGCAGCCCGAGCATTGCCTGCGGCAGTCGGGCGTTGCCATTCCCCGGTAAGCCTTTTTATTTTCACGGATAAGAAATTCCTTTGATATCATATAATCGAGATGCTCCCACGGCATTACCTCGTCGTACTCTGCCTTGCGGTGAGCATAAAAATCAATATCCGTTCCCGTATCCTCAAACGCCTTCATCCATGCGTCAAAATTATAAAGCTCGTCC
This sequence comes from uncultured Ruminococcus sp., assembly GCA_964505695.1. Taxonomy (GTDB): domain Bacteria; phylum Bacillota; class Clostridia; order Oscillospirales; family Ruminococcaceae; genus Huintestinicola. The sequence goes on from CAZDJG010000115.1 coordinate 4,587, forward strand.
CAGCCGTCAAACCTGCAGCCAAGCTCCCACGCCCGCTTTATGACCGCTCCCGTTCTTCTGTCGCCCTTTGCAAGAGCCGCCTCAAGAACGCTTATTTTATAGTTATGATAGCTTACGTTAATGTATCTCTTTCCCCGTGTGCTGTCAATCAGCAGCTTCTGGCGGCGGTTGATCTCGTCAACAGATATCTGCGGCTCGAACTGAAACGGAGTAAAGGGCTTGGGGACAAACGTGGCGCAGCTTATGGAAATGTTCAGCTTCTGCCCCTTCGGTCTGCCCTGTGTATTAAAATAGATATCGGCTATTTTTTTTGCAAGCTCTGCTATACCTGAAATATCCTCGTCGGTTTCGGTGGGAAGTCCCATCATAAAATAAAGCTTTACGGACGCATATCCGCCCTCAAAGGCAGTGCGGCAGGCACTCATTATTTCTTCTTCCGTGATATTTTTATTGATAACGTCCCTGAGCCTTGCCGTGCCTGCCTCGGGAGCAAAGGTAAGTCCGCTTTTTCTGACCTTTGAAAGCTGATACATAAGCTCCTTGCTAAAGCGGTCGATACGCATAGACGGCAGAGCAAGGTTTACTTTTTCGTTCTCGGTATACTCCGTAAGCTTTTCAAGCATGCCCTCGATATCCGAATGATCGCTGGTGCTGAGAGAAGCAAGGGAAAGCTCCTCATAGCCTGTAGATTCACAAAGACATTTAGCCTCATTTAATATAGTATCCGGCTTTTTTTCCCTAAACGGACGATAAATAAATCCCGCCTGACAGAACCGGCAGCCTCTTATACACCCTCTCAGGACCTCGACCACCGCTCTGTCATGAACTATCTCCGAAAAAGGAACGACAAACTTTTCCGGATAAAAAACCTTATCCAGATCCCTCACTATACGCTTTGTTATCTTTTGCGGAATATCGGGGCGGTTCGGACGCACAAGTTCTGTCCGTCCGTCCTCCCTGTACGACACATCATAAAATTTCGGGACATACATTCCTGGTATCTGCGCCGCCCTTATGAGGAATTCCTTCTTGGTATATTCCCCCAATCTCTTCATTTTTTCGTAAAGCTCCATAAGCTCAATGTTGGCTTCCTCACCCTCGCCGATAATAAACAGATCGATAAATCGCACAGCGGTTCGGGATTGCATACGCAGGGACCCCCCGCAACCACTACGGGATCACTTTCCCCTCTTTCTGAGGCGAGAACGTTCAGTCCCGCAAGATCGAGCATATTGAGGATATTGGTGTAGCACAGCTCATACTGAACGGTAAAGCCGATAAAATCAAATTCCTTTATAGGATCGAGGCTCTCCAGACCGTAAAGCGGGATATCGTTTTCCCTCATGAGCTTCTCATAATCCGGCCACGGCGCAAACACTCTTTCGCACCACCAGTTATCACGGGCATTTTTCAGCGAATAAAGTATTTTCATGCCGATATGAGACATTCCCACATCATATGTGTCGGGAAAGCAGAACGCAAACCTCACGTCCACCCTGCTTTTATCCTTTACTACGCTGTTAAGCTCACCGCCGATATATCTTGACGGATTTTTTACTTTAAGGAGCTGACTGCGTATTTTACTTTTAAGTTCCATTTTTTTATATCCTTTCGGCAAGACTGGGAATATGCTCCAGTATCTTACTGACAACTCCGTTTTCGTCGTTTGACGGGGCGATAAAATGCGCAGCTTTCTTTAAAGCAGGGTGAGCGTTCTCCATCGCAAAGCTGTATTTGCAGCACTCCATCATTTCCAGGTCGTTGAGATAATCCCCGAAAACCATTGCTTCATCATATCCTGCGCCAAGTCTTTCCATAAGCCTGCTCACTGCCGTACCCTTATTCACGTCCTTTGAAACGATATCCACCCAGCAGGTGTTTGAAAGGATAACATTGTAGACCCCCGCAAATTTCTGCATTGCGCTGTAAACGCCCTTTTCCGCATTTTTGTCAAAAAGAGCAATCTTGATTATGCTGTCGTTTTCGGGAAGAACGCTTATATCCCTCAGCCTTTCAAGATGTGCGCAATAGGTTTCGCAGCTTTGCGCAAAATCCGGATCACAGTCTGCGGCATATGCGCTTTTTTCTCCCGAAAGAAGAATGCGGACTCCTTTTTCGTAAAGCTTCTGCGCCTCCCCGATAATTTCTCTTATGCCGTTTCCGGGCAATGGTCTGCTGTAGACGCATTTCCCTTTTTCATAAGCTGCTCCCCCGTTTTCCGCAATAAACATCATCTTGTCCCGTACAGACCCAAAGAGCTTTTCCACTCCGTAATACTGACGTCCCGATGCGGCTGCAAAGGTTATGCCCGCATCGTACATTTTGCTTATAAGCTCCGTAAAGCCTTGGGGAAGCTCATGGCTGCTGTTCAGAAGTGTGCCGTCAAGGTCGGCGGCAATAAATTTTATCATGTTTTGCCCTCTTCTTTAGGGAACCTCTAGAAACCGGTTTGAAAAGAGAAAATGGGTGGAGTGCGT
>CAZDJG010000116.1:0-7030 GCA_964505695.1 uncultured Ruminococcus sp.
GACCGAACCAATGGACGAGGCTTTGCTCGTGTCCCGGTTTATAGAGAACCCCAAACAACAATAAATCCCTGCCAATGAAAGGAATGATAAAAATGAGCAGGCTTGATCTGACAAGCTATGAAGAATTTAAGGAAAAGGTGGTAAATTCGGACTTACCCGTACTGGTGGATTTCTATGCGGTATGGTGCGGTCCGTGCAAGCTTACCGCCCCTGTTATTGAAGAGATCGCCTCTGAGGCGGAGGGCTTTGAAGTCTATAAGGTTGATGTTGACAGTATTCCACAGGCGGCTGCCGATTTCGGCATAGCAAGCATTCCCACAATAATTTCCTTTAAAAACGGTGCGGAATACAAGCGGCAGGTAGGCTTTGCGGATAAGGCAGCTTTGCTCGGACTGCTTAGCTGAGGAGGAGCGGAAATGGAAGGAAGAACTGCTGAGGAAAAGCAGGGCATCACTCTGCTTGGAAATCAAAAAACAAAATATCCCGATGATTACGCTCCCGAAATGCTTGAAACCTTTGTCAACAAGCATCGGGACAACGATTATTTCGTAAAATTCAACTGTCCCGAATTTACAAGTCTCTGCCCCATTACGGGGCAGCCCGACTTTGCGGCGATATATATTTCCTATATACCCGATGTGCGTATGGTGGAATCAAAGTCGCTGAAGCTTTATCTTTACAGCTTCCGCAATCACGGCGATTTCCACGAGGACTGCGTTAATATTATTATGAAGGATCTTATCAGGCTTATGGATCCCAAATACATTGAGGTGTGGGGAAAATTTACTCCGAGGGGCGGAATTTCCATCGATCCCTACTGCAACTACGGCAGACCGGGGACAAAATTCGAGGAAATGGCTTTCCGCCGCCTTTGCGAGCATGATATGTACCCCGAAAAGATAGATAACCGATGATATAAAAATGCCGCCCGTAAGATCATGGGCGGCAAGCTGAAATGGGACTGCTTTACTAAACAGTCCCATTTTCTTTTTTTACAAAAAATTCTATTGACATTTGCAGGGATAAGGATTATAATAATACTAATCTTCTATGAATTGTAGGCTTATATAATACAAAGCTTTAATTTTCCGACAGAAAAAGCCTGTATGCCGGTAAAAGTATAATAAAAAGGAGAACTGCTATGAAAATATCCACCAAAGGCAGATATGCTCTGCGTATGATGTGCGATCTTGCTGCAAATGACAACGGAACCGCAATTCCCCTGAGGGATATTGCCGAAAATCAGAATATAAGCGTAAAATATCTTGAACAGATAGTTATACTTCTGAGCCGTGCAGGCTTTGTAAAAAGCGTAAGAGGCTCACAGGGAGGATATAAGCTTACAAATCCCCCGAAATACTACACCGTCGGAATGATACTGCGTCTTACCGAGGGAAATCTTGCCCCGGTGACCTGCCTTGAGGATAATGTAAACACCTGCGAACGTGCAGACGAATGTGAAACGCTTTTTGTCTGGAAGAAGCTTTACGAGGCTATAACGGATGTTGTGGATAATATTACCATAGAGGATATCATTACCCGTTCGGGTAAAAAGCTTTCCGATAATTATGTTATTTGAAAAGTCTGTTTTGATTTATTACCAAAGGGGCTGTTGCAGCTTATCTGCAACAGCCCCTTTTGAACCCTCTTCCTTAACTCCTCACCCTTTCTGGTTTTATGCAATTTAATTCGCACGTTGCCGTTTCAGACTTATTTTGCAAAGGATTGTTATTGCCTGCCGTCCGATTGCACTAAAGATTGGGGACTTATGACCAGCACTTTAGCCCCATCGCGTGGACTGATTAGCCAATTTCCATAAATTAAGCCCAAAACGGCGGCGAGTGCATGAAACTGCATAAAAAACGGGAGGGGAAGGGGAGAAAGGAAGGGGGATTCCAAAGGGGGAAACCAATAAGGGGGAGGGGAGTGCCGTTTTTTGCCCTTGCTTTTGTCGCCCCTCCCCCGCTTGGTTTCCCCCTTTGGTACTCTCTTACAAGATAAAGCGAAATCAAACGGCGATATATACTTTGTATACAAATCAAGGGACTGTTACAGCAAAAACTTCCTGCTGCAACAGCCCCTTTGCTTGTCGAAAAGAATATAGATATTTGTGCAATACATACAAATAGTGTAATGGTATTGCTTTGTTCCAAACGTTCCACCGGAACGTTTGGAAGATTTGATTTTGAATAAATCTGTAAAAAGGGAGAGCGGTCGTGTCCGCTCTCCCTCGAAATGCTGTCGCATTTCTCACCCTTTTCCCCGTTTTCTTGATAAAAAGGGGATTTCGCCCTCTGCGGAGGGCGACAAGGGTGGCTCTGCCCCCTTGACCCCCTGCAAGCCTTTGAAAAGGCTTGACCTAAACTTTACCGTGACCTTATTTGTGCAGATTTTTTTGTTCAGCCGCTTTTTCGACAAGTTGAGGAGCTGTTTTTTATCTACAGTTCGGTGAAATCTTATATCCTCCCACGACTCTTATTTCACCCGTTGCGTCGGGAGCGGTGAAAATATCCTCAAAGCCGCAGTCCGAAAGAATAGCCGCCACATCACCGGACTGTCCGTTTCCCGTTTCAAAGATCATCAGCCCGCGAGGACACAGCACCTCGCTCCACAGCCTCGCTATAACGCGGTAAAACTTAAGACCGTCGGTTCCGCCGTACAGAGCGGTTTCTGGTTCAAATGTGACCTCCCTCTGAAGCTCGTCCATTTCTCTCTCGGTGAGATAAGGGGGATTTGATACAATGCAGTCAATGCTCATATATTTTTCGGGATCGTCGGGACAGCGGAAATTCTCCATAAGTGCGCCGTTCATTACGTCCCCTCGTATAAGCTTTACGCAGGCATTGTTCCCGCGCACATTTTCCGCAAGATAGGCAAATGCCTCGCCTGTCAGTTCCGTCGCATATACCCTTGATCTTCCCTCAAGCTCCTTTGCAAGAGTAACGGCAATGCAGCCGCTGCCGCTGCACAGATCGATAATGGTATGTTCGCTGCCGTCGGAAAGCCTTTTAAGAGCCTCCTCCACAAGGACCTCCGTATCGGGGCGGGGAATAAGCACGCCCTCGCCTACCTTGAACGGTCTTCCGTAAAACTCCCACTTCCCGAGAATATATTGCAGGGGGTATCCGCTTGCACGTTTGTGAGCGCAGCTTATAAGACGGCTGCACAGTCCGTCGGAAAGCTCCGTTTCGGGGTGTATAAGGCACTGCTCTCTTGTCAGTCTGCCGATATCCTCCAGCAGGCAGAATTTGTCAAAATTTCTGTCGGGAATATCGGCAAGTATGCCGTCCATTCGTTTTGAAAGCTCGGAAATTGTCATAGACCTGATATCCTTTCGCTGCATATTCGGAGTATCTGCCAATCCGCTTTACCATCTGTCCTCGGATCTGTCCTTGGGAATGCATGGTGTAAGGGCGGCGATAGCGACCTCTATCTGAGGATCGTCAGGTTCGCAGGTGGTTATGTGCTGCAGCCATAATCCGGGCGCGGAAATTATTTTTGTGAGAATATTGTCATACCTTCCCGCAAGCTTTATCAGCTCATAGCCCACGGCGGTTTCGGGGATAAGCATGATAAGCTGAAGTCCGAACCTTGCCCAGACATTTTTCCACGGCAGGAACATTCCTATAGCAATGCTCAGCAGTACCACAAGAAAGATAAAGCTTGTTCCGCAGCGGGGGTGAAAGCGTGTCTGTCTGCGGACATTTTCAACCGTAAGCTCCAGTCCCGCCTCGTAACAGGCGATGGTCTTATGCTCTGCGCCGTGGTATTTAAAGGTCTTGTGTATTTCCTTCATGTGGGAAATAAGCCACATATATCCGACCAGCAGCGCAATTTTTACTATTCCCTCGAAAACCGTTTTGCACCAGTCGGGGGCGCCCAATGCGCTCAGCGGCATTGATATGAGTGCGGGGAAAAATTTGAATGCGCACAGGCAGACTATCATTACAATAACGCACACCACTATCATGACAGTGTTCATTACTTCTTTGCCGTTTTCGCCCTCAAGCTTTGCTTCAAGAGCCTTATAGGGCTTTGTGGAGCTGAGCCATTTTTCAAATTTTGACGGTTCTTCCTCCTCATCTTCCTCGGCGTCCGCCTGCTTTTCGGCAGATCTCATGGTGCATTTCATTCCGTCTATCAGCGAAATCGCAAAGTTAAAGCAGCCTCTTATAAGGGGCGTTTTCATATACCACGGAGCATTTTTGCCGCCCCTTATCTTCCATGTTTCAACATCTATAGTTCCGTCGGGCAGGCGGCATGCCATTGCCGAAAGGTCGATCCCTCTCATCATGATGCCCTCGATAAGAGCCTGACCGCCAATTTTGGATTTGAATTTGCAGATGTTTTCGCTCATTTGTACCGAATATCCTTTCTAGTTATAAATATAAAAATTATTTCTTGCTTCCGCAACCGTAAGCTGAAGCTCGTCCTCGGTATCGCCGAATTTTACCATATACACAACTCCGTTTTCGGACGCAGCGGTAACATAACCTGAGAGAGATTTTTTTGCCGCAGTATTTTTGTCGCAGACAAGGATCCTCATAAGCTCGATACGGCTTTCGGTAAGGCTGCGGTTGAATTTGTAAAATACCTTTTCTCCGGTTACCTCGTCGGATTTGACAGTAACGCTGCCCTCCCATTTTTCCGGCAGCATGAAAGCGTAGCCCTTGTCCTCCTCGGTAAGTGAGGAGTATTTTTTTACGATAGTATAGTTTTCAAAGCTGTTCCAGCTTGTGATATATTGTGCGTTTCCCGAATCGCCGTATCCGGGGAACAGCTCTCTCCGAGGAATTTCTATTATTCCGTCGCCGTCGATATCGCAGCTGTAAAGTCCCTGATTTCTTGCTGTCAGTGCGGATATATCCGAGCCGGGGAGATTGGCCGGGTTTCTGAGCTGTCCGTTTACGCAGTAGATTATCTCAGTTGACAGATAACCGCTTCCCATAAGCCCGTCAATAAAGACCGCAGGGGTGCTGTTTCCGATATAGCCGCCGATTATACCCGACAGATCGGCTGTATTCGGACTCAGATCAACAGTGCTTGTACACTGCGCACCGTTTCCTCTGTCGGTAACAAGAGAAAGATATGCGCTGTGGTTTTCATTGTTGCAGTTAATAACGGCGATATCCTGACCGCCGTCACCGTCAAGATCCATGCATATTGTTTTATAATAGGTGTCGGAATATTCATTTTTCAGCATACCGTTGACGAAGCTGTAAAGGCGCAGTGTTTTTTCGGTGGGAGTTATATATCCGTAGCCTATAGCCATGCTTACCCTGCCTCTGCCGCCCAGATCGGTAAAAAAGACCTGTTCGATTGCAGAGCCTGCTCCCGCATGGTCATAAACGGAACGCCAGCCGTTTTCATTGTCGAGGATATTGACTCTTACGCTGCTTTCCGAATCCGATTCGTTTTTGTAAAAGACAACGGCTTCGTCCGAGCCGTCACCGTCCAGATCGTAAAAAACGTATGCGGAGCGGTACTCGCCCGATCTTGGATAAACCAGTGAAATATCGTTACCGGAAGCTTCCGTAAGTGCCGAATATATTTCGTTCTGCTCTTCCGACAGCATAGGCGGCGAAAGCAGACTGTCCACAGACGAGCCTATACCGCAGCCGGAAAGGAGGGATATTATGACCGGAACGGCTGCAAGCTGTAATTTTCTTATTTTCATATTGCTTTTAATTCCTTAAAAAGGGGCGTACAGGCAATTTTCCTGTACGCCCCCGTAATTTTATTCGATAGTCTCCATTTTCTGATATTCCTTACTGATAGGCGCTTTGCTCCAGCGGCGCTTGCCGAGATTAAGCTTGGGCATTACTCTGTAAACATATGTACTCCAGAAAACAGCAACTATGGTTATTGTCATGAATACTATTCCCACATCGGAAATTTCGGGAATTTTCATTTCAAGTCTGCTGTCATAGTTTGTTTGAACGAGCAGGAGTATATATCTTGGAATTACCGACACGGCTGCAAGCACAGACGAAACGTAGCCTGTAAAGCACATCCAGAAGCGTGTGTGTTTTTTCTCCATTCCGTTGAAGAACCTTGCGGTGTTCAGGAAGAAAACCACCGCAGTCATATAGGAAAGAAGCTGATATACAAGGTCGGAATATGTGCTGAGTGCAGTATTTTCCGAAAGCATCTGCATTATCTCGATAACCTTCCACAAGGCATATGTGGACAATGCGGCGCAGTTTGCATGAGAAAAACCGTCGCCCTTGAAGATATTCACGGCAATGGAAACAAAGGTAAGGATGACCAGAAGCATAACGAAATGCGTAAAGAACATTCCGAGGGAATAGCCCGTAAGCTTGCTGTAATCCTCCCGTTCGTCGGCGGAAAGGGTTTTCATATATTCCGTATTTTCGTGAACAAGGTCTATAAAATCAAAGCATATCTGACCGAAAACCAGCAAAGCCATGAGCAGAGATGTATAGCCTGCCGCATGAGGTATTTTTTTGTTCAGCTTATCATATCTGAGCCTCATGGGATTTATAAGGATACACGAGCCTAAAACCGTATCCTTTGCACTGCCTGCAAGCAGAATGACCGCAAGGAGGATAAAGCCCGGAATGATCACGATCAGCGGATAATTTTTGCCGAGAGAGGGATCTATGTATTTTCCCCGCGCAAAGTCCATATTTGAATAAAGCTGCACGGTCCTTGCCGCAACTGCCAGCAAAAGAACTATTACATATACGATAAGCGATGATTTTTTTGTAATAAATCCTTTCTTATTGGCTTTTGCCTTATTTTTGGCAAGAGTTTCGGCGTCAAGATCGTTTTTTTTGTTATTGCCCATGGATCAGATCATTCCTTTCGGCAGAGAAGGCTCTGCTGCGTTGTCTTATTCTCAGGTATCGGTTCAATACGGTTTGGGTCTATTTCAGTATGTTCCGCAATATATATACATTGTACAATATTTTTTAATTGTTGTCAAGTATGTTGTATCTAAATTTATTCATGAAATGTATGTGCTAAAATGATATGACCCAATAAAAAGAGAAATTCCAGACGAGAT
>CAZDJG010000117.1:0-7025 GCA_964505695.1 uncultured Ruminococcus sp.
AACCAATGGACGAGGCTTTGCTCGTGTCCCGGTTTATAGAGAACCCCTAATGAAATTATGGGAGGAAGGTGAGATAATGCAGCAGAAGGATCGTACCTATATAGCTATTGACCTGAAATCATTTTATGCTTCGGTGGAATGTGTTGAAAGAGGACTTGACGCAATGACTGTCAATCTTGTAGTCGCAGATGAGAGCCGCACGGAAAAAACCATCTGTCTTGCAGTATCTCCGTCGCTCAAATCCCTTGGCATTCCGGGCAGACCCCGTCTTTTCGAGGTGATCCGGGCGGTACACAGAGAGAATGCCGTAAGGAGGCTTGCAGCTCCCGGTCATGAATTTAAGGGAAAATCATATAATGCCTGCGAGCTGAAAAACGACACTGCCCTTGAAACAGACTTTATTATCGCTCCTCCGCAGATGGCAAAATATATGGAGATCAGTACGAAAATTTACAGGATATATCTGAAATATATCGCACCCGAGGATATTCATGTTTATTCCATTGATGAAGTTTTTATAGATGTTACGTCCTATCTGCAAACCTACAAAATGACTGCCCGTGAGCTTGCAGTGACCATGATAGAGGACATTCTGTATGAAACCGGAATCACTGCGACAGCAGGGATAGGCACAAATCTGTATCTTGCCAAGGTCGCTATGGATATTGAGGCAAAGCATATCACTTCCGATAAGGACGGGGTGAGAATTGCCGAGCTTGATGAAATGTCCTACCGCCGCAGGCTTTGGAGTCACCGTCCGCTGACCGATTTCTGGCGCGTCGGCAGAGGGTATGCCAAAAAGCTTGAGGAAAAATGCATTTACACCATGGGGGATATTGCGGAGCTTTCCCTGCGAAACGAGGATCTTCTGTATCGTATGTTCGGGATAAATGCGGAGCTGCTCATCGACCATGCATGGGGCTGGGAGCCATGCACCATTGCGGATATAAAGGCATATAAGCCAGAAACTCACAGTATCAGTCAGGGACAGGTGCTGAAGTGTCCGTACGATTTTGAAAAGGGCAGGCTTATTGTCCGCGAAATGACGGATATGCTTGTGCTTGATCTTGTTGACAAGGGGCTTGTTACCGATCAGATAGTGCTTACGGCAGGCTATGATGTTGAAAATCTGACTGCTTCGGAAGCTAAAAAGCGGTACAGCGGAGAGGTGACAACAGACCATTACGGCAGATGTGTCCCAAAAGCTGCCCACGGTTCGGTAAATCTTGGAAAACCCACGTCCTCAACAAGGCTTATTCTTGAAAAGGTCACAGAGCTTTATGAAAAAATAGTTGACAGGGAGCTTACGGTAAGAAGAATATATGTTGTTGCAAATCATGTTGTCACCGAAAGCGAGGTCATAGAAACGCCCTTTGAGCAGCTTGATCTCTTTACCGATTATGCGGATCGGGAAAAGCAGAACGAAGCCGAAAAAAAACGTCTTGAAAGAGAAAAGAATATGCAGAAGGCTCTGCTTGTCATAAAAAAAAGATACGGCAAAAACGCTGTTCTGAAAGGAATGAATTTCCGGGAGGGCGCAACGGCTGCCGAAAGGAACGGACAGATCGGCGGACATAAAGCATAAGAACGAGGTGAAAGCAAATGCAGCCGAACAGTGAGCATAAATATGACGATATAATTGATATGCCGCATCACGTTTCAGAAACACACCCGCAGATGTCGGTACACGACCGTGCGGCGCAGTTTTCGCCCTTTGCGGCTCTCACGGGATATGATGATGCGGTCACGGAAACCGCTCGTCTGACAGAGTGCAGGGTCGAGCTTGACGAGGACGCCGTTTCGCTTATAAACAGGCGTCTGAGGATTCTTATTGATAACGCAGGCGAACGTCCCTTGATATCGGTAACATACTTTGTGCCCGATGAAAGGAAAAGCGGCGGAGCGTACGTTACCGTCAGCGGCAATTTCAGACGCTTTGACGAAAGCGATATAAGCATTGTCCTGAGTGACGGCGCAAAAATTTCCGTTTCCGATATTTATTTTATAGAGGGAGATATCTTTGAGCATTGGGAAAATGAATTTGACGCCTGAAATGAAAAAACACACGTATTTGCTGCCAGTCAGCCGCCCATGCTCTGTCCTGCGGCATATCCGGTGGAAAATGCTATCTGTAAATTAAATCCTCCCGTGTATGCGTCAACGTCAATGACCTCTCCCGCAAAATATAAACCCTTTACAAGTTTTGATTCCATGGTTTTTGGATTTATTTCCGAAACGCATACGCCGCCGCCCGTAACTATAGCCTCGTCAATGGGGCGGAAATCCTTCACCGTGACTGTAAGGCATTTAAGCAGCCGCATAAGCGTCATGCGTTCCTTTCTGCTTATCTGATTTACCTTTTTATTTCCGTCAATTCCCGAAAGCTTTACGATCACCGGTATAAGCTTTGAAGGCAGCAGCTTTCCGAGACTGTTTGCGAAATCACGGTTTGAATTTTCGGAAAAATCACGCTGTATGCGGCTGTCAAGAGTTTTTTCGTCAAGAGCGGGCTTTAAATCGATATGAGCGGTATACCGTCCCCTCTGCATTTCCGGAATATGTCCCGATGCGGAAAGCACCAGCGGACCGGATATTCCGAAATGAGTAAATAGCATTTCTCCAAGCTCGGAAAAAAGCGTCCTGCCGCTTTCGGAATCCTTAAGGGTAAGCGTCACGTTTTTCAGCGGCAGACCCATAGCCTCTGTGCACCATTCCTCCTCGCTTACAAGAGGAACAAGGGAGGGGCGCAGGGGTATTATTTTATGCCCAAGCTCCTTTGCAAAGCGGTATCCGTCTCCGTCAGAGCCTGTTTTGGGATATGAACGTCCTCCCGATGCGATAAGCACCGAGGAAGCGTGATATGCGATACCGTCCGCAATAACTCCTGTGACCGCACCGTCCTTTGAGAGTATCCCTGTGACCCTTGCATTTTTTACGGTAATAAGCCTGCTGCGGCATTTAACGGCGTATTCAAATGCGGAAAGGATATCCTCCGCTTTATCGCTTACGGGGAATACTCTGTTTCCACGTTCCGTTTTCAGAGGAACTCCGAGATCTTCAAAAAAGCTCATGGTGTCTGCGCAGTCAAAGCCCGAATATGCCGAGTACAGAAATCGGCTGTTTGTGGGAATGTTATTAAAGAATTCCTCTTTTGTGCAGTTGTTTGTAACGTTGCAGCGGCCCTTTCCCGTAATAAGCAGCTTGCGTCCCGCACGGGGATTGCGCTCAAACAAAAGCACGGAGCTGCCGCAGTCTGCTGCTGTGACTGCAGCCATAAGACCCGCTGCGCCTGCGCCTACAATAATGCAGTCTGCCATATGTTTTTTTCCTTTCTGTTTTATCGTGTCCCGTCAAGCGGAGAATTGCAGTAGCTGCATGCCTTTCAAATAAGACGCCTGCCAATTTTTTCATAGTTTTCCTCCGCTTTGAGTATCAAAATCCTGATCGTCGGATTTTTCAAATACCTCGTATTTATCCCAGATCTCCTCAAGCCGCTCGTAGTTGTGAGCGACATATCCCTGTTTTCTCATTCCTACTGCGGATATAAGAGCGTTTATAAGGCTCATGGGAGCGACTAGGGAATCCGCAAAGGAAACCATGTCGCTGTGCGCCAGCAGCAGATGATCTGCGTATTTGGCAAGAGGCGACGCCTTGCTGTCAGTTATGCCGATTACCTTTGCGCCGTTTTCATGAGCGTATCTGAACGCCTTTACCGTATGCTTTGAGTATCTGGGAAAGCTTACGCCTATCATAATATCGCCATTGCCAATGTTCAGTATCTGCTCGAACATTTCGCTTGTGCTTGTGGTATGGATTATCTTGACGTTATCGAACATTATGTTGAAGTAAAAGACTATAAAACGGGCGAGTACCGAGGCGGAGCGCGCGCCTATGACATATATGTTGTTTGCGTCGACAAGAGCGTCAACGGTGGTGTAGAACTCATTCCTGTCTATCTCGTCAAGGCTTTTCCGTATCTGCTCGATATCGAAATTCATAACTCTTCCCAAAATGTCCTCGCCTGCAAGCTGATCGTTCATAACGTTCATTCTCTGAACGGCGGTAAGCTTGTTGCTGGTAAATTCCTTCAGAGCCTTCTGCATTTCGGGATAGCCCTCAAAGCCAAGCTCGGCGGCAAACCGTACTACTGTGGATTCGCTTACTCCGACTATGCTGCCGAGCCTTGAGGCGGTCATGAACGCCGCCTTGTCGTAGTGGTTCAGGATATATTCGGCTATTTTTTTGTGACCCTTGGATAATTTGGGAAGTTTTTCGTTTAAAAGCACGGGAAGACTGTTATGCATTATAAACTCCTTCTTTCAGATAAAATTTCATTCCCACAGTGAATTTTGCAGATCTATGATATCCTGCCGCCTTTTTTCTGTGGCGGTTTTATCCGTTATATAGAAATTGTCCTTTAAAATAAGGACATCTCCCTCCTTGCAGCCGCTTACAAGCGATCTTGAAACGGTGATCCTTTTATCGCCTTCGTAAATTACCGCCTCTTTGGGGGTAAGCCTATCAAGAATTATCATTCGGTTTTCTCCTTTTTGGTAACGTACAGGTTATCGCCGTCGGAATACACGGAAACAGTTGACAACAGATCGGTCCTGTAAATGCTTTCAGTATATTTTTGCAGACGTTTTATTGCACTGTCCGAGGGGTGACCGTAGGAATTTCCCGCCCCGCAGGAGATAACGCACAGCCTTGGAGTTACCCTTTCGAGAAAAGCCTCCGATGATGAGGAGGCTGAACCGTGATGTCCTACCTTCAGCGCCGTAACGTCGATATTCTGTCCGCTTTCTATCAGAGCCTGCTCGCCGTCCTTTGAAAGATCTCCTGTAAAGAGCCATGACACGCTGCCGAAATCAAGCCTTGCGCAGACGGAATAATCGTTAAGGTCGTCAAATACCGCATTTTCCGACGGGGCAAGAATGGTCAGAACGGCATTTTTCCCGTTTATTTCTCCAAGATGGTACTGCGTTCCGGGCTTTGCGGCAGTAAGCCCTGAGCCGCTGTCCTTGACGGCGTTCAGGAAGCTTTCGTAGGTTTTGGTGGTCGGGATCATGCTGTCCGGGAGCTTTGGGACGATTATCTTGTCAGCCCCGATATCGGAGATGATATCAGCTAATCCGCCTATGTGGTCGGAATGGGGGTGGGTAGCTATCATAAGGTCAAGCCTTTCGATACCCTTTGAGCGGATAAATCCCGAAACCGCCGCAGCGTTTTCCTTTTCTCCCGAATCAATAAGAACACTTGCTTTGCCTGCGCAGATAAGGATAGAATCTCCCTGACCCACGTCTATGACGAAAACCCCGAAATCCTTGGCATTTTCGGGGATACTCTCGTTTGCGTATCCCTTGTCGAATACGGTAAAGCCCAGTGCGCTCTGCACGTCCGAAAGGCTTATTATACCCGTTTCTATAAGCGCTCCGAAGCATATTCCCACACAGATTATGAGAACGATAATGCATGAGGGCAGCAGACGGAGCAGCTTTTTCAGCGTTTTTTCGTTCGCTTGTTTTCCTTGTTTTCTTTTTGCCATTTTCCGCCCTCCGTTTTTTTGCTTTTTCTGCGTGTGCTGCTTTGCCGCTTTGACGCTTTTTCGCGAAGATATGAGTTATACTGCTCGTCGGGCTTAACAAGGCAGTCCTTTCCCGTTCCGATAAGGTCGGTGCGGTGCGCCTTGATAAGCGCCTCTATGCAGCGGCGGCGGTTATCGGGTCTGAAGTACTGCAAAAGCGCCCTCTGCATTCCCTTTTCCTCGGCGGTTTTCGGCACATAGACTTTTTTCATGGTGTACGGGTCAAGTCCTGTGTAGAACATACAGGTAGAAACGGTTCCGGGCGTGGGATAAAAATCCTGTACCTGTTCCGGACGCATTTTAAGGCTTTTTAAAAACTGCGCCAGCTCAACAGCCTCCCTCAGGGTGCTGCCGGGGTGGGAGGACATGAGGTATGGAACGAGATACTGCTCCTTGCCTGCCTGTCCCGTCATTTTGTAGAATTTGTCCTGAAATTTCTTATAAGCCTCGATGTGGGGCTTTCCCATCATATCGAGAACTGCGGCGGAGCAATGCTCGGGAGCGACCTTGAGCTGGCCGCTTACGTGATTTTCAATAAGCTCCCTCATAAACTCCTCGTTTTTATCCTCGATGAGATAATCGTATCTTATGCCGCTGCGTATAAAAACCTTTTTTATACCTTTTATTTTACGGATTTCACGGAGAATGTCAAGGTATTCCGTGTGATCAACTTCAAGATTTTTGCAGGGGACGGGAGCAAGACATTTCTTTCCTCTGCAAAGTCCGTGGGTAAGCTGATGAGTGCAGGAGGGGGCGCGGAAATTTGCCGTAGGACCTCCCACATCGTGTATATATCCCTTGAAGTTCGGGAGAGTGGTAAGCAGTCTTGCCTCTCTGAGAATACTCTCCTTGCTCCTTACGGATATGCGTCTGCCCTGATGAAGAGCGATGGAACAGAAGTTGCAGTTTCCAAAGCACCCTCTGTTGTGGGTAATGGAAAATTCTACCTCCTCTATTCCAGGAACGCCGCCGTCCTTTTCGTATATGGGGTGGTATGTCCTCATATACGGCAGCTCGTAAACATGATCAAGCTCGGGCGTGGTGAGGGAACAGGCAGGGGGGAGCTGAACGAGCATTTTATCCGTCTGCCTCTGGATAACAGTCTTTCCGTAGACCTCGTCCTGCCAGTCGTATTGTATCCTGCAAGCCTTTGCGTATTCCTCCTTGTTTTCCCTGCAAAGGGCAAGGGAGGGACATTCTGCGGCTCCGTAGGGGGTTTCCCTCGGGTCGCAAAGATATGCCGTTCCTCTGATATTCCGAAGCTCATGTATATTTTCGCCCTTTGCAAGACGAGTGCATATTTCCGCTATCTGATGCTCGCTCATGCCGTACATAAGCAGGTCTGCTCCGCTGTCCTCAAGTATGGAGGGGCGCACGGCATCGTCCCAGTAATCGTAGTGGGCAAATCTTCTCAGAGATGCTTCAAGTCCGCCTATAGCCA
>CAZDJG010000118.1:0-6954 GCA_964505695.1 uncultured Ruminococcus sp.
ACCGAACCAATAGAGGATTTGCCGTGAAGGAGGTTTATAGAGGTTCCCATTATTTTTATTATACCACATTTTTATTCCGGTATCAAGAAATCAGATTACCTTTTGTGAATTTCATGAGTTCATCATATGACTGTATACCGATTGCAAAAATAGACAAGCCGGACTTGACAAAAAGTACGTTAAGTGGTCGAAATGCTGAAATGAAAAATCCCGTCCGTATTCTATTGACGTAAGCGTGAATGTGGTTTATACTTAAGGAAGTACTGATTAAATCCGGTGCGCAGATTGCGCAAACGGAATTTTCGTCAGATTGTGCAAAAATTTCGCAGGCAGACCGGGTAGTCTGCGGACAGCGCCTGTCAAGAAATTTTAGTGCAATATGGCGGAAATTATGCAAGCAAGATGCGTACCAAGCTGTTAGGCAGGATTTAATCAGTGGTTCCTTAATATGTATAATTGTCCGCAGCTTTCATACAGCGGAAATTTCGGAGGGATTTTTTTGAAAACCACTGTTTCGGCATCTATCCTCAGCGCAGACCTTTGCAGGCTCGGAGATGAACTTTCAAAAATAAAAAACAGCGGCTGCGATCACGTTCATTTCGACGTTATGGACGGAGTTTTCGTGGATAACATAAGCTACGGCATTCCCGTACTTTCATCTGTGAGAAAAAACACGGATATGTTTATTGACGCTCATCTTATGATAACCGAGCCTGTACGCTATGCAAAAAAATTTGCGCAGTGCGGAGCGGATATGATAAGCTTTCACCTTGAGGCTGCCTCCGACCCTGCGGCGGTGATATCCGCTGTAAAGGAATGCGGAAAAAAGACAGGTATAGCCGTAAAACCCGCCACTCCAGTCAGCGAGGTCTTTGACTATGCGGGTTCTGTGGATATGATCCTTATAATGACTGTTGAACCGGGCTTCGGCGGACAAGGCTTTATTTACGAGACACTTGATAAAATAAAGCATCTGAGAGCATATCTTGACAGCCGTTCCCTTAAAACGCACATTCAGGTGGACGGAGGAATAAATTCCGAGACCTCTGCTCTTGTGCGGAAGGCAGGAGCGGATATACTGGTTGCCGGCTCATATCTTTTCAAAGCGGATAATATGTCCTCCGCTGTCAGGCTGATGAGAGGATAAAGGAGGCTCTGCTCATATGAAAAGCAAGGATCGGCAGATGCTTACCACCTTTGTCAGAAATGACAGCGCAGTTATTGACCGTCCCGATGATTTCGGCGCTATGCTGAAAATGCTCGGCGTACTTGCAGTGCTTGATATGATGGCGGTCTATTACTACGGCAAAAGGGCGCTGCTTGTTGCAATCACGGCTGCGGCTGTGTGCTGGGCGGCTGATATATTCTGTCTGGTGCTGCGCCGCAAGCCGCTGCACCTGCATGATATTTCCGCTGTTGTTACAGGACTTGCCATTGCCGCAATGCTCCCTGCGTCTGTGCCGTATACAGTGGCTGCAGCAGCGTCTGTCTTTGCGATATGCATCGCAAAGCACCCTTTCGGAGGACACGGCTGCGAGATCTTCAACTGTGCGGCGGCAGGTTATATTTTTGCGGAGCTTTGTTTTCCGCAGGCAGTGCTTTCCTATCCAAGACCGTTCGCACCTCTGTCCGCCGCAAATATTGTTGAGGAAAGCCTTACGGGATCCTTTACCTCGGCGGCAATGAACTCCTCCTCTGCTTCATATTCTGAGCTGGAGCTGCTTATAGGAAAATTTCCCGGACCTATGGGCTGCACATTTACGGTGCTGGTGATAGTATGCGCCGCTGTTCTTATGTGCAGCAAAGCCATATCTCCTTCAGTCTTTCTCACCGAGCTTTCGGCAGTTCTGCTTTGGAGCTTTCTGACAGACGGTGCATTCGGAGTAATAACGGCTCTTTCGGGAGGTATGCTCGTTTTCGGGATAATGTTTCTTTCCTGCGGCGGAACAGTTCCCAAAGCTATGGGGCAGAGAATAATTTTCGGTCTGGCTTCAGCGGCAACGATCATTGTAATATCGGAAATATCGAATCTTGAAAATCCCGTTGTATACGCCTCGGTCATCGCTGCTCCGCTTGCTCACATTTCAAAAAGAAACAGCGGGATCATTCAGCGCAGAAAAAGGCTGAGAAGAATTTTCCGAAGCGCCGGGTCGGATATAGGCGAAACTATTGCCATGATAGGAGACGGCTATGACAACAGCAGAAAATAAAAAGAACAGCACACTTTTACAGGGACTGACCGTTCAGAATCCTGTTTTTGCAGCGGGACTCGGAATTGCTCCTGCGGTTTTTATGAGTACAGCTCTTTCAGACGCACTCACATATGCGGCTTTTTTCTCCGCAGTTACGTTTGCTGCCATTATTATTTCTTCCTTCATTCCCAAAAAGATACCGTATGCCCTGCGTATAATAATATACACGGCGATCGCTGCGCTGGTATATATCCCCGTATATATTGTTCTTGCGGACAAGCTTCCCGCAGGCACCGAAAAGCTTGGTATATTCCTGCCAATGATACCTGCGGGACAGTTTATCGTTTCGGCAGCAGAGCTCAGATATTTCCGCATGAGCAAAAGGGAGATGACTGCATCGGTCATTTCCGAAATTATCGGATTTGACTGTGCGCTGATCCTTCTCGGTGCAGTGAGGGAGCTTTTCTCCACAGGAGGCATAAGCGGCGAGCTTTACGGGATAGATGCGGTCATCCCAATTCTCGGCGCTCCATGCGGAGGTTTTATTCTTATCGGACTTGCAGGCGCTTTGATAAGGTTCTGCGCCCGAAATAAGGGAGCGTGATTTTCTTGGACAGCCCAGGTTTTTTTCAAGGTCTGATCATATCGGTACTCATATCGGTGCTTGCGGAAAATTTTGTTTTTGCAAGAGCGTTCGGAATAAGCACCATGATAATTGCTGCGAAAAACAGAAGAAATCTTCCCGGAATCTGTCTGGGAGTGCTTTATTTTACTCTGACGTCCTCCGCAGCGGCATATGCTCTTAAGAGCACAGGACTTGCGGAAAGCTCGGACAAACCGTTTATACCGCTCATATACATTTCAGCTATCGGAATGCTTTATCTTGCGACTCTTTTTCTTTCTTTCCTGATTTTCGGGAAAAAATTCGGAAGATTAAAAAAATATGTGCATATTTCTGCGTTTAACAGCGCAGTTATGGGTACAATATTCCTTAGCCTCCGAAATTGCGGCAGCCTGTTTGAATTTCTGCTTTTCGGCGTATGTGCGGGGATCGGATTTACAGTGTCGGCATTTATGCTGTCATGCGTTTACGGCAGGCTTTATTCCAAGGACGTTCCCGCATCTTTCAGGGGATATCCTGCGGTAATGATATTTACGGGTATAATCGCAATGGCGCTTTACGGCGTTCTGGGTCATATCCCGTCATATATATAATTATAGAAAGGACTTCGTCAAAATGAGAAGGAACAAGAAGATTTTCCGTCCGAAAAGGCGTTACAGAATAAAAAAAAGAAACGGAAACGTTATTAAAATAGTTACGGGAGCAGCAGCTCTTGCGGTGTTGGTTTTTGTCGGCTACAGTGCGGCCGGTCCTATAAGCAGATATATTGCTGACCGCTCCGAACAGTCCGAAAGCGAACCATGGTCTCCCGAAAATACCGATACCTCCGCTGAGGATCCGTCTGCACAGACCGGCATGACCTCCGCAAACGGAGAAACGTCGGAAAGTATATCCGCTGTTACCGAACAAACATCCGGTACAGCAGAAAATGCTCCGCAGCCACCTGCTGTACCGGATGATACGGCGGCAACCGGCGAAACAACTCTCCGTAATGAAAATACCTACGAAACAGAAAACTCCGATGTGACCACAGCCACTCCCGAACAGAGCGTCCCCGCCGACCTTACGGTAAGGGAAGGCGGCGGCGCATATATTCTTTCCTCATCGGATATGACTGACAGAGAAACACTTGACAATGCACTTGCGGAGCTTTCTGTAAGCGGCTTCAGCGCAGTTATACTGCCAATGAAGGAGGAGGGCGGAGCTTTTAACTATGCTACAAACGCACCTCTCGCACACACCGTTTACGAGGGGGACGACCCTATCCGTTCGGAGTTCACCGCAAAGGATATCGCCGATGCCGCATATGACAAAGGTCTTCGCCCCGTTGCTCTTATCTCCGTTCTCAATGACAATAACCGCTACGGCGATTACCGTGACGGCTCTTATCATACTCTCGACGACGACGCATGGCTCGATTCATCTCCCGAAAAGGGCGGCAAGCCATGGCTCTCTCCCTTTGAGGACGAAACAAGGGAATATATGCGGGATATCGTAACAGAGCTTGCCGAGGCAGGCTTTAAGGAAATAATTGCCGATGATTTTATTTTCCCCGAATTTCGTTCGTCGGATATTGAACTTCTGGGCGACAGCGTTTCACCCTACAGTGACAGATATCTTGCTCTTACAGAGCTTGCAAAGGACATGACAGAGGCGGGAAAGGAAGCGGGTGCGTCGGTCATGCTGAGGATAACCGCAAATTCCATTATTAAAGGCTACAGTGAGCTTTTCCACCCCGAAGAGCTGTCCGGCTGCACCGTTCTTGTAGATTATTCCGAGGATAATATCAGCAGGACAATGACTGCGGGAGATACGGAGATCGTTCTTGACGGTATGGAAATGTATGAAAAGACCTCCGCCATTTACGGAGGAGTTGCGGAGAAATGCGGAGAGCTGCCCACATATCCGATGATAGACAGATATTCCATGTCGGCAGAGGATTTCACCCAGTGCGTAAAGGCTCTTGAGGCTCTCGGCTATGACAGATACTATGTATACTGATGAAAGGCTTTTCTATGGATCTTGATTACATTAAAGAGGTACGGGAAATTTTTGCAAAGCGTCTCTCTCCGCCGCTTTGCTGCGTACATAGCTACGGCTGCCAGCAGAATGTAAACGACGGAGAAAAAATTACGGGTATGCTCTGCCAAATGGGCTGCGGCGTTACGGCGGACATGGCTCAGGCGGACGTTATCATTCTAAACACCTGCGCCGTAAGAGAAAATGCAGAGCTGAGGGTCTACGGAAATATAGGAGAACTCAAGCACCTGAAGGAAAAAAATCCCGATATGATAATAGGCGTATGCGGCTGTATGGCGCAAGAATCCGGAACTGCGGAAAAAATAAAAAGATCGTACCGCCATGTCGATATGGTACTGGGTACATTTGCCTTAAAGGAACTGCCAAGGCTAATGTACGAAACGCTGACCGAAAGAAAATTCGTTTCGGATACAGACGAAAGAGAACAGGAATGCTCCGAGGATATCCCTGCGGTAAGAACCGAAAAATACAAGGCGGGAGTTTCCGTAATGTACGGCTGCAACAATTTCTGCGCTTACTGCATAGTTCCCTATGTAAGAGGACGTGAGCGCAGCAGAAAGCCCGGAATGATCCTTGAAGAAATAAAGGGGCTGGTTTCGGACGGCTGCCGGGAAATAATGCTATTGGGTCAGAATGTAAACTCATACGGAAAGGGACTTGAGGAAAATATAAATTTTCCCGAGCTGCTCAGAAGAATAGACGCTCTTGACGGGGATTTCCGCGTGCGGTTCAT
This sequence comes from uncultured Ruminococcus sp., assembly GCA_964505695.1. Taxonomy (GTDB): domain Bacteria; phylum Bacillota; class Clostridia; order Oscillospirales; family Ruminococcaceae; genus Huintestinicola. The sequence goes on from CAZDJG010000118.1 coordinate 5,588, forward strand.
GTCCCCCCACCCCAAGGACGCAACGGAGGAGCTTTTCGACGTCATGGCAGGCAGCAGAAAAATCTGCCGCAGCATACATCTGCCCCTACAGTCGGGCAGCAGCAGGATACTTCGTGAAATGAACAGGCAGTACTCTGCGGAAAAATACCTGGATATCGTAAAATGCGCAAGGGAAAAAATGCCCGGACTTTCTGTCAGCACCGATATAATAGTGGGATTTCCCGGAGAAACCTACGAGGATTTTCTGCAAACTCTCGATATCGTCCGCAAGGTCAGATACGATAACATTTTTTCTTTTATCTACTCAAAGCGCAGCGGAACACGGGCGGCTCAGATGCCCGACGTTGTTTCCGAAGAAGAAAAGGGAAAATGGTTCAGAGAACTGCTTGCGATCCAGAGGGAAATATCGGCGGAAAGCTATAAGCGGTTTATCGGAGCAGAATTTGACGTTTTGTTCGACAGCGTTTACAAGGACGGATTTATCAGCGGAAAGAGCGGCGAATTTATCATCACTCTTGTAAAGGGCGACAGCTCTCTTATCGGAACAATGCGCAGAGTCAGGGTCACAAAGGCGCACAACTGGGCAGTGGAAGGCGAAATTCTATAAGAGCTTTTCTAATGTATATGTAAAGAGGCGTTCGGAAAAGGCAGGCGCTAATTGCTAATAAAGAGGTTTTCGCCATAGCGCTTATGATTTTCAGTCAAAAGCGCTATGGCGTTTCTATTGACAATGTTACGGCTTTTATTTATAATTATTACTAATGGGAACCTCTATAAACCTCCTTCACGGCAAATCCTCTATTGGTTCGGTCATCTGCTTCGTTATCAGACCTTGTAAGACAGCAAGTATTACTGCGGTCTGATGCCTTGCATCTGACCGAACCAATGGACGAGGCTTTGCTCGTGTCCCGGTTTATAGAGAACCCCTAATATAAATCGGAATTTTGGGGAGGCATTATGAAAAAAAGTGTTAAGCTGATGCCTTCATTTACAGCCTTTTTAGCCGCTAATATGTGGCTAATATTTAAGGGAGCTGCTAAAGGCAGTGCTGACTATTTCATATCTCCGGTAGTAGAGGAAACCATTTTATTTATCCTTTTACAGCTATTTGTCATAGTCGTTTACTTTATTCGTCCTCTCACAATAAAAAAGGCTCAGTTAATCTATTGGTGTGTTTCCGAAGCGTTTGTTCTTTCTACTATTTTCTTTTGGGGTATATTTATCGTTGGACCTATATGGCTTAAGGCAATACCGAACAAAGAACGACTTGCGTCTTTGCACCGAATCTGCTTGCAGATTTTCCGTCATCTTGCACAAAAAATCCTTGACGGGCGACAGCCTGCCTGCGAATTTTTCGTGCAACCTGA
>CAZDJG010000119.1:0-6910 GCA_964505695.1 uncultured Ruminococcus sp.
TAATCGACATCAATATGGGCTGCCCCGTGCCTAAGGTTGCGGGAAACGGCAGCGGCTGTGCGCTTATGAAGGATCCCGACAAGGCATACGCTGTGGCAAGAGCCGTTGTAAATGCAAGCGAAGTGCCCGTTACGGTCAAATTCCGCGCAGGCTGGGACGAAAACAGCATAAACGCTCCCGAATTTGCAATGCTGATGGAACAGGCGGGAGCCTCAGCCGTTACGGTTCACGGCAGGACAAAAACGCAGATGTATCACGGAAAATCCGATGCCGACGTTATCAGGCGGGTAAAGGAATCGGTAAGGATACCCGTTATCGGCAACGGCGACGTATGCTCCCCCGAATCAGCCCTCAATATGTATGAAAAAACAGGCTGCAGCCTTGTTATGATAGGCAGGGGCAGCTACGGTGATCCGTGGATATTTGAACGTATCGAAAAATACCTTTCCGAGGGAATCCTCCTCCCTGAGCCGACCCTTGACGAGCGGCTTGAAACCATGTACCGTCAGGCGGAGCTTACGATAAGCTTTAAGGGCGAAAAAACGGCAATGGCAGAGGCAAGGCGTCAGTGCGCATTTTATCTGAGAGGGATAAAGGGCGCAGCCGCTTTCAGGGGAAAATGCGGCAGCCTTTCCTCTCTTTCCGATCTTAAAGCGCTTATCGGCGAAATAAGAAGGGAAAACGGGATATGATGGTTTTAAAAGCTCAAAAAAAGCACATTCCGTTTATTGCTGCCATTGAAAAAGCATGCTTTACCGACCCGTGGTCGGAAAAAGCCGTTGAAAGCTCACTGTGCTCCGCAGCGGATATTGTTCTTGCAGCGGAGGAAAACTCCTTTGTCTGCGGATATATTATCGGAAGCTGCGACGGATACGAGGGATATATCGAAAGAATAGCTGTATCCTCCCATATGAGGAAAAAGGGCGTCGGGAAAGCTCTGATAAATGCCTTTGCCGCAATGCTGCCCGAAGCGGCTGATGAGATAGCGCTTGAGGTACGCTGTTCAAATCCTGCGGCGGAGTTTTACAAAAAGCTCGGCTTTGAAGAGATCGGTATCAGAAAAAAATTATATTCATTCCCCTGCGAGGACGGAATAGTAATGAAAAAGGTACTTCTGAAAGGAAAAAAACAATGAGCGTTAAAATTCTCGGAATAGAATCCTCCTGCGACGAAACTGCCGCTTCGGTGTCGCTTGACGGCAGGACCATACTTTCAAATATCGTCGCCTCTCAGGTGGAGGAGCATAAAAAATTCGGCGGAGTCGTACCCGAAATAGCCTCGCGCCGTCACTGCGAAAATATACTTGAAACAGTAAGGCTTGCCCTTGAAAAGGCAGACTGCACCCTTGATGAGCTTGACGGGATTGCCGTGACCTTTGCTCCCGGTCTTATCGGTGCGCTCCTTGTGGGGACAAGCTTTGCAAAGGGTCTGGCAATGGCGCTGGATAAGCCCCTTGTGCCTGTACATCACATTGCGGGACATATCGCCTCCAATTATATCGCCCACCCCGATCTGGAGCCGCCGTACCTGTGCCTTGTGGCAAGCGGCAGCCATTCGCATATCATTGAAGTAAAGAGCTACACCGGATTCAGGGTCATCGGCAGAACAAGGGACGACGCCGCAGGAGAGGCATTCGACAAATGCGCAAGAGTCCTCGGATATCCGTATCCCGGCGGTGTTCATGTGGACAAAGCGGCAAAGCTCGGCGATCCCGCAAAATATCATCTCCCCATACCCAAGGTAACAGGCAGCGAGTTCGATTTTTCATTCAGCGGTCTGAAAACAGCAGTTATAAACCTTGCCCACAACGCACAGCAAAAGGGCGGGGAGCTGGACAAAAACAGCCTTGCCGCCGCCTTTCAGCAAACCGCAGCCCAAATGCTGGTAAGCAGGACTATCGCTGCCGCAAAGACCCTCGGATATAAAACCATTGCTCTTGCAGGAGGAGTTTCGGCAAATTCGGGAGTGCGGGATCTGCTCGAAAGGGAATGCTCAAAGCACGGATACTCGCTTTATATGCCTCCTCTTTATCTTTGCGGCGACAACGGCGCAATGATCTCATGTCAGGGCTACTACGATTTCATGGCGGGAAAAAGAGCGGACGAAAGCCTTAATGCAATAGCCACGCTGAGCCTTGAGGATATATAGCCTGTGTCCGCCTCACAAATACAGCAGTATTTCACAAAAGGACAGTAAAAACCGTATAAAATTTGTCTTATATAGCCATTGATTATTTTGGCAAATTAAGCTATAATAAATAATATCGATTTATTGGTTCTCCGAAAGCTGCGGCAATGCCGGGCTTCAGGAGATTTCGTTATTATTTTGCAGAAAATTTCTATGCCGCAGCGGCGGAGAAACGGAGTTTTTATTCATGTATTACACTAAGGTTGTTAAGTTCGGCGGAAGCTCTCTTGCCGATGCAGGTCAGTTTAAAAAGGTTGCGGATATCGTTCTTGCCGACCCCGAAAGGCGTTTTGTGGTCGCGTCAGCTCCGGGCAAACGCTTCAGCTCGGATAAAAAGGTCACGGATATGCTTTACAGCTGCTACGATATGGCAGTAAGGGGCGAAAGCTTTGACGAAGCCTTTTCCGCTATAGAAGAACGGTTCAACGATATTATTTCGGAGCTGGGAATCGACCTGTCCCTTGAATCGGAATTTGCTAACATAAAGAACGCCTTTGCCCACAGAGCGGGACGCGACTATGCCGCAAGCCGCGGCGAATATCTTAATTCAATAGTTCTTGCAAAGTATCTGAATTTCGATTTTGTGGATCCGGCAGGACTTATAAGGTTTGACGAGCATGGCTCGTTCGACCTTGAGACTACACGCTCCCTGCTTGCACCGAAGCTTGCCTCCCTCGATCATGCGGTCATACCGGGATTTTACGGCTCAATGCCCAACGATACGATCAAGACCTTTTCAAGAGGCGGCTCGGACGTTACCGGCTCTATAGTTGCAAATGCAGTGAATGCGGTCATCTATGAAAACTGGACCGACGTAAGCGGATTTCTTATCTGCGACCCCAGGATCGTTGACAAGCCAAAGCCTATCACGACAATCACCTACAGAGAGCTGAGAGAGCTTGCATACATGGGAGCAGGCGTTCTTCACGAGGATTCCATCTTCCCCGTAAGAAAAGCGGGCATTCCCATTAACATCAAAAACACCAACCACCCCGAGGACAGAGGAACATTCATCGTTTCCGACACAGCAGAAACAAGCAAATACACCATCACGGGTATTGCAGGCAAAAAGGGATTTTCCGTTATCCAGATCGAAAAGGATATGATGAACGCCGAGGTAGGCTTCGGAAAAAATGTTCTCAGAGCGCTTGAAAAAAGCGGAGTATGCTTTGAGCATATGCCGTCGGGTATCGACACAATGAGCGTTGTGGTAAATTCCGAATCCATTATCGGCAAGGAAAAGACCATTATTGATGAGATAAACACCAGATGCCGCCCCGACAAGATCGAAATCGAAAATAATCTTGCCCTTATCGCCGTGGTAGGCAGAGGAATGAGAAAGGCAAGAGGTACGGCAGGCAGACTTTTCAGTGCGCTTGCCCATGCAAGAGTTAATGTGAAAATGATCGATCAGGGTTCGTCAGAGCTTAATATCATAATCGGCGTTGAGGAAGAAGACTTTGAAACGGCAACAAAAGCGATATACGATATGTTTGTGCTTACTCAGGAGGACAGATAAAGGGACAGAAAATTGAGAGGACGATCTGATTTTTATTCTTCGGAGGCAGATCCGAAAAAAAAATCTCCGGGGAGGATGTATAAGCATGAGCGATCTGAACAGCCTTTATGAGGCATATACGGCAAATAACAAAATCGATCCGAAATACTACGACAAATTCAGCGTTAAGAGAGGACTGCGAAATCCCGACGGTTCGGGAGTCATGGCAGGCGTGACCAACATCTGCAACGTTCACGGCTATGTTATCAACGAGGGTGAGAAATATCCCGACGAGGGCAAGCTTGTTTTCAGAGGCTATAACATAAACGACCTTGTTTCAAACGTTATTGCCGAAAATCGTTTCGGCTACGAGGAAATAGTGTTTCTCCTGCTTGGAGGAAAGCTTCCCACAAGCGGTGAGCTTGACAGCTTCAAGGCTTTGCTTGACGCAAACCGTGAGCTGCCCGAGGGCTTTTTTGAGGACATGATCCTTAAGGCTCCGTCAAAAAATATCATGAACAAAATGTCCCGTGCAGTGCTGGCGCTTTATTCATATGATGATATGCCCGACGATACTCAGGTAAAGCATGAGGTGGATACCGCCGTTTCAATCATTGCAAAAATGCCTGTTATCATGGTATCGGCATACCACGTCAAGCAGAGGTATTATAACCACAAATCAATGTTCATGCACCCTCTTATTCCGGGTCAGTCGACCGCAGAAACCATTCTTTCCATGCTCCGTCCCGACAGGAAGTTTACAGACGAAGAAGCAAAGCTTCTCGACGTTATGCTTATGCTCCATGCCGAGCACGGCGGCGGAAACAACTCCACCTTTACCTGCCGCGTTCTTACCTCATCGGGAACAGACCCTTACGCTGCGTACTCGGCAGCCATAGGCTCGCTGAAGGGTCCCCGTCACGGCGGCGCAAACCACAAGGTCATCCAGATGCATGAATACATAAAGGAAAACGTCAGGCACTGGGATAACGAGGGCGAGGTCGCGGATATACTCAGAAAAATACTGCGCAAGGAGGGCGGCGACGGCAGCGGACTTATTTACGGCATGGGTCATGCAGTCTATACGCTTTCCGACCCCAGAGCGGTCATTCTGAAAGAGAATGCGGCTAAAATGGCAAAGGGCACCGAATTTGAGGCTGAGTTTGAGCTTCTTGAAACCATAGAACGTCTGACGCCGGAGCTTTTCCTTGAGGTCAAGGGCGATGAAAAGAAAATGTGTGCAAACGTTGATATGTACAGCGGATTTGTTTACAAAATGCTCGGCATTCCCGAGGATCTGTTCACGCCTCTTTTCGCCGTTTCAAGAATGGCAGGCTGGTGCGCTCACCGCTTTGAGGAAAGCATGACAAGCAAGAGGATCATACGTCCCGCATATAAGAGCGTAAGCAAGGAAATGGCTTATATCCCTCTTAATAACAGATGATTCAATAAGGGGCTTTGCCCCGTCATTCAACATGGCAAAGGGCAGCGTTAGCTGCCTGAGGAATCAGTGGGGATTGTATCCCCACTGATTCCGAAAATGGAACCCGCCGCCTTATAGGGTGCGGGTCGCCGGTGGCGACCTCTGCCGCAGGCAGAAGCACCGACCGAGCCGGCAGGCGAGAAGGGGACATCTTTGCCTAAGTTATAAGAGAAAAATCATGAACATTAAAAAGAAACCGGAACTGACCCTTTCGGTTATTCTTGCTGCGGGCAATATGACCGCAGTAACCGCTTTTGCTGATTTTGAAGAAACGGACAGCGGATATGTGTATGTTAAGGAAGATGGCTCAAATTCAAATCGGGCAAAACCTACTATTTTAAGGGGTTCTCTATAAACCGGGACACGAGCAAAGCCTCGTCCATTGGTTCGGTCAGATGCAAGGCATCAGACCGCAGTAATACTTGCTGTCTTACAAGGTCTGATAACGAAGCAGATGACCGAACCAATAGAGGATTTGCCGTGAAGGAGGTTTATAGAGGTTCCCTTAAGGCAAACGGTCAGATGGTTACCGGAAAAGTAAAGAGCGTATCAAAGAAATAAATACTGCTCTGAAGGATATGTAATTTCTGTTTATGCAAAAAGAGACGGCATGGTGAATTACACCTATGCCGTCTCTTTTTGGAATTACTTTATAGCCTTGAACGCCTCGTCAAGATCGTAAATGATATCGTCAATATGCTCTGTGCCGATGGACAGCCTGATTGTCGAGGGCTTGATCCCCTGATCGGCAAGCTCCTCAGCGCTGAGCTGCGAATGAGTTGTTGAAGCAGGATGTATAGCAAGGCTCTTTACGTCCGCTACATTTGCAAGGAGCGAGAATATCCTGAGATTATCAATAAATTTCTTTGCGTCCTCCTCTGTACCCTTGATCTCAAAGGTAAAGATAGAGCCGCCGCCGTTCGGAAAATACTTGTTATAAAGCCTTTTCTGCTCGCCCTCGGCAAGAGAGGGGTGATTTACCCTTGCGACCTTGGGATGACCGCTCAGGTACTTTACGACCTTCAGGCTGTTTTCCACATGACGCTCCACTCTGAGGGAAAGGGTTTCAAGCCCCTGCAAAAACAAGAAAGCATGGAAAGGAGATAAGGTCGCTCCCGTATCTCTGAGAAGTATCGCTCTTATCTTTGTTACAAAAGCCGCAGCGCCCGCTGCCTTGGTAAAGCTTATTCCGTGATAGCTGGGGTTAGGCTCGGTGAGAGAGGGGAATTTTCCGCTTGCTTCCCAGTCGAATTTTCCGCTGTCCACAATAACGCCGCCTATTGCCGTGCCGTGTCCGCCTATGAATTTTGTTGCGGAATGAACCACGATATCCGCTCCGTACTCTATTGGACGGATAAGATAAGGAGTGCCGAAGGTATTGTCGATAACAAGCGGTATCTTGTGCCTGTGGGCAATTTCCGCTATTTTTTCAATATCCGCAACGTCGGAATTTGGGTTTCCCAGCGTTTCGATAAAGATCGCTTTTGTATTTTCGCGGATCGAATTTTCAAATGCAGTCTCATCATGGGGATCGACAAACGTTGCGGTAATACCGTATTCCGGGAGAGTATGCGCAAGAAGATTATAAGTGCCGCCGTAAATATTCTTTGCGGCTACGATATGCTCCCCTGCCTTTGCAAGGTTCTGAATGGTGTAGGAGATCGCCGCTGCGCCCGACGCCACCGCAAGCGCCGCCGTACCGCCCTCAAGAGCCGCTATTCTCTGCTCGAAAACGTCCTGAG
>CAZDJG010000120.1:0-6862 GCA_964505695.1 uncultured Ruminococcus sp.
ACCGAACCAATAGAGGATTTGCCGTGAAGGAGGTTTATAGAGGTTCCCATATATAATTCAAAAAAATATTTGTTTTTTTGTGCGGATAACATCAGCCGTTCATAACTGTTACGGAAAGAACGTCTACGCCTGCTCCCGATCCCTTAAAGGAAATATTATCAATCTGATTGGCAGATATCCCTGCCTCATTTGCGGAGGAAACGATTTTGGAATATTCAAAAACCGATACCCCATCTCCTGACGATGAAGCGCGAGTGTCTGCGGAAATATCGCCATTGATTACCGTCGCAACAGTTGAAACAGGTATTGTACCGTTTGCAGGAGCATCGGCGGTAAACTCAACGATCAAAAGAATGTCATCAGTCAGATTTTCCGATGTCAGACCGTTAGCTGCAAGAGAAAACTCGCATGAAGCTTCACCTTCAGCAGCGTATTTATGTTCGGGAATTATAACAACGCCGGACGCAAGCTCCTCGGAAGATTTTAAAGCGACTTCAGCGGCACTTTCCTCCACAGAGTTTTCCGTTTCGGAAACGGAGATCTCTGAAACAGTATTGGAAATGCTTTCTGATACTTCGGCAGCAGCCTCGGACGCAGATATCTCTGTTTCCTCAGACTGTATTTGTGTTTCCGCTGACGTTTCCGTCATTACATCGGAATATCCGACAGTTAAAATACTGGTGTCGGTCGGAATTTCGGTAACACTTGCCGCAATATTTTCTCTGTTTTTCCGAAGCACACAGACAATGCACCCTGCCGCAGCGACTGCAACAATTACGGCAATAAGAGCGATCAACGCTACGCGTTTTTTCTTAGGTTTATCTTCGTCTGAATTATTGTTTCCGAAGCTTTGAGCAAGCTTCGGATCAAAATCGGAACTGTTGTATGCTCCGAAATCGGAAAAGTCGTCCTTAAAGGTTCTTGGCTTTTCGTCACTTTTCTTCGATATGCTTTCAAAATCGTCCGTTTTTATTTCAGTTTCGGATTTACCTGAGCTTTCGGGAATATCTTTACTGCTTAATGCTGATTTTACATCTTCATGTTCGGAAGTTTCCCTATGCAGTTCTTCGGCTGAAAAATCGGTAACACTGTTTATTTTAATTATCTCCGGAATATCCTCAAGCGCCTTTTCAGCCGCAGCCTCGAGAATTTCCGCAGCCTCATCGGACGGTATTGATGAAATATCAATATCCTTTAAAACAGATTCCGCATTTTCGGTTTCAATAAACTTGTCCGAATATATATCCGCTGCCACTTCCTCGGTACGAACCGGAACAGGTTTACCGCATTCGGGACAGAATTTACTTGTTTCGTTAAGCTGTGCTCCGCATTCTGGGCATATTGCCATTTCTATCAATCCTCCAAAAAAACTGCCGTATAAAAACAAATATAATTATACGGCAGTATTTGTTAATATATCAATTCAATAGGGTTATCCTATTGTAAAAAATCTCTGAGAAGCAGAATATGTATTTCCGGGAGCGAGCTCCTCGTAGCCGCTGAGCTGAGCGGGCATATCAAGATTCGGGGCATTTACCTGAGCAGTCATAGGTTCGGGGCAGAAATAATTCATAAATCCGTTATGATTCCAGATTATCCAGAATTTATATTTATCATCGACTTCGTTGCATATCGACTTGCCGCTTGCGATATCGGTCATAACAGTTCCGTGAAACGGTTTGCCGTTAAGCTCCAGCGTTCCTCCCGAATACATATCGTTGCAGATATCCCTGAGTACGGGGCAGGTTCCGTTTACATATTGCTTGTCGTAATCGGAAAGCTTTGTGCGTTTGCCTGTGGGAAGCCATTTGGACTTGTTGAAAAGAATATGCTCCTGTGCGGGAACACGCAGCCTGATATTCTCTTGAAGACCTCCGTCAACAAACGGAGCATTGATCGTAGTGTGAGTGGCGACAGATACGGGAAGCATTTTATCCGACTGATTTGTAAGGGTTATCTTATGTGAAAGTCCCCTTTCAGAAAGCTCGATTTTTATTCTTACTGTAAATTTAACAGGAAAACAATTAAAGAAGAAATCGTTTTTATCATATATATATTCAGTTTCTGCGAAAGCCGAACCTTCATTTGCCGAAAGCTCCCTAACCTTGTACGCCCTTTTCTGAATAAAGCCGTGAAGATGATTTCCGAAACGCTCCTCGTTTACGGGAAGTCTGTAAAGAGCGTCCGATGTTCTGAGAAGTCCGTTTTCAAACCGGTTAGGAAGAAAAAGCGTAGGCAGTCCCCATATTTCGGGTGCGTTCATTATCTCACCCATTGAAACGCTGCCGTTGTATCGGAATATCTCCATTCCCTTTTTCTCGTCCCTAAAACGAAGAACGTTCGAGCCAAGCCCATGTGCGACAACAGCGTAATATCCTCCGGCAGAAAGCTCGCAAACCTCTGCTCCCTTGTGAACAGCTTTTCTTGCATATGTTTCCATAATGTGACCTCCTATGTCAGCAATCGTATTTCCTTATTCTGAGTGGAATGCCCAGACGAGAAGAAACCTCTCTGCTTTCATTGATTTCCCGTTCCGATATTACGTCGACTACCGTGAACATTACCTGCGGAACATAAGCTTTGCAGTCCTGAGCAAAACGAAGCATTGCCTCAAAGCTGTCGTCCCATTTCGGTCGTGTTACACGCATATAATCCTCGGAATTTCCCGAATTAAGGCTTACAGAAACAATATCCGCTGCGCCTTCAAGCAGATATGCGGTAGGTCTGCCATGGATTTTATCGGACAGTCCGTTGGTATTGATACGGATCCTTTTATCGGGAAAGCGTTTTTTCAGCTCTTTGCCTATAACAGAAACGTCCTTTGCTCTTTCCATCGGTTCCCCGTAGCCGCAGAAAACTATCTCGTCAAAAGCATCTGCGGAATATTTGTCAAACTCGGATAAGACCTCGGATACAGTCGGCTCCCGCTCCAGCCAGAGACTGTCGCTGCCGTATGCACCGTCGCCGTTCTGCCTTATACAGAATGTGCATCTGCACGGACACCTGTTTGTCAGATTGATGTAAAGATTGCCGTGAACGGCGTAAACAAATGTAAGTCCCTTCAAAACAGCACTTCCCGTTATTTTTTTATTTTAAGTGAAATATCAAACGCTTTTACCGAATGAGTAACAGCGCCGACGGATATAATATCTACTCCCGTAGCGGCAGCTTCGGCAACGGTATTGATATTTATATTTCCCGACGCCTCAAGCACAGCCCTGCCGTCGGTCATCTTAACGCATTCGCTCATTTCTTCCGCAGACATATTGTCAAGCATGATAACATCGACATTACATTCCAAAGCCTCCAGAAGTTCTTCTTTTGTCCTTACCTCGACCTCTATTTTAGCCATATGTCCGATTTTTTTTCTCAGAGCATTCACGGCTGCAGTAATTCCGCCGTATGCGTCGATATGGTTGTCCTTGAGCATAGCCGCATCGGAAAGATTGAATCGGTGATTGCGTCCGCCGCCTGCGGTGACCGCATATTTTTCAAGCGCCCTGAGTCCGGGAAGCGTTTTTCTTGTATCAACAATAGATGCCTTTGTTCCTGCACACGCCTCAACAAGCTTGTTAGTTGCCGTAGCTACCCCCGACATATGCTGCAAAATATTCAGAGATGTACGTTCCGCTTTCAGTATCGAACGTGTTTTTCCCTCAACTCTTGCGATAACATCGCCCTTTTTCACCTTTTCGCCGTCATGAATAAGTATGCTGCACCTGACCGAACCGTCGATAAAGGTAAATGTTCTGAGAGCACACTCTATTCCCGCAAGAACGCCGTCTGCCTTTGATATAAATTCTGCTGCGGATACATCGTCCTCTGGAATTAGAAGATCGGTCGCAAGATCTATGTAATTTATATCCTCTTCCAAGGCTTTTTTTATAACGTCATCAACATAAAATTCAGGTAACTGCATTATATTTTCCTCCAACAAAATCAGTTTACGCAGTAATCGAGGGTTTCACCGATACTTTCGGAAATAAGCAGGTCGGCTCTTTCATCATACTGTGTGGGACTTTTGTTGATAAGCACAAGTTTATTTCCCTTGTAGTATTCGATAAGACCGCTTGCGGGGTAAACCGAAAGAGATGTACCTCCTATGATAAGCATATCGCACTCCTCGATAGCGGTAATGGAAGCGTCCACAGTCTGCTGATTAAGACCCTCCTGATACAATACTACATCGGGCTTGAGCAGACCTCCGCATTCTGCGCACTCGGGAATAAACGGAGAATTTTTGATATATTCGGCATCAAACCGCGCACCGCAGCGAACGCAGTAATTCCTGTGGACCGAGCCGTGAAGCTCATAAACCACGCTGCTGCCTGCTGCCTGATGAAGACCGTCTATATTCTGAGTAATGACCGCCTTCAGCTTTCCCTGCTTTTCAAGCTTGACAAGAGCATTGTGCGCTTTATTGGGTTTAGCGTCAAGATACAGCATTTTGTCCTTGTAAAATTCATAAAAATCGCTGATATGATTGCAAAAAAAGGTGTGGCTTAAAATAGTTTCGGGCGGATATTTGTACTTCATGTTATAAAGCCCGTCAACACTTCGGAAATCAGGTATGCCGCTTTCAGTGGAAACTCCCGCTCCGCCGAAAAAGACGATATTTTCAGATGAACCTATCCATTTTTTCAGCAACGATGTATTTTCGGTAATTGCCATTAGAATCATTCCTTTCAAGTGCATAAAACCGTTATTTATTATTATAACACATTATTTTGTAAATTTCCACTGTTTTTTTAAAAAATATTTTCTCCTCTATTCTTGACACAGTATGCTGTATAATGTATAATGTTCATATCTTCCTGCGGAAAGGAGCGCTTCTGCAATGAACACAAAAATTATACACAAGAATTCCAAATACGTTGTTTTGAAAATAATCGTCATCCTTGCGGTTATCTTTTTTATTTTATCCGCTGCAAGTTTTCCGCTGAAAACGGTATACTATGAAATAAGCACTCCAAAGGTTCGTAATACCGTAAGAATCGCTCAGATATCCGATCTCCACAGCTGCCGCTACGGAAAAAATATGATAAATCTTATAAATGCCCTTGACAGAGAATCTCCCGATATTGTTGTGCTTACGGGAGATATTTACGATGATATCGTCGATAATGACAATACAAGGGTGTTTTTAAAGGCTGTCGGGAAAAAATATCCATGCTTTTATGTTTCGGGCAATCATGAAATCAAAAGCGGCAAATGGGAACAGATGAGCCTTGAAGCACAGAGTTATGGAATAAACGTACCGGTCGGCGAAAATATCCGCCGGGGAGATATCACCCTGTGCGGTACCGGGCAAAGCAAGGACATGACCTTTATTGACAGCGTAAAGCTTTGCTCTGACACACTGCGTAGTGACGATCCGGAAAGGGAGAGCTTTTCCGTTCTTCTTGCGCATTATCCCGAACAGATCGGTTATTATCGCAGCTTTGAAAGCTTTGATCTTATTCTTTCGGGCCATGCTCATGGCGGACAGTGGCGCATACCGGGACTTGTAAACGGCATATATTCACCGAATCAGGGCTTATTTCCAAAATATGCGGGCGGTGAATATATTTTTGACGATTCCGTTATGATAGTCAGCAGAGGGCTTAGCCGTACAAAGGAAATAATTCCGAGAATCTTTAATAATCCCGAACTTGTTATTGTTGACATTCGGCCCGAAGGCGAGGCAAATGCTCCATGACCCCTATAGGTAAAATAAACCTGCTTAAAATCACCAAAACAGCTTTGGGCGCCGCCGCCGCCGCTGCGGCAGCATATGCAATGAACCTTGATTACAGCATATCTGCGGGGATAATATGTCTGCTTACCGTTTGTGACACAAGAACGGAAACTCTCAAGGTAACGCTGAAAAGGCTTATTGCCTTTGCGGCGGTCACACTTCTGTGCCTGTGCTCGTTCACATTGTTCGGCTACAGATTTGCGGCGCTCGCATTTATATTGTTTATATTTCTATGTATATGTTCTGTCCTTGATATGAATGAAGCGGCGGCGATGAACAGCGTTATCGCCACTCACTATTTTTCCTCAGCCGACTGCTCCTTTTCAATGGTGTCAAATGAGCTTGCATTGTTTGCCATAGGTGCTGGGATCGGCATTCTTCTCAATATTTTCATACCGTCGGGGATCGGCAGGATCAGGAGTATTCAAGGTGAAACCGATGAAAAAATACGGCAGATCCTTTCAAGAATGTCGGTCTATATCCTTGCCGACGATAAAAGCGGGTACACAGGCTCATGCTTTGACGAAACCTCCGCAATGCTCGAACGCCTTAAATCCGAATCCCTCAGATATATAGGAAATTCCTTTTCGGGAGAAAAGGATTACTTTTTAAAATATGTAAATATGCGTATAAACCAATGCTCCGTGCTTATGAGCATATATAAGGATATCGTTACCCTTGAGCCGCTGCCCGAATACGGCAGACCGATCTCCGAATTCCTGATGAAAATGAGCGGAGAGTTTCACGAAATAAACGATGCGGCAGGTCTTTCCGATGATATAGACAAGCTTTTTTTGCTTTACGCAGGCGAAAAGCTCCCCGTATCGAGAGCTGAATTTGAATCAAGGGCTCTGATGTACCATATATTATGGGATCTGAAACGCTTTGTGGCTTTGAAAGCGGATTTTGCGGCAAGGCTGTCCGATAATGAAAAGAAAAGATACTGGACAGGCAAAAAGTAATTTTTTATAAGGAAATTTATCATGTTCTGTTTTCGGCGACCTTTTTGAAAACGTGATATTAAGCAAGTCATGATTCTCTTTATTCGGAAATCCTGACTTGCTTAAACTTTTTATAGAATTTCCATATGGGGTTCTCTATAAACCGGGACACGAGCAAAGCCTC
>CAZDJG010000121.1:0-6833 GCA_964505695.1 uncultured Ruminococcus sp.
TCTTGTGGCTGAGTGGACGGTTTCGCAGGTCCCGATAGCCGCAAGGTCGCCGTCGCCCTGATATGTAAATACAAACTTGTCCGGCAGGGAACGCTTTACTCCCGTTGCGACCGCAGGCGCTCTGCCGTGAGCCGCCTCTATCATATCGCAGCCGAAATAATCGTAGGAGGTAACAGCGCAGCCTACGGGGCAGATACCGACAGTATCGCCTTCAATGCCCATTTCATCTATAACCTCTGCAACCAGCCTGTGGACAATGCCGTGGGTACAGCCGGGGCAGAAGTGCATACTCACGTCAATGAGAGCGTGAGGTCTTGTATAAAGAGCCATTATTTCAGTTCCTCCTTTGCAATTATCCTTATCTGCTCAAGAATTTCCGCAGGCTTTGGTATCACTCCGCCTGTTCGTCCGTAAAAGCGGACGGGTCTTTTGCAGCTTATTGCGAGCTTCACATCGTTTACCATTTGTCCCATGGAAAGCTCGGCGTCGAGGAATACCCTTGCAGTTTCGGCAGCCTTTGCATAAACCTTTTCGGGGAAGGGCCAGAGTGTTATGGGTCTGATCATACCCGCTTTTATTCCCTCTGCTCTTGCGGCGTTTACTGCTGAGCGGATAATTCTTGCGGAGGCGCCGTAACCTGTTACGATAATATCTGCGTCCTCGGTAAGGTAACATTCTGCTTCGGGGAGCTGTTCCTTAACAACGTCATATTTTTTGAAGCGGTCGATATTTGACTGCTCAAGCTCCTCGGGCTTCAGATACAGGGAATTTACAATGTTATGAGGTCTTTTGCCTCCGTGACCCGTACAAGCCCATTCCTTTGTATCGCTGCTTTCCTTTATTTCGGGGAAAATCACAGGCTCCATCATCTGCCCCAGAAGTCCGTCGGAAAGTATCATTGCAGGCATACGGAATTTGTCTGCGTTTTCAAACGCCTTTACGGCAAAATCCGCCATTTCCTGAACAGATGCGGGAGCGTATACTAGGAGCGAGAAATCGCCGTGACCGCCTGCCTTTGTGGCAAGGTAGTAATCAGACTGCGAGGGTTGTATTCCGCCAAGTCCCGGACCTCCTCTCTGAACGTTTACGATAACGCAGGGAAGATCGCAGCCTGCTATGTATGATAAACCCTCCGATTTAAGGGCTATTCCGGGCGATGACGATGACGTCATGGCTCTTACGCCTGCGGCTGCTGCACCGTAGACCATATTTATAGCGGCAATTTCGCTTTCAGCCTGTAAAAATACTCCGCCGCATTTTGGCATACGCTTTGACATATATGCCGCGATCTCAGTCTGAGGGGTGATAGGATAGCCGAAATAGCACTTGCACCCTGCCCTTACGGCAGCCTCTGCAAGAGCCTCGTTTCCTTTCATAAGCATTCTTTCGTTTGACAACGGGTTTCAGTCCTTTCCGAAAAATTATCTTTCAACTTCTATAGCGCAATCCGGGCATATTGTAAAGCACATAGCGCAGCCGATGCACTTGTTTTGATCCGTGCATTCGGCAGGGCAGTAGCCCTTGGATGTTCTGATATCCCTGCGTATCGCGATTATCTTTTTCGGACAGGCGGATACGCACAGTGAACAGCCCTTGCATCTGTCTGTATTTACAGTCATTTTTGCCATGGACAAGACTTCCTTTCTCTGTATGTGCGGTCAGTTCCACACGTTTTTAATATATATGTCAACGGGAAAAATGTTTTCCGCGTTTATAGCGGCAAGCTTGGCATCGTCTGTTTTTGGTACGGTGTGGCAGAAAACCGGCAGCTCTGTTGCTTCAGATACCTTTTCAGCCTGTCTGATACCGTTTAAGATAATATCACGATCCGTTTCACTGCCGAGATTTGAATTGTTCACAAGAGCAGTCGCTTTAAGACCGCAGGCAGCTTCGATTGCGCGGAGTATTTCCTCCGCTTCCTCAGGGGTATGAGTAAGAAAACGGCAGAAATTCATAACATAAAGTATCTCCGAGTCTTTTTCGTTTTCCCTGATAAAATCCCTGAATTTACCCAGCGGATATGCGCCTGAATCGTCGCCGCCCAGATCTATTACAAGCTTTCTTCCCTCAGCCGCAAGCGACGGGATATCGAAATCAAGCACGGGAATATCAAGATTTGTTCCCGCATATCGGGGGGCGCACAGCCGCACGCCGTTTTCCGTGAAAATATCCTTAAGATCGGCGGTGCGGTAGTAAGGGTTCACTGTGTCCATATCCACAACCGTTACCTTTTCTCCCGCCTTGGCGCAGTAAATGGCGTAATTTGCGGCAAATGTGGATTTACCGCTGCCGTAATGCCCTGTGATAACGGTAATATTCTTCATCAGTCGGACTCCACTGAAATGATATAGTAATATACCGGCTGACCTCCGTTTACAAAGGACACGTCTATATTTCCGAATTTGCTTTTTATAATGTTTTTAAGTTCGCTTGCCTTGTCCTCGGAGATGTCCGAACCGTAAAGTACGGTGATAAAGCCTGCGCTGCCCCTGAGATTTTTTACAAGCTTTCTGGTAAGCTTATATGCGGCTCTTGTAACATCCCTGTCGATAAAGGAAAGCCTGCCGTTTTCGAGGGCGAGAATATCTCCTGTTCTGATATCGTGACCGCTGAAGCTTGAATCCCGTGCGGCAAAGGTTATAAGACCCGACTGCACCTTATCGGCTGCGGCAGACATATTCATTCTGTTTGTGTCAAAATCCGAGTCGGGTTCGAAGCTCATCATTGCCGACATACCCTGAGGAACCGAAGTAGTTCTCAGCACGCACATTGTTTTTTCCGAAAGCTTCATTGCCTGTTCGGCAGCCATAATAATATTTTTGTTGTTGGGAAGAATAAAAACTATCTCGGCGGGAACAGAGTACACAGCGCACAGGATATCGTCTGCGGAAGGGTTCATTGTCTGACCGCCCTTTACAACGCAGTCTGCTCCCAGGTCGGTAAACATTGCCTCAACTCCGCTGCCGTTTGCTACCGCAACGAATCCGAAACGCTTTTCGGGCTTTGCGGGAACCGGCTTCTGAGCAGGCTTACGGGCGGCAGCCTTCTTTTCTCTTTGCAGGCGCATATTGTCGATCTTCATATTGCACAGCGGACCGTAGGTAAGGCCCTTTTCTATCGCAAGACCGGGATTGTCGGTATGAACGTGTACCTTTATGATATCCTCATCGTCCACCACAACAACGCAGTCGCCTATGGATTCCAGATAGCTTCCGAGCTCTGAGGGCTTTTTTTCAAAATCCGACACATTTACGATATATTCCGTGCAGTAGCCGAATGTTATTTCCTGAGTTTCGTCATCCTCGACAGTAAAGGACATTTTTCCGTCTGAAATAATTTTTGGCCGATTTACAATGGTTCTCGGTTCGCCCCTGAAGGCTCTGAGCATTTCGGTAAAGATGATAACAAGACCCTTTCCTCCTGCATCGACCACTCCCGCTTTTTTCAGGATAGGAAGCTGTTCGGGAGTTTTTTCAAGAGCTGACTGTGCCGCTGCGCATACGTCAGACCAGAGCGAAACGGGGTCGTTAGTCATAAAAGAGGATTCTCTCGCCTTTTCTGCGCTGACTCTTGCAACTGTGAGGATAGTGCCCTCAGCAGGCTTCATGACCGCCTTGTAGGCAGCCTCGACGCCTATTTCAAGGGCTGCTGCGATATCGTCACAGCCTGCTTCCTTTTTGCCTGCCAGACCCTTTGAAAGACCTCTGAACAGGAGCGATGTGATAACGCCTGAATTTCCTCTTGCTCCTCTTAGCATTGCCGATGCGGCGCAGGAGGCTATTTCCGAGATATCCGCCCGGTCGTCTGTGTTCTGCAAAGCGTTCATTGCGTTGGCAAGGGTGAGGGACATATTCGTTCCCGTATCGCCGTCGGGAACGGGATAAACATTAAGCTCGTCCACCTGCCTTTTCATATCCGATAGAGTGAGGGATGCAGATATAAGAGCGTCTTTTAGCATTTTTCCGCTGATCAACGTAATCATCCTCCAAAAATATAATTATGCTGTAAAAGCCGAATATAACTCTAAACTCAGTTAAATTTTATTATATCACATTATAATACGGATTTCTACATTAAATTATGAATGATAATATAAAATTCAAAATATCTTTATTTTTATTTGCAAAAATTTTCTTTCTGAGTGAAATAATAGCTGTAATGCCGATCTTCATTAAACCATGGTCAGCATAGGGTCATAAAATTTACAAATTATATTAAATGAAAAATGTAGAAATATACCCCACTGGGGTATATAATATATTCAAAAACCGAGGTGGTAATGTGGAAACCGAAAAGCCAAAATGCTGCAATAAAACAAAAAAGCGGGAAGCTGACGAATATAAAAGCCTGATCAACCGCCTAAGCCGCATTGAGGGGCAGATACGGGGCATCAAGGGCATGGTCGAAAACGATGCCTACTGCATTGATATCCTTGTCCAGTCTGCTGCGGTAAATGCTGCGGTAAACGCTTTTAACAAGGAGCTTCTTTCAAACCATATCCGCACCTGCGTGGCGCAGGATATCAGGGACGGTAATGACGAGGTCATAGACGAGCTTCTTTCCGCCCTGCAAAAGCTTATGAAATAAGGAGGCTGCTATGGAACATTACAATGTCACGGGAATGAGCTGTGCTGCGTGCAGCGCCCGTGTTGAAAAGGCTGTTTCGGCGGTCGAGGGCGTGACCTCATGCTCGGTCAGCCTGCTTACAAATTCTATGGGGGTCGAGGGCAATGCTTCCTCCGAAAAGGTCATTGCCGCCGTTGAGGCCGCGGGCTACGGCGCAGCCTTAAAGGGTGCGGAGAAAAAGACGCCGTCCGACGCAGAGGACGCTCTTGCCGACAAGGAAACCCCTGTGCTGAAAAAAAGGCTTATATCCTCCCTTGGATTTCTGATAGTTCTTATGTATGTTTCCATGGGGCATATGATGTGGGGGTGGCCGCTTCCATCGTTTTTTGAGGGAAATCATATTGCTGTAGGTCTTATCCAGCTTATTCTTACGGCGGTGATCATGGAAATAAACAGGAAATTTTTCATAAGCGGCTTTAAAGGGCTTATAAACCGTGCGCCGAATATGGATACCCTTGTTGCGCTGGGTTCAGCCGCCGCTTTTGTATACAGCACTTATGCTCTGTTTGCCATGACGGGAGCGGTTTCAAACGGAGATGACGCTGCGGCAATGGGATATATGCACGAATTGTATTTTGAATCCGCTGCAACGATCCTTACCCTTATTACTCTCGGAAAAATGCTTGAGGCGCGGTCAAAGGGCAGGACTACCGACGCTCTGAAAAGCCTTATGCAGCTTGCGCCCAAAACGGCGGCGGTGGAGCGTGACGGAAAGGAAGTTATCATTCCCGCTGCCGAGATACAAAAGGACGATATTTTTCTTGTCCGTCCCGGTGAAAGCATTCCTGCCGACGGCGTTGTTATAGAGGGTATGAGTGCTGTAAACGAATCCGCACTTACAGGCGAGAGCATTCCTGCGGATAAGGAGCCGGGGGACAGAGTATCAGCCGCAACGGTAAATCAGTCGGGATTTATCAAATGCAGGGCGTTAAAGGTCGGAGAAGATACGGCGCTTTCTCAGATAATACGAATGGTAAGCGACGCTGCCGCAACAAAAGCCCCTGTTGCAAAGGCAGCTGACAAGGTTTCGGGAATTTTTGTTCCGACGGTCATCTGTATTGCCGCAGTGACGACAGCGGTATGGCTTATTGCGGGACAGTCGGCAGGCTTTGCGCTTGCAAGAGGAATTTCCGTGCTTGTAATAAGCTGCCCCTGTGCGCTGGGACTTGCCACACCTGTGGCTATAATGGTAGGCAGCGGCATAGGCGCAAAGAACGGCATACTTTTCAAAACAGCGGCGTCGCTGGAGGAAACAGGAAAGATCACCGTCTGCGCTCTTGACAAAACGGGAACGATAACCAAGGGCGAGCCGACGGCGACTGATATTATTCCCTTAGACGGCTATGACGAGAAAACGCTCCTCACCCTTGCCTGCTCTCTTGAAAAAAACAGCGAGCATCCGCTGGCAAAGGCGGTAACGTCACTGGGACAGGAAAGAAATATCCCGACCGAGGCAACAAGCTGCTTTGAGGCGCTGCCCGGAAACGGACTCACGGCATTGTGCGGAGAAAAAAGGCTTTACGGCGGCAGCCTGAAATTTATCGGCACAAAGGCAGATATACCTGCTGAAACGGCGGATATGACCGAAAGGTTGTCGGAGGAGGGAAAAACTCCGCTGCTTTTTGCCTGCGACGGCAGGCTTGCGGGAATTATTGCAGTCGCCGATTCCGTTAAGGAGGACAGTCCCCGTGCGGTAAGCGAGCTTAAAAACATGGGCATTCGGGTCGTTATGCTTACGGGCGATAATGAGCGCACAGCAGCCGCTATCGGAAAGCAGGCTGAGGTGGATACTGTGATCGCAGGAGTTCTTCCCGACGGCAAGGAAAGTGAAATACGTTCTCTCATGGCTCAGGGAAAGACCGCAATGGTAGGCGACGGAATAAACGACGCTCCTGCTCTTACCCGTGCCGATATGGGTATTGCCATAGGAGCCGGAACAGATGTTGCGGTGGATGCTGCGGACGTTGTTCTTATGAAAAGCCGTCTCAGTGATGTTCCCGCGGCAATAAGGCTCAGCAGGGCAGTGCTGAGAAATATCCATCAGAATCTTTTCTGGGCATTTTTCTACAATGCGATCGGTATACCCCTTGCGGCGGGAGTGTGGATACCGCTTTTTAATATCCGTTTAAATCCCATGTTTGCCGCAGCGGCAATGAGCCTTTCAAGCTTCTGTGTTGTGACAAATGCTCTCAGGCTGAACTTTATTG
>CAZDJG010000122.1:0-6828 GCA_964505695.1 uncultured Ruminococcus sp.
GAAAACGGTGCGGATTTTTGTCAAAGATATCCTGAGTTTAAATGGTTTTTAGTATTACAAGGTCTGATAACGAAGCAGATGAACGAACCAATAGAGGATTTGCCGTGAAGGAGGTTTATAGAGGTTCCCATAATTGAAAAAAGCTTCGGCACGATCAGATGCCGAAGCTTTTTTATGTTTTTTCTAAAGATTGTTTCGTGCGTATTTTTTTATGCGCCGGGCGTAATGTATACTATATCGGACATTTGGGTATCGGTCCATTCGCCCTTTACATATGCTCTGACAACAAAGCCGTAATTTATTCCGTTTGCAAGTCCGGTAATGGTACAGCTTGTTGAAATGGTTTGCTTTACCTGAGTATAATCACCGTTGATATAGGTATATACCGCATAATTCGATGCACCGACAACCTCCGACCATTCAAGCGTAACATATCCGTTTCCTTTTGAATACTGTGTGATCTGCGGCGTTGAATCGCTTTCAAGAGGTGTGCAGTAAACTATATCCGAGCTTGAATAGCTTGTCCATGTACCGTTTACATATGCTCTTACAAGAAATCCGTACTTGATGCCTGCAACAAGATTGCTTACAGTGCAGCTTGTTTCCGTAACGGTTGCGGCAGTGCTGTAGACTCCGTTCACATAGGTATACACCATATATTTGCTTGCGCCGCTTACGGCATTCCATTTAAGAGTGACCTTGTTCACTCCTGCGGTCGCAGAGGTAATCTTGGGACTTGATACAGCGGACGAGGGAGTAGCATAAACGATATCAGATGAAGTAACGCTTGTCCATGCCCCGTTTAAATATGCCTTCACCGCAAAGCCGTATTTTAAACCGCCTGTAAGATTTCTGACATACATTCCAAGAGACGTAGTCGTTCCCTGAAGTGTCCATTTACTGTTTCTGTAGGAATATACGGCATATTTTGTTGCTCCGCTTACGCTTGTCCAGTTAAGAGCTACCTGTCCCGAACCGGGAACTGCCTTGGTAATGCTCGGCTTATTTGCAGCAAGAGGTGTTGCATATACGATGTCGGAAGATGTTACACCCGTCCATGCCCCATTTAAATATGCCTTCACCGCAAAGCCGTATTTTAAACCGCCTGTAAGATTTCTTGCGTACATTCCGAGAGATGAAGTCGTTCCCTGAAGTGTCCATTTGTTATTTCTATAGGAATACACTGCATATTTTGTTGCTCCACTTACGCTTGTCCAGTTCAGACCCACCTGACCGTTTCCGGGGGTTGCCTTGGTTATCTTCGGCTTTGCGACATACTTAGGAGTTGCATAAACGATATCATTTGTTGTATAAGAGCTCCATGCGCCGTCTTTGTAATATCGCACCAGGAAACCGTATTTTACATTATTTGAAAGACCCGATACAACATACGAGGTCTTTGTGGTAGTGCCGACATAGGTATATGCACCGTTGATATATGTATATACCATATAATTTGTAGCACCCGAAACGGCATTCCAACTTAGTGTAACGATGCCGTTTTCGGCAGAAACGACCTTAAGACCGATCGAAGAGCCAGTGGAGGGATCGTTTCTTGTGCATGAAGGAAGGGTAATTCCTGTGTAGTATTTTGTCATTATAGAGGAAGTGATGGTGTGACTGAGGCGGTAGCTGTCAAGGCTCTGATCAAGGGACTGGAAATACGCCGTACTTTTGTTGCACCATCTTGTGTCATAATAGCTGCCCTGATCCATCCATGTAACGTCAATTTCATACCAGTAACCCTGAAGCTTTACTCTGTTCCATGCATGATTTTCCGTTACGACGGTAATACAGTCAATGCCCGCCGCATTGCAGAAATATACCATTGCCATTGCATAGCCGTTGCATACGCACTGGTTTTCAAGAAGAGCGCCGACAAGAGACTGATTATGTGTGCTTGAACCGTAGGAAACAGTGCTGCAAAGCTTTTTGTAGATCCATTCTTCCTTTGCAATATCGCTTGAAAGCTTATTTATCTCGCTAATCCATGAAGAAGTAACGGAATTTATGCTGCTGTACGCGCTGCGTCGTGCGCTATAGTACTGATAATCAGAATAGATCATCGGGTACATATAGGTCGAGCCGTATCTGTATCCGTTTGTAAGGAAGAAATACTGGGGATTTGAGTAATAGAAAAGCTGAACTATCTGATTAAGTCTTGTTGAGGAAATGCTTGAATCAAACTGAATGTAATCAAGATAGCTGGAAGACAGGTTTGTGCTTGAATTTATAAACGAGGAGCAGGCGTTTGCAATATTGTTGTAAAGAGTACGCTCCACCGTATTGAGCTGATTATAGTAATAATTGGTGCTGTAATTATAGGAGGCATCCAAGGTTTCGGTAACGGCGTCAGCCTCACCCGCACGCTGCTTGTCCTCGTCAATAAGCATACGGACAGGCGCCATTTCCTCATCGGATATGTAAAAGCCCTGAACACCCACTTCGGGAAGCACAAGCTGTGCATCAAGAGCAAATATATCCTGAGACATAGCCGCATAATCATCACAGTCAAGATCAAGCTCGTCTGTCGGCTCGGTCATGTCGGTATCGGTCACATCGGGTTCGGTCACATCGGGTTCGGTCACGTCCGGTTCTGTGATTTCGGTAACTGCTGGGGTATCTGCGGCATTATCCTGCGGCACATCGGCAAAAGCGCAGACGGTAAACTGCATGGCAGTAAGTACCGCAAGCGAAAATGCAGCTACAGCCGTAGAAAGCTTTCTTTTCATTTTGTATCCATCCTTTCCTGCTTATATACACCTATATTTATATTTATTTTTACTTATTATACTACATTTTTCTTATGAATGCAATGATTTTGGAAATATTAAAATATCACAATTTGGTAAAAAATGTAACAAAATAACAACACCGCAGCTTATTTCCGCTGCGGTGCTGTGGATATTTTGTATTTTATTCGGCGTCGTTATAAACGGCGATCTCCTCATCAACGATGGAGTAGTATTCCTCACGAGCCTGTACCCAGCTTTCATACTGCTCGTTTGCAATACCCTCATAAAGCTCCGACATAAGAGTATCTGCCATATAGGTACTCAGTCCGTAGCCGTAATCATATGCCTGAACGAATTTATCCTCGTCATAGAAATCCATGGCGATATCATACATTTCCGAGGTCCAGCCGTCGTTGTTCTTGAGGAATTTCTCCTTGGTCGCCTCGGTGTACTTCTCGTCATAATTTACGGTTCTGTTGCAGTCGAACCATGCCTTTACGCAGTCTGCGTTTTCAGAACCCTTTACCCACATATATGCAAATATCTTGTTGGAAACATAGTACTGATCCGAATCGGGATCCTTGGGGAAAGGAACTATCTGGATAACATCGTTGGGACGGGATTTTGCGGCAGCATTGTATGCCCATGTACCCATAGAGTAGAAAAGAATGCTGTCATCGACAAATGCGGATTCACCGCCTATCCAGCCTCTCTTGATGAGGTTGTTCTTAAAGATATCCTCGATAACGCCCTGAGCCTTTTCGATCTTCTGACTTCTCAGATTGTTGCCGAACTTACTGCCGTCGTAGGTGACCATCGTTTCTCCTGCGGTATAAACAAAAGCGTTTGCCCACCAGCCGCCGATTCCGAATCTATCGGAGCCTGTGCTGTTGTTTTCCACAAAGGTTTTCATCATATCCACAAAGGTATTCCAGTCCCATTCTCCGTTAAGATACAACTCATAAGGATCCTCAAGTCCTTCGTTTGCAATGGTGGTCTTGTTGTACATAAGCACCTGAGTATCGTTGAAGCTGTATCCGAGAGGCGCAATATAATGCTCGCCCTTCCATATAAACTTGTCGGCAGCAGCCTTTACGTCAGCCCACTTGGGATCGTCCCAGTTTACAAGGGAATCTATAGGCTGATACTGGCTTTTGGAAATATCGTAGGGGAAGGTTCTCCACTCGTATGCAAAAATATCCGGCGAAGAACCGCCGAGGATAGACGTTGCAAGATCATCGAAGCGCTTGTCGCTGGTAGTAGGCTGATATTCTATCTTAGCGCCGTAAGTATCCTCAAAGAGAGCAAGCTCCGGACTTCTCTCCGGAGAATCATTGGTAGGGTTCAGGTCATAAATGCCGAGCCATTTAAGGGATTTTCCCGAAATATCAACATCAAGCGTTTCATCAAGAGCATCGACCTCAACGTCATCACCCGTCCATTCGGTAGCAGAGGTGGTGGTCACATCGGCATCGGTAGTTTCACCCTCCGAACCCGTGCCACCGCAGGCGGTAAGCGATGCGGTCATGGTCAGAGCAAGAACGCCCGCCGCAAGCTTTTTGTAATTCATAATAAAATTCCTCCTTCTTTAAAATAGCTGTGAAAACGATTGCAAAAGCGTTAACGCCAGTTCTGTTCAAATTTAAATGTTTTAATAATAATAGCATATTTATCAAAATAAGTCAATGTCATTTTGAATGTTTCATCATTATGCACAAAATACGAATATGCTCAAACGATTAAAAAAAAGAAAAATACGTCACAATGAACAAATGTTAATAAATTGTAAAAAACTTCCGTATGCTCTTGATTTTATGAATAAAAGGGTATATACTTATTATTAGCACTCAAGCAAAAGGAGTGCTAACACTTTATATCATCAAGTGCTAAAATAAAATAAGGAAGTGCTTATTATGGCTGAAACAAAACAGTTCAAGGCAGAATCGAAGCGTCTGCTGGATATGATGATCAACTCCATTTACACTCATAAGGAAATATTCCTGCGCGAGCTTATCTCAAATGCAAGCGACGCCATAGACAAGCTTTATTTCAAGTCCCTTACAGATGACAAGGTTGGCATGAGCAAGGACGATTTCAGGATCGATATCGCAGCCGACAAGGAAAATGGTACTCTCACCATTACCGATAACGGCATCGGCATGACAGCCGACGAGCTTGAAAACAATCTTGGAGTTATCGCAAACAGCGGCTCTTTCAAATTCAAAAACGAAAACGAAAATACCGGCGACGTGGATATTATCGGTCAGTTCGGCGTGGGCTTCTATTCGGCGTTTATGGTGGCAAAGGAGGTCGAGGTGCGCACAAGAGCATACGGTTCTGAAAAGGCTTATGTTTGGAGATCGCAGGGAGTTGACGGCTATACTATTGAGGAATGCGATAAGGAAAAGCCCGGAACACAGATCCGCCTCACCCTTAAGGAGGATACGGAAAACGAATGCTTCGACGAATTTCTTGAACCGTCAAGGATAAAGGAGCTTGTAAAAAAATACTCCGATTATATCCGTTTCCCCATTAAGATGGATATTGAAAAAACAAGAAGAAAGCCGGACGCAAAGGAGGACGATTACTCCGACGAAGCATATGAAAAGTACATCGAGAACGAGACTCTCAACAGCATGGTCCCCCTCTGGAGAAAGAACAAAAACGAGCTTAAGCCCGAGGACTACAACAATTTCTACAAGGAAAAATTCTATGACTTCACCGATCCTCTGAAATATATCCACTCAAAGGTCGAGGGAATGGTCACATATGACTCCCTGCTCTTTATTCCATCAAGAGCACCCTACGATTTCTACTCAAAGGACTATGAAAAGGGTTTGCAGCTTTACTCCAGCGGAGTTCTTATCACCGACAAATGCGCCGATCTGCTCCCCGATTATTTCTCCTTTGTAAAGGGACTTGTGGATTCCGCAGACCTGTCGCTCAATATTTCCCGTGAAATGCTCCAGCATGACCATCAGCTCAAAATGATCGCAAAATCCATAGAAAAGTCCGTGAAAAACGAGCTTAAAAAGATGCTTGAAAACAGCCGTGATGACTACGAAAAATTCTGGAAAGCATTCGGAATACAGCTCAAATTCGGCGTTTACGACAATTACGGCAGGGACAAGGACGCAGTAGAGGATCTGCTCATGTTCACCTCCTCCTTTGAAAAGAAGCTTGTCACACTCGATGAGTATGTTTCAAGAATGAAGGAGGATCAGAAATACATTTACTACGCAGCGGGCGACAGCGCAGAAAAGATCGAAGCGCTCCCTCAGACCGAGCTGCTCAGGGACAAGGGCTATGAGATACTTTACCTCACCGACAATGTTGACGAATTTGCCGTAAAGGTACTTATGCGCCACGGAGAAAAGGAATTTAAAAACGTTTCCGAGGGCGATCTGGGAATCGACACGGAGGAACAGAAGGAGGAAACCAAAAAGCTTGCCGAGGAAAACAAGGATATGCTTTCGCTTATCACCGAGGCTCTTGACGGCAAAATAAAGGAAACAAGGATATCCGAAAAGCTTAAATCCCACCCTGTCTGCATTTCAAGCTCCGGTCAGATCTCTCTTGAAATGGAAAAGATACTCAATCAGAATCCCCAGAATGAAAAGGTAAAATCGGAAAAGATACTCGAGATCAACCCCAACCATAAAATTTTCGGTGCAATGCAGAAGCTTTACGGCGAGGACAAGGAAAAGTTCAGGGATTACGCCTCCATTCTCTACGATCAGGCTCTGCTTATAGAAGGAATGCAGATAGACGATCCGGTTGAATTTTCCAACAGGATATGCTCTCTTATGGCAGACAGATGATCATACAAAGGAATACTTCAAAAAAATCCCCCGACAGCGTATGCCGGGAGATTTTTGCTTGTTGAAAAAGATATAAATAGTTGTACAATACATACAAATGGGGTTCTCTATAAACCGGGACACGAGCAAAGCCTCGTCCATTGGTTCGGTCAGATGCAAGGCATCAGACCGCAGTAATACTTGCTGTCTTACAAGGTCTGATAACGAAGCAGATGACCGAACCAATAGAGGATTTGCCGTGAAGGAGGTTTATAGAGGTTCCCTATAGATAT